>DAIOEN010000021.1:0-53404 GCA_036746235.1 Vulcanimicrobiota bacterium | reverse complement strand
ATGAAAGTTTTAAGTATGAAGAAAGGCTTTTGAGGGAAAGAGAACTGGTAGATATTATGAGTGACCAGTGACCAGTGACCAGTGACCAGTAGGGGCGAACAGTGTTCGCCCGGTACCCGGTGAAACCACGCATCACGCGTCACGCATTACGCATCACGATTATCACGCCCCGTCATCTTCTTCATCAGGGAAATATATAAATGGCAGATTAAAACAGAATTTGCTTCCTTTCCCTACATCACTTTCCACCCAGATTCGTCCTCCGTGAGCATCAACAGCCAGCTTGCAGAAAGTGAGACCCAGACCTCTTGATGTCCTCATGTTTGGAATATTTCTGCTTTTTGCGTCAACCTGAATAAATTTCTCAAAAATTCTGTCCTGATAATCTTTGGGGATCCCCTGCCCTTCATCTGCTATAGATACGGTAAGCCATTTTTCCATTTCTCCGTAGTTGACACCTATCGTAATAATACCATTGGGAGGAGAATATTTTATTGCATTATTTAAAAGATTTGCAACGACTCTGTAAATGAGATCTTTATCTGCTTTTATAACCGGTAATCTTTCGGGAATTTCCAGATTTACAGTCTTGTTTTCTTTCAGCAGCAATGCTTTTACTTCAAAGATATTTCTGTTTATTATGTCTCTGATATTTATTTCATCGAGTTTTAATGTTACACGGTGTTCTTCCATTATGCTTATATCCAGAAGATTCAAGATCATTCTCATAAGATCTCTCGAACTTATATAGATCATATTCAGCGAGGTGATTTGATTTTTATTATAATGCTTTTCTTCTTCCATGAGGAGATCCGTATAACCCATTATGCCCATAAGAGGATTCTTCAGATCATGGACGATAAGCTGAACCAGATCTGTTTTCATCTGCTCCAGCTCAGTAAGTTTTAAATTCTTTTTTTCCAGCTGAGACATATTATGTTTAATGGTTTCATATAAATTTGCATTATTTACTGCTATACCGATATGAGTGCCGAAGGTATCAAGTAAATTCATTTCTTCTCTGGAAAATTTTCCTTCCTGATAACTTCCTAATTGCATTATCCCCACTACTTCATGTTTGGATTTCAGCGGAACTGTTACAAGAGATTTGAGACTTCCTTTTTTCAGCAGTACTCCTGTAAGACTCGACGGGTCAGATATATTTCCGGTTCTTATGGATTTCCCGTGAGTAATTGCTTCTCCTCTGCTTCCGCTGTTAGATTTTATAAATCTTTTCTTTATATCATCCATGAGTTCCTGTGACATACCGCTGAATGCCGCAGGGGTCAGCCTGTTATTCTTTCTGTCCGTAATCAATATAAGACCTGTTTCTGCACCTGTAACTTCCAGAATCTTATCCAGTGTATCCTGTAATATTTTTTCCAGTTCCAGAGATTGATTGACTTCTTTTGCAACTTCATTGATAACCTTATTTATGGCCAGACTGTGTTCAAGGGATTTTATTTTGTCTTCATATTCCGTTTTCATTTTATCCATGAAATTGGCCACATCTTTTACTGTGCCATCGAGTTTTTCTTCCGATTTTTTTGCTTCAATAATCTTGCTCAACATATCTCTGGAACTGTCTACATTGTCTTTTAATTTCTTGAAATCACTGTGATATTTATAGGCAAGACATGCAGTTGTAAGAAAAGCCAGTGGGAGAAGTACATAAACAAGAATAAAGATTATAAACATAATATCCCTTTATTTGAAAATAATCTAATTTTTGATTAAATATAGTCAGGAAGTAGTGAAAAGTGAAAAGTGAAAAGTGAAAAGAATAAGATATTACGCATTATTCACTTTTCACTACTCACTATTCACTTTTCACTCTAATTATATTCTTAAAATTAAAAGAGGTCAACAAAAAGATTTTTTTCTCATTAGAAATCAAAAGGACATGGTTTCGGCGGAAATATGTCTTCATTAACAAGGAAAGCCCTGTCGGCGTCATTGAGCCTGGATGCGACACATGCCGAAAGTTCAAGTTCACGGCATTTAATGTGGCACATGTCTTCAGATGGCTCTGACACAGAGCCGCAGGCACCTAAATTATCATGCTTGCACCCGCCGCCACAGTAGTACTTTGCAAAACAGGAGGCACATCGTGTGTTAACGGTTAAAGGACTTTTTTGATATGCTTCCCTGTTAAGATTTTTCCCAAAAACACTTCCCAGCTTATATTCGTCTCTCCCTACAAAACGGTGACAGAGATAAACATCGCCGGCATAAGAGACCCCGACAAGACCCAGGCCGGCACCGCAGGCATGATGTTTTTTGCTGTTGTGAAGGAGAGCCATTATACCGTAATATAATGCCCCTCTGTCTTTGAGGGTTTTTAAGGCCTGACTGTCTCTATTTTTGATGAGGCTTAACCATGTTTCTGCTTCATGTTCCATTTCCTGAAGGACATTTACCGTATCTCTCGCAGCTTTTGTCCTGTCTTCTGTAAAGAGAGAACTGGATGCAGGCATAACCGATATAGCTCTGAAGCCGATTTTTTTCATAGCTTCTTTTACTATTAATGGATCTGTATCTCCTACAATTACGGCGTGGCCCGGCGTTTCAGGCACTGCTTCAAGCAGTTTTTTTATTTCAGGCACAGTGGAATCATAGGAACCTTCGCCGTTTGCATAGGGACGCTGCGTGTCCTGTAACTCTTTCGTACCGTCAAAGCTGATCATTGCATTTATATTATTTTCTTTTATAAAAGCAATTTTTTCATCATCCAGAAGGGTGCCGTTGGTGGTAAGATGGAAGTTAACAATTTTTCCTGCTTCGGTGACTTTTTTCCCGGCATATTCTACGATTGATTTCATGAGAGGAAATCTGAGGAAAGGTTCTCCTCCGAAAAAACCAATGTGAAGCTTTTTCATTTTCCCCGATTGTTCTATCATCCAGTCCACAGCCCGGAAAGCAGTCTTTTCTTCCATATTGCCGCCTGTGCCGTATTCTCCCCCTTCTCCGTAGCAGTATATACATTTCAGATTACATGACTGGGTCAGAAAAAGACACATGTTTACTACGGGAGACGGTTCAATATTCTTTTTTATTTTTGGAGTCTTTCCTGTGTCTTTCTGCAGTAATCCGAGTTTTGCAAGCTCTTCAGGCGGCTCCGTAACTGCATCAAGCTCTGAGGCACATTTTTCAATTATTCCGGCTGTATCGTCATCTATACCGGCTGCACTCATTTCTTCAATATTAATTATATACTTTCTGCCATCATGATTAAACATATGATAGGGTTTTATGACTGTTTGTTCCATAAATTATCCTCCCGTAAATTTTTTCTATAGATTTGCTAATGCCTTATTCTTCAGAAAAATGTGAATATATTATATCATTATAAAAATATTAATTAAATAATTATAATATAAACTTGTGAAGATCATGTGAAGAAGTTGTGAAGGTCCTGTGAAAAAAGCAGTTTATCTAAAAGGCATGACCGGAGCGGTCACAACCAGATATGAAAATGAATAAACAGTGAAGCATAAGACTTCATCATTTTCATATAAAATAATTTTTATTCTGAACTTTTTAAATTATTATCCGTATATATAATATATGAATTATGATAAAATAATTACAGTTTGTTTCATAACTATTCATAAATAATGATCCTGTAATGCGCGATGCTCAGGGATGAACCCGTCACGCGTTACGCGTCACGATTTATAAAGGAGGAAAACCTATGACGGAAGAAAATTTAACTGAAAGAGAAAGAGAAATGCTGAACCGGGAAAGGAATGACTATAATCGCAGTCAAAACAGTTACTGGAACTATTTTATTGACAGACGGGATTCCATTTACAGGTTTCTGATGATATTATTCGGTGTCCTTTTGCCGATAGGAGCTTTTGCAACAAACCTTTATTTTATACCTTTCCCTGTATGTTTCTATTCACCTGAACTTTACACTGCCCTGTTTACAGGGTTTATCGGCATAACCATTACAGCATTATGGAAAGGTCCGTTGCCGAAATTACTGCTTTTGTTTACTGTTCATGCAACATTCCTGGGAGTGGTTTACTCTTCTGTGTTCTCACTGGGGTTTCTTCCACTTATCCCCATATCTGTTATAGCCCTGATGATTTACGGACTCGGCATACTGGGCTTTTCCCCCTTTCTTTCCCTCTGTGTTTTCGTAGTAGCCTTCAGAAGAAATTTTACTATGGCAAAAGAATATTATAATAAAAGTTTGCTTATAGTATCCTGTATTGTTATTACTATTATCCTGCCTATATTATACTGCGGTGTAAGAACAGGTATGTCCTATGTGACAAGACGGGAAATATACAGAGCCGTCAATTGTAAAGAAGAAGAAAGGCCTGCCATATATAAATCGCTCTTAAAACAGACAGGCATAAAAACTGCCCTTGTAAATATTTATGCCTATAATGAAACTCCTTTTGATACACTGGCAGGGTATTTAATGCCGAAACAGGAGAATTATTCACAATATATTTACGGTGATCAGGCTGCTACATTATATTATCTTCTCTACGGTGAAAAAATTCAGGTGGCAGAAAAAGAAACTCTGAAAAAGATAAAAATAGGCTACAGAAATGTCAGATCTTTCCATGAATATATGGATGAAGATTATTATTATTATGCAGGAGTTTACCTGACCGGCTGCCACTATGACGGAGTTGTCAATATGGACAGTATGCTTTCCTATCAGGAAATAACTCTTGATGTGGCATCAAAATGGGCTAAACAGGAAATGACCTGTGAATTTCGTGTCCCTCCCGGAGGAGTGGTCACTAAAATGTCTCTCTGGATTAACGGAGAAGAACATATTGCATCAATAGCTGCAAAAGAAAAGGCAGAAAATGCATATAATACAATAGTATCAAAACAGAAAGACCCGGCTATTGTAACATGGCTTGGAGGAAATCTTTATTCATTAAAGGTATTTCCCGTAGAGGCAAATCTTTCAAGAAAAGTTAAAATAGGCATCTCATCACCACTATGTCCCGGAGAAAAGGGCATGTCTTTTCTACCTGTTACGTTCCATGCAAGAAATTTCTCCATCGACAAAAATGTAAAAACCACTGCAATTATAGATGTACGCTCAAAAGGCGACATATTTTCAGTGACAGGACTGTCAAAGGATATGAAAATTTCCTCTATGGGGAGATATGAAAAAAGAGCGGAAATCGCTATAGACGGGTTCAGGTCAGATGATTTTGAACTTCTGATTGAAAAAACCGTTCACCAGTCAGATATTCTCTCCTATTCGAGTAAAAATTTTACCTGTTACCAGATACCTTTTTACCCCTCTTTCAGAAACATGAAGAGTGAGCCTGTCAGTGTTACCTATTTCCTTGACTGTACGGCTAAAATGGAGAAAGATGGGGTTTTAAAAGGTGCAAAGGAAGCTATAATAAAATCTATAAATAATCTTGGCCCTGATGACAGATTTAATGTTATAGCCGCAAATTTTGAAACAAAAAAACTCTTTCCGTCTCCTGTGAGTGTTACGGAAGAAAACAGGAAAAAAGCGTCAGAATTCATAAATGGACTCGAAGCATACGGAGGAATGGATATAGTGCCTGCTTTTGACAGAAGCTTTTTCCCTGAGAACTATGACCTGAAGCCCGTATTTCTCGGTATAGTCCACAGCGGCCATCCTCTTATAACATACGGACAATCCTGCATACAGAAAGCGGACAGATATGAAGGAATGTCGGCAGGGGTAATTGTAATTAATTATGATGATAATTCCTTTGTTACAGATCTTGTGCAGCAGGTAAACGGTCTCTCTCTAAGGGTAAATGATCCGGCAAATCTGGACGGTGCTTTTTCAAAGGTTGAAACCTGTGCTCTTCAGGGAGGAAAATATAATATTACCTGTAAATGCAGTACTTCGGATAAATCTGTAATACCTGTTCCGTCGAGTAAAATCGATATAACTCCCGCGAGTCCTGCGTTCTTTTATGTGAGACTTCCGAAGGGATATAAACAGGATATTTCTGTCGTCATAAAAGAAGAAGACACCGGAAAAATCTTGAGAGAAGTCAATTTGAAGAAAGAACATAGAGAAGTAAGTGACGACCATATAGGAAGATTATGGGCCTATAATTATCTTGTAGAAGCCCGTAACAGGGAGATTGCAAATAAACTTTCAGATGAAGAATTCAGTGCAACCGTTACACTTGCAAAGGATTATTATATGGTTTCACCTTATACGGCACTTATAGTACTCGAAACACAGGAACAGTATAAACAGTTCGGCATAGACAGAAACTACAATGGCGAAATGACTGCTCCATCCATACCTGAACCGGAAACAGTGTTTATGATTATCGTTATGATTTTAATTGCTATTGTTATTTATTACAGGTCGGGGAAGGTCGTGACGCGTAACGCGTAACGCGTGAAGGGTGTTCGGTGAATATTTCACCGGTCACCCTTTACTTTTTAGGGAGGCCATTCAATTGTTCCAGAGGATCTGCAGAAAAGCATCAATCATATTCCTTTTTATTGCCCTTTTGTTTTTCTATAGAAACGAGGTTCTCTGGTTAATAAGAACATGGACGGGAAAAGGTTACGATTCTTACGGATACATTGCACTTATAGCTTTTCTCATTTATATGAGAAATTTTTCTGTGAAAAAAAGTAATAATATTATTTTATCTGCCATAGCTATAATGTCCGTCATATCTATCTTCATAAGAAATACAGGCATAAATATTATTTCCGCTCTGTTTTTTATCATCTCTCTTTCCTTGCTTATATATTATTATTTCAGCGAAAACATAAGAGAAAATCCTCCGGCAATTCTTATACTGTTCCTCATGCTGCCCTGGACCCATCATATAAATATGTTCTTCGGATTTTTTCTTCGCAGACTGAGCACTTCAGTGGCAGCTTTTTTTCTTCGCATGGGAGGAGTATCTGTTGAAATACACGGGACAATGATTTTTTTAAATCAAATAAGGCTGGAAGTGGGTGCTCCCTGCTCCGGTTCTAAATATCTTTTTTTTACTGCCTTTTTTCTTATACTTCTCGGACTCTTTATGAAACAGAAGGTAATTCTGTTAATACCTTTATCTGTTATTACTGCCATAATATGCAATATATTCAGAATAGTATCCATAGCCTATTTAAGAATTTTTCTTAACGGCGAAGAAAGTCTCGTCTTTCATAATATTATCGGTATATTTTATTTTATAATAGCCATACTGGGAGTATATTTATTATGGAAAAAAACATCATCCTGGAAGTATCACTGGCTCTTTTTCTTATAATTCTTTCTATGTTTACAGGTGGAAAAAAGACATCAGAGAAAAATGAATACTCTCTGAAACTGCCTGAAGTGATAGAAAACCACAGAGGAGTTCCTGTGGTATTATCGGAAGAAGAACAGAATTTTGCGATAACTACAGGTACGAATATAGTAAAGGAAAATTACGGAACCTTTACCGTAACAGTAATATCCTCAGGAAATGATGCAAGACTCCTCCATTCTCCAAGAGTATGTTATGAAGCATGGGGATATTTGATATACAGTGAAGAAATTATAAATATAACAGACCGTTTTGAAACGGTTAAAATGACCGTTATTAAGAACAATCGTAAAGAAACTCTTTATTACTGGTTTTTTAATAAAAATAATAAAAGTACTTCTTTCCCGGATGTATTTATTTCATCCATGAAAGGAGAAAAAAACTGGTCTCTTGTAACTGTAGTATGTGTCGGAGAAGATAAGGATATTAAAAATATAATAATGTATCTTGATAAATTTCTACAGGAATTTATATGAGAAGCGTGATGCGTGATGCGTAATGCGTGATGCGTAATGCGTAATGCGTGATGTGAGGACAGATTCTCATCCTTCGTTGTGACCGGACGATCATGGGTGTTTATGGGGTGATCGGGATAACAGGAAAATTTTGTGCCCGATAAATTGTTAATAATAGTCAGGGAGATTTATAAATAGACTTATGTTATAATATACGGGAAATATATCTGGTCTCATAACAACATCGTCATGCGTAAAGCGTGATGCGTGATGTGCGATATAAACTCGTAAAGCGTGATGCGTCACGATTGAGACCGGATAAGAAAGGACATGCAACATGGATAAACGGCAGGTAATAGAAGAAGTGCGAAAATTTCACTGCACCTACGGTGCCGGAGATTATAATGATCCTCTTGTATGTAATTATGAAGTATGTGAGACAAGATTTGATAAAGATATACTGGTTCTTAAACTTATTGATAAATATTTCAACGTAAAATCAAAGATGACGGACAAAGAATGGAAGGAACTTATAGTAGAACCGGTGGAAGATACCATTTTATGCCTTGAAGATCTGGAACTTACCTGGGAAGATTATTATAAACGTGTAGAAGAACATGAAATGAATGTAGAAGAAGAAAAAAGAGCAAGAGCAAAAAAGATGGAAGAAAGAAGAAAAATCCGTCAGATAGAAAAGAAAAGATTTAAAGACTGGTTCAGGGAGATAAAGCAGACCTTTATTCCCGGCATTGATTATATGGATGAAGGTTTTAAAAGGGGACAGACAGACACCAATGAATACAATAAACTTCAGCTTAAAATCATAGGTTCTATTGCCACCAATGCCTATAATAAAGAAGACAGATTGTTCTGGAATGGATTTCGCCAGGGCCTGTTGTCCAGAAAAAAGGAAGGAAGAGAAGAAAATGCTGGAAAATCTTGATAAAATTCCATGGGAAACACTTGAACACGCCTACGGAGAAGCTGCAGATGTGCCGGGACTTATAAGAAAACTGGCATCAAAAGATATAAAAGAGAGGGAAGATGCTCTGTGGTATTTATACGGAAATATATGGCATCAGGGAACTGTCTACGAAGCCACTTCCTTTGCAGTGCCTTTCCTGATTGAACTGCTGGAAAATCCTGTTCCTGATAAGGATAAAATTTTAGTTTACCTCTCAAATCTGGCCTTCGGTAATTCCTATCTGGATGTTCATCAGGATATGAGTTTTTATGATGAAAAAAGGGATAAAGAAGAATTTAAGAAACAACTTCTGGAAGAACAGGAATGGGTGATAAAATCTCATGAAGCTGTTCTGAAAGGCTGTTCTGTCTATGAAAAATTACTTCATGACGAAGAGCCTTCTGTAAGGGCGGCATCTGCCTATCTGCTCGGTATTTTCCCTGAAAAGGCAGATGAAAATCTTCCTGTCTTGAAAAGCCATATAAAGAGCGAGGTAAATGAAATGGTGCTGGCAGCATGTGTTTTTTCTGCAGGACTCCTGTCCGGTAAAAAAGATGAAGACTGGCTCAAGGAAATATTAAATTCCCCTTCTCCTTTCTCTGTGTGCATAGCGGCAGCAATGGGACTGGCCCGTGTTATACCGGAACATATGCCCGGTGAAGGTCTTGAACTTTTGATAGAAGGAACTGTTAACCCGGGCAATGCAAAAGATATATTTAAAAAATTTCCCTGGGACGATGCAGATGTTCAGACATATTGCTGTGAATTACTGGCTATTACCGGGAAAAAATCTGAAAAAGTCCTGCCCGCTCTTATAAAAGCAATGGATGAAGTCACTCCTCACGAGAGCTGGACTGTAGCAAATGCTATACTTCATCTTATATTTAACGATAAACCTCTGGAAAAAAATATAACTGCAGAAGATTTATCAAAAGAACAGAAAGAAGCTCTCGGCGCAATAGCAAAAAGTAAAAATTTCTGGAAAGGCTTCGATAAAGGAACTATTATCTGTAATGTCATGGACATAATGAAATCCTTCGGACTTCCTCAGAGGCCGGAAAAGTTACAGGCTTTTCTGGACGGGAAACTTTCTCAGAGAGATAAAGAATGGAATAACTAATTACCGTAACAGATAAAAGGATATCTGTAAAAAGCTTCTGCCTGGCAGGCTCTGGAGAAGAAAAATTAGTTTTTTATATAGAATTAAAAATTAAATAAGGGTTAATTTATTGTCTGTAAAACAAATTAAATAAGGCAAATTATTTTTCTTCGTAAGAGCCTGTCAGGCAGAAGCTGATAAAATGGTTACTAATTTACCTGGAGCGGTACCAATCGTGAAGAATTAAGAGAAAAAGATTTTATTAAATGCTCATACTCAGGTCAGATGATGTTTTGCTCCCGTCACGCGT
The DNA here is from genome assembly GCA_036746235.1 of Vulcanimicrobiota bacterium. Lineage (GTDB taxonomy): Bacteria > Vulcanimicrobiota > SpSt-956 > SpSt-956 > JAKJGF01 > CALARM01. The sequence goes on along the minus strand of DAIOEN010000021.1, from coordinate 43,281 downwards.
CACGATCTGTATAAATCATTTTTATTTATCAGAATTTCTATTGCAGTATGTGCTTCCATATTTGAAACTATGGCAACCCTTGCAGAACAGAGTCCCATAGTCATATCGCTTTTCCCGTCACCGCAGAAATAAATGTTTCCTATTTTTGTTACCTTCAGGTCATCGAATCTGCCGAGACCTGAGAGGCCGTTACCGCATACCACCGGTTTGCCGGGGAAGCTTCTGCACCATGACTCTATAAGCCATTTTTTCCTTTCAGCCCTGTCGAAGGCTTCTATGAGCAGATCGGCAGAACCGAATAGATCTGGCACATTCTGCGGAGTTATCTCACAGGTATGGGTAATAAGTTTAACCTCCGGATTTATTGCTTTAAGATGGACCGAGAGTGCTTCAACTTTTTTTTTGCCAGTATCTGATTGAAAGAAAAACTGGCGGTTCAGATTTGATTTTTCGACTGCATCAAAATCTACCAGGATTAAAGTTCCGATACCGGCTCTTACCAGTGATACTGCCGCATTGGAACCGAGTCCGCCGCATCCTGCTATACCTATACAGGATTTCTGAAGTATTTCCGTTGTGCCCGGAACGTTTCGAGTAAATATATCCATTCTGTTTAATCTCTCCATTCTATATATAAAAATTTCTTCATTTTTCAATAAAAGTCCTTCTTTGTTATGCGATAAGAAAAACCTGCTAAAATTTAACATGTTTTTAACATTATCGGTAGTCCTAAAGAGATAGTGGTAAATTAATATTTACCTATAAACCAGAGAATCATTATAATGATGTATAAACATCCATATGGCTCCTATATGATTTTCAACCTTTTTTGAAAAAGAAAGAGTCTTTCTTACCAACCTTGATACCCTTTGTCTCATTGTGCAATTAAACCTTTCAATATAATTTGTTTTTCCACTTTCCTTGCCAGATGGACGATGTTTTTTAGAAGGAAAAATTTCCCTGTAAGATGACCATTGTTACAAAAAAAATAACAGGTGATAGTTAACCCATCACCTGTTATTCTTCATTCTTTATTCCTGATAATCTTTGACAATCTCCACAAGTTCCGGCAGATCGATACCCAGTTCTCTGAGTCTTTCTATTTTAGGCACTCCATTATTTGTCCAGCCTCTTCTCTTATAGACTGCATCAGTTACTTTTTCATACTGATCTTCACGATATTTCCTGAGTATTGCCATTTTCTCTTCAGTAGACTTACCTTCCGTCTCTACCCCCAGGATCTCTCTGAGCTGTTTATCATATCTTTCCGCTCTGGACTCATATTCTTCCTTTGTAACAGGCCCTTTAGAACGATAGCACATTGTATCATGTTCTCTTGTACCGAATCCCAGCATAAGGTTCATGATCCTCTGGAAATTATAGGCTCTTGCCGACTGGTTTAACATCTTTTCTTCATCAAGTGGGTCTCCTGTCATACCTTCGAAAAATTTAAAATAATTATTTACATGATCGGGAATCTTGGCGGCTTCCTTTTCAAATTTATTATCTGCCGGCACAACGTCATTCCATATAATCTTACAGAGTCCCATAAGTCCGAACCATGTTCTCCAGAGAGGGAAATAATAAAGTGCTTCCGCTTTATCTTCAAAACTGGGTATCTGATTGTTTACCATATCCATGAATATAAGCCATGCTTCATCATGCTGGGGGCCTTTCAGGGTAAGGCCGTATCCTGCCTGCTGGGCAAGGGATTCCTTTGTAACATATTCCGATATTTCAAGCCCTTTCGACTCGGTGCTTATATCCAGAAGGTATTGTTCGTCTGCACCGTATTCTCTTACCCATTTGTTTCTGAGCCATCTGATACCCTGGCCTACATCAACGCCGAAACCTTTCCCTTCTGCCATCTGATGCAATATCTCCAGCACTTCGTTACATGCTCCGAAATTCAGTTTCAACCCTCCCGTATGGGTTTCATTTATGACGCCTGCTTCAAAGGATTCCATGACAAAAGCTATTGTCGTGGCAGCAGAGATTGTATCAATGCCGTATGTATCACAGTAGAAATTGAATTCTACAAGAAAATCTCCGTCAAAACATCCCATATTGGCAGCACCTGCGGCTGTTTCGTATTCCGGCCCGTCAACACAGACTTTCTGACCTTTATAGGGGCCGGTTTTTAATAGAAACCCGTCTACAGCTTTTGCACATGCCATGGAACATCCTTTCCAGCATCCGTCTGCCGTACCCTGGGTAAAGTATTTTGCCTTTAACATTTTTGAGTCTATTTTATATACTTCAGGGTGGCTTCCGTATCTATAATTATGAACAGGCAGCAGATCATAGGCATTCATTACATCTACAATATTTGCAGTTCCTACTTCCCTCATTCTGTTCTGAGATTTATCAAGAGTTGCCATTTCTGCATTTATTTTCATGCCATGATCCCTTATCATGATAGGATCAGCCGGGTTGTTCAGATCGTCTATTATCTGAATGGCCCCTGTAGGACATACATAGGCACAGGATGTACAGCCTATACAGTTATGGTCCATTTCGTAGAAAGGCATAGTCAGATGTCTTTTTATGCCCCGGCCCGCAAAATCCAGTATTTCTTCCATCATAAATTCTTTACAGGCTTTTACGCAGTGGCCGCACAGAATACAGGCTTTATCGTTTTCTTCCGTGAGAGGACTTTTGAAACGGGATTCCGTTACACCCAGCCTTTTAGCCATATTCTGTATTAAAGGTACATTGGGCCATCTGCCCAGATACATTTCAATGAGAATTTTTCTGTGATTTTTGACTCTTTCACTGTCGGTAGAAACTTTTATTTCATCACGTACAGGATAATTACAGGCTGTAACAAGTTTTTTCTTCCCTTTTAATTCTATTTCACACACACACAGTCTGCATGTGCCGTTAGGAGTCAGATCCTTATGGTGACAGAGTGTAGGCACAACGAACCCTGATTTTATAATTGCATCCAGCAGATAACTGTCTTTATTTACTTTAACTTTTTTCTCATTTATTGTAATTTCTATTTTCTCAGCCATTGATAAACCTCCTTTTTGGTCGTGACGCGTGACGCGTGACGCGTGACGCGTGGTTCTTCGCCTTTTATTTTTGCTTCTTCCCGGAGAAAAAACTGCCTCTATTTTGTAAATGCTATTCTCGCATTACGCATTACGCATTACGCATTACGATCCTGTAAAGCTTTTAGCTTCCCTGTGGCATTTATATAAGTTATTCCTTCACCTTCTGAAGGTTTAATAAAATCATTATTCAGGGACACCAGGTGTTTGATGCCATATTTTTTACAGCATCCCAGAACCATGGCCTCTGAAGGATTGAGTTTATATTTCTGAATAAAACTGAAGGAATAAAAAACCAGTTTCTGAGTAATATCAAGAATCTTAAAATTTAAAAACAGGTAATAACCGATGGTTTTCAGATCAATACCATATTTTTTATTCACCGTATAAATAACATCGGCCCATACTGACGGATTTATATAGACATCGAACTTTTCTTTGTTCTTATCTATAAAATCCATGAGATCTCTTGCTTTAAGATTACCTCTGCAGTATTCAATAATAAGACTGCTGTCTACAAAGATTTTCATATATTTAAACCGGTCAGACGTAATCCACACGTCACGCGTCACGCGTCACGATTCTTACGTCCTGGCCACCAGATCCTTTACCTCTCTTTTTTCATCTTTAATTATACCGAACAGATCAGGAGGATTAATCCTGGAGAGACTGTTTATTTTATTTATAATCTCCTGTTCTATCTCTTCTTTTATAATATCTTCACACCAGTCGGGAACATTGACCTTTATTACAAGTTCACCCATCTGAGGGCCTCCTTTGTTATTGGCAATCAGCTGACAGCAATCAGCTGACAGCTGTTCTTAACTTATCTTTACTGCATCGGCAGGGCATATTTCGTAACATATACCGCATTTAATGCATTTACTCTTATCAAGTATGTGTAAACTTTTCTTTTCACCGCTTATTGCATTTACAGGACATCTTCTGGCACACATGGTGCAGCCGATACATTTGTCCGGAAGAATATTGTAAGAAATAAGAGATTTACATACTCCGGCAGGACAGTTCTTTTCTTTTATGTGTTTCTCATATTCATCCCGAAAATAACGAATTGTGCTTAAAACAGGATTGGGCGCAGTGGCTCCGAGCTGGCACAGACTTGTTTCGCAGATGGTTTTAGAGAGATTTTCCAGATGTTCAATATCTCCGTCTTTACCTTCTCCGTTACATATGCGTGTAAGAATATTATTTAAAGCATAAAGGCCTTCACGGCATGGAGTGCATTTCCCGCATGATTCGTCCTGAAGGAAATTGACAAAATATCTTGCTACATCTACCATACAGGTTTTTTCATCCATTACAATCATGCCGCCTGAACCCATCATGGAGCCTGCATCTGTAAGGGAATCGAAATCTACCTTCATATCCAGTAAAGCTTCAGGGATACATCCTCCCGAAGGGCCTCCTGTCTGAACTGCTTTGAATTTCCTTCCCCCGGGTATGCCTCCTCCGATATCATAAATAATTTCCCTGAGGCTTATTCCCATAGGAACCTCTACAAGGCCCGTATTATTTATATTTCCTACAAGAGAGAATACCTTTGTTCCTGAAGAACTGTTCCAGGGATTAACGCTTACATCACCTGTACCTATAGAGGCAAACCATTTTGCTCCTTTTTCTATGATTGCAGGAATATTTGCCCATGTTTCTACATTGTTGAGCAGTGTAGGTTTATCGCGGAAGCCGAATTCCACATTATGTACATACTTGGCTCTCGGTTCTCCCGGCCTTCCTGACATGGAAGCCATGAGAGCGGAAGACTCGCCGCAAACAAAAGCTCCTGCTCCTCTGTGTATGTGTATGTCAAATTTGAATTTTTCGTTTGAATTACCTAAAAATCCGTATTTTCTTGCCTGTTCTATGGCTTTTTGCAGTCTCACCATAGCCAGGGGATATTCTTTTCTGATATAGACAAATCCTTCCGATGCACCGATAGAGAAAGCACCTATCATCATCCCTTCAATTACGGAATGAGGATCTGTTTCTATAATGCTTCTGTCCATGAATGCGCCCGGATCTCCTTCATCGCCGTTACAGATAACAAAGGGAGGTTCTTGTCTTTGAAGGGATGCTTTACGACATGACTGCCATTTTACGCCGGCAGGGAATCCTCCTCCTCCGCGGCCTCTTATGCCTGAAGAGATTATTTCCTTTATCACCTGTTCGGGATCATTGCCTTCCAGAACCTTACGGATTGATTGATATCCCCCTCTGGCTATATAATGTTCTATATTTTCAGGATCAATAAGACCTTTATTGCGGAGTGCTATAAGCTGCTGTTTGGTGAAGAATTTTATATCATTCATTGTTTTATTGACTGCTCCGCTTACAGGATCTTTATGCATGAGCCTTTCTACAGGAATCCCTTTTATGAGATGTTCTTCTACAATCTCTTTTACGTCTTCTTCTTTAACTTTCTGATAGAATATGCCTTCAGGCTGAATTACGATGATAGGGCCAACAGCACAGAATCCGTTACATCCTGTAGGGACTACAAGATATTCTTTCTCAAGACCTTTTTCTTTTATCTCTTTTGAAAGACTGTCACGAACATTAAAACTTTTTGCAGAGACACATCCCGTGCCTGTACATACCATAAGCATGGCTTTATATTGTTTAAATTCTTCGTTTATTTTCTGCTGTATTGCTTCTAAATTTGTCATAATTATTCACCACGCCTCTCAGAAATAATTTTAGCAACGTCTTTAACCTTTACATTTCCTATAATTTCTTCTCCGATTTTTACAACGGGAGCAAGACTGCAGCAACCGAGGCAGGCAACTGCTTCAAGTGTAAATTTTTCATCTTTCGTTGTTTCACCCTGTTTGATACCGAGTTCTCTCTCAAAGGCTTCAAGTATTTTCGGCGCTCCTTTAACATGGCATGCCGTGCCCAGGCAGACCTGAATAACCTGTTCGCCCCGCGGCTTCAGGCTGAAAGCTTTATAGAAAGTGGCAATATGGTAGAGCTGTGATTTAGCTCTTCCTGTTTTTTTGCATATTTCATCAATGGCACTTTTTGAAATATAATGTTCCATGTCCTGAATATCCTGCATCATTTCTATAACATATTCAGAGTCACTGTTCCATTTTTTTATAATCTCATCGATTTTTGAAGTATCTGTTTTACAGGATGAAGCACATATATTATCCTGAAAGGTTTTACTTACTTTACTTTCCGAAATACGCCAGGCAGAATTAATGGGAAGGCTCTTTACTACAAGGGCTTTAATTTTTTTATTTCTGAATACTGTTCCTATGCCGCCTCTTCCTGCCTGTTTAAGTCTTGCAACACCTCTGCGCCAGTCCCAGAAAGAAAAATTCAGAACTCCCATACGGGCATATTCCGCCCCTCTTCCTGTGGAAACTACGGCAATATTTCTCATATCCAGTTCATTATCTGCATACATGGCGGTAAGTTCTTCTGAGATTACATGAGAATCATCGCTTTCCAGAGGTGCTTTTTCTATTGAGATTTTGTTATTTACCGCATCTATCAATATAATAATATAATCTTCCGATTTACCAAGCACACAGAGTGCGTCAAAACCGGCAAATTTAAGATAAGGGCCGAAATAACCTCCAACATTACAGTCCATAACACAGTCTGTAAGAGGAGATATGGACGTAACAAGAGTTTTACCTGATCCGGGGAAGGATATAGTTCCTCCCAGAGGGCCTGAGGAGAAACATACAGGGTTTTCAGGACTGTCCCATTTAGTATTTTTATTTATTTCCTGAAATGTAAGCCACAGGTCAAACCCGCGGCCTCCAATCCAGAGTTTTTTCATTTCCTCCGAAACAGGTATAAAGTCAATAGTATTTTTTGATATGTCAATTCTCAGAGTTCTGCCGGCATAGCCTTTTTGAATTTCACATATGTCAAATTTCTTTTCGGCAAGAACTTTATGGGCATCCCGTATTTTAACTATATGGTCAGTTACCATTTATATCTTCCTCTCTATAGGTAAGTCGTGACAGGATTATCTCTGTCCTTTTATACATTCGAGAATAATCTCTCTTTCCCTTTTATATTAACCGCCATGATGAATATGTATGGCTTTAACATCTGCCCCGTCAGGAATAAAACATGTGTCGTAATTATCTTCGTTTATTATCTCTCCGTTTACTGATGTAACTATAAGAGAAAAATCATATCCCATAATCCTGAAGAGATCTGTTACAGTCATACCTTCATTCCATTCGATTTTATTACTGTTTACCGTTATAATAATAATCTCCCCCTTTTCAGTGAACAGTGAGCAGTTACCAGTTACCGGTTACTGATTTACTCTTCACTCTTCATTCTTCACTATATTATTACAAATAGTAACTTATAGATTCCTGTGATTTTAAAAAGGCATAAATCTTCTCAAGTTCGTTATATTCTTCAAGATAAATTTTAACTGAATAAGATATATATGTTTTCTTGCTGCTTTCCCGCTTTTTTATTCCTTCCCTGGATAAATCCCTATTTATAATAAGTTGAAGCTCTTTGGCAATATAGTCAATATCCAGTATATCAGCTTTCCCTATAATTTTGAATTCATAATCGATAGGAAATTTTACGAGATCTTTTAAATTGCTTTTTTCCATATAATATAATCTTTATTAAAATGAATAATCTTTGTTCGCGTCACGCGTTACGCGTCACGCGTTACGACCTATTGTTCTCTCTGTTTCTTAAATTTCTCCAGATGGCGGGAGAATTTATACTGTGTCCAGCAACTGTTACAGAACACATTGTCTTCAATCTGTTTCCCGATACATTTTTCACAGAGGCCTTTATCGCATCCTGTGCAGGTGGCAACCATTTCAGTATCTTTATGCCAGGCACAGTATTGTTTTGATTCCTTTACCTCTACTTCTGTCTTGGTAGTAACATCCTTCATCCAGCCCTGTACCTTGCTCATATCAATACCTCTTTTACCTTTTTTACGACCGAAAAGAGTTTCTGCCGGCTGGATTATTTCATCCTGATAATGGGCATCTATTTCTTTAAAGGCTGTCGCCATTTCTTCAGGATTATTAAAAAGCATATATTTACTGGCATCTCTCATATACCATTTATTACCATGTCTTCTGACAAGAATTTCTCCTTCCATTCTTATCTTGACAGTACTTTTGAGATAATTTATCATTTCATCTATATCGTCTACTTCGACCCACATTCTTTCATCGTCTAAAATCCATTTTCCGTCTCTCGCACTGTATCCGAGTTTAATGTCATATTGATAATCTGGCATTTTATGAACATCTCCTTAGTATAAACTTTTTATATGAGAATCGTAACGCATTATGGGAGAAACAATTCTCATAATTCGTTGTGACCGAACCGGTCATGTTTGTTAGTAAGAGATTACAATATATTTTGTAACTTATTCAGGATAATCTCAATTTTTTATAATATCATATTTTTTCATTTAAGTCATGGGGGGAAAGGCATTTTTTCTGAAGGATTTAAGCACATATTAAAGAATATATCATATGAAAAAATGATTGTCAGAAAGCCAGAAAGGATTTTTTATGATTTCTGAAGAACTTTTAAAAATAATAGCCTGTCCAAAATGCAAAGGTGATCTCGAATATATAAGAGGGAATGAGGAATTCCTGGACTGCCATACCTGTAAACTCAGATACCCTGTAAGAGAAGATATACCGGTTATGCTTATAGAACAGGCTATAAAATTGGACCATTGATATAATCCTGGTTTTATGTGAAAATTTAAAATTCAATGTCTTATTTTTCAGTGAAATCAGGTTTACTGACCTGAGCATAAGCATGTAATAAAAATCTTCCTCCCGTCACGCGTTACGCGTCACGAGAGCAAATAAGTATATTTATTGTCATCAGAGTAATTGTAAGGTTTTATAAAATTTATATAAGCTTTTTAATATTTTCCAAAATTTTTCTTGCAAATAGGTGAGATTTTTTATATACTTTTTTATAATCTATTATCCGGGAAAGGAATATTATGCCTGTTAAATATACATTAAAAGAAGCAGCAGAAATAATAGAGCTCACGATAGAACAGCTTAAAACAGCCATAAAAGACAAAAAACTTAAAGCTGAAAAAGAAAAACTGTCAGGGAAACAGTTTAAATATATAATATCACGGGAAGATCTCATTGATTACGGAAAAATAATCGGGGTAAAATTGATTTTTTCCGGAGACTCCAGAAAAGAAGTCCAGGAAGAAAAGAAAGATGACTCTGACGTTAAATTTAAAGAATCTCTTAAGAGAATAGAAGAACTTGAAAAAGAGCTGGAGACTTACAAAGAACTGAAAAAAACGGAAGAATATTTAAAAAAAGAGCTCGCAAAAGCAAATAATGATTTTAACGAACAGGCAAAAGAATATGATGATCTTTTAAAAGATTATGAAAAACTTGAGCAGGACAAACATGAACAGGATAAACTTATAAGTGAGGCGGAACAGGCTTTACTTGATATGGTAGAACAATACAAAGAACTGGCTGAAGATATTTATAAAAGAGATAAAAAAGTTACGGAACTGGTTCAGGAAATAGATGAAATAAAAAAACAGGGTTCTTATGGCACCGGTGAAGATCTAAAAAAAGAACTGGAGAAATATAAAAATCTTGAGGATAACTACACAGTAGTTCTTCTGGAAAACGGGAAACTTAAAAGAGAATTACAGGAAACGCAAAAAAAACTCATAGATATTGAAACAGGTTCAGGAGGTGTGGACAGGTATGAAGAAGCTATAACAGAAAAAGAGAATCTTCAGAAAGAATTAAATGAACGATTACGTCAGATTGCTTCTATTACAACTGTTCACAACCAGAAATTAATGGAAGAAGCAAATAAATATGAAGAAATAAAGAAAAATTATGATGAGATTGTAAAAGAAAAAGAAGCCCTCCATAAAGACCTGGATGAAAAAGCACGACAGATTGCTGCTATTACAAACATTTATAAAGAGATTGAAAAACTTCAAAATGAATTAAAAACTTCAAAAGAACAGAAAGCGATTCTGGAAAAACAACTGAAACAGTTGAAGAAATAGTGAAGAGTGAAAAAGTGAAAAGTGAGTAGTATCCCGGTTACAGAACGGTTACCGGCTGTAGCGGCATCTACATGTCAGACTCATTATCAGTGAGAGAGTGGTTATCGGCTGTAACGACATCCGCAGGTCAGACTTTCCCAGACAGTTACAGATTTAACTTTGAAAGATCTGTCTTTGAATTTAGCGTCAAGAGACATGAAAAAATATTTCGAGAGATTTTCTGCCGTAGGATTGATAAAAAGAACTTTGTTCAAAAATTCATGGTCAGGGAGAATGGATTTAATGGTTTTTTTTACATCTCCGAAATCTACAACCATACCTGTTTTATCCAGACTTTCTCCCTCTATTTCTACATCTACATACCAGGTATGACCATGAATATTTGCACATTTACCTGTATAATTTTCAAGAAAATGGGCTGCATCAAAATGTTCTTTTATAATAAGAGTATACATATTAAAAACGGCCTTTCTAAACGTAACGTGTGACAGGTGGTTCGTGATGAGTAATGCGTTATAATCGTGACGCGTGATGGGTGGTTCGTAATGCGTTATGCGTAATCTGCAATACGTGTTTTTACCGGTATCGGGCGAACACGGTTCGCCTCTACTCACCCTTCACTCTTCACGACCCACCATTTCTGCTCCTTATATAAACAGTAAGTATAGAAATATCCGACGGTGTTACACCTGCTATTCTTCCTGCCTGACCTATTGAGATAGGACGAATTTTATCTAATTTTTCTATTCCTTCCCGTGATAATGAAGGTATATTATGATAATTAATATTAGCAGGTATGAGCATCTGCTCCAGTTTCTGAGATCTTTCTATCATCTGTAATTCTTTTTTTATATAGCCTTCATATGTAATTTCTATTTCTATCTGCTTTATAACACTGTTCGGAAGTTCAGGTCTTTCTGTGTCAAGAGGTGCAAGAGATGAGTAGTTTATATCAGGTCTTCTGAGCAGTTCTTTTAAGGAAATATTTTCCTGCGGCTCATGGCCGGTAATTTCTATAAATTTTTCTCTTTGTCCCGGCGCCAGACCTACTTTAACCGTTTCCAGTCTCCTGGTTTCTGTTTTTATCTGTTCCATTTTTTGACAGTATTTTCTATATCTCTCTTCCGATACAGGTCCTATCTTATAACCCTTCGGAGTAAGCCTCTGATCCGCGTTATCCTGGCGGAGCATAAGTCGATGTTCTGCTCTGGAAGTAAACATTCTGTAAGGCTCTGACGTTCCTTTTGTTATTAAATCATCTATAAGTACACCTGTATAAGCTTCTGCTCTACTCAGAATAAAAGGTTCTTTGCCTTTTACACCCAGGGAAGCATTGATGCCTGCCATAATTCCCTGGGCAGCAGCTTCTTCGTATCCTGATGTACCGTTTATCTGTCCGGCAAGATAGAGACCTTTTATTTTTTTTGTCTCTAAAGTGGGATTAAGCTGTGTGGGGAATACAAAATCATATTCAATACCATAACCGGGACGCATTATTTCGGCTTCTTCAAGTCCCGGTATGGTTTTTAACATGGCAAGCTGAACGTCTTCAGGCAGACTCGTAGCCATACCCTGTACGTATATTTCATTTGTATCTAACCCTTCAGGCTCAAGAAAGACCTGATGGGATATTCTATCCGGGAATTTAAAGATTTTATCTTCTATGGAAGGACAGTATCTCGGGCCTATACCGATAATTTTTCCGCTGTAAAGAGGAGACCTGTCAAGATTTTTTAATATTATCTCCTTCGTTTTTTCATTTGTGTAGGTAAGATAACAGCAGAGTTGTTTTTCAGGAAGCACTTCGGGAGACATAAAAGAAAAAACAAGTGGTTCCGACGAAGGTTCCTGGGGAATTGTTTTGGAAAAATCTATAGTATTTTTATTTACTCTCGGTGTTGTACCTGTTTTAAGCCTTCCAAGTTCAAGACCTGCTTTTTTAAGAGATACAGATAATTGATTGGATGGGAATTCCCCCGCTCTCCCGGCAGAGAAACTTGTCAGTCCTATGTGTACTGTACCCCTGAGAAAGGTGCCTGTTGTAATTATAACAGTTTTCCCTTCATAAAAATTACCTGTCTGGGTGAGAATACCGGTTACATGGCCATCGGAAATTATAATTTCTTCTGCCATAGCCTGTTTGATGTCAAGATTTTCCTGGTTTTCCAGGATTCTTTTCATTCTGTTTTTATATTTAACCTTATCTGACTGAGCGCGAAGAGCGTGAACTGCAGGGCCTTTACTGGTATTTAACATTCTTATATGTACATGAGTTTCATCTGTATTAAGTGCCATTTCTCCTCCAAGAGCATCTACTTCTCTTGCAAGGTTTGCTTTTGCAGGTCCTCCTATACTTGGATTACATGGCATAAGCGCCAGGGTATCAAGATTTATTGTAAGTAAAAGAGTCTGGCAACCTGTTCTGGCAGAAGCAAGTGCAGCTTCACATCCTGCATGGCCTCCTCCTATAACTATGACATCATATTTTTTGACATAGGGAATCATATGAATCGACCTCTTTAAAAAGTGAGTAGTGACCCGGTGAGTGGCTACAAGGTAATAATTGCCAGTCATATGTAACGCGTCACGCGTTACGCGTCACGCGTTACGATTTACAGGTTATCTTAATATTAAAAATTTAATCAACCTTAAATTTACTCGCTATTTCTTTGACAAAACCGCTTTCTACAAATTTCATAGCCATTTTTATGGCATTTTTAATCGCTTTTGCCCTGGCCCGTCCATGGGTGATTATACAGACGCCATTGATACCAATCAGAGGAGCTCCGCCATGTTCGGAAAAATCGAGTATCTTCTTTGCGTTACTCATTATTGTCTTAAATTCATCTGAAAAGTTACCATCAGGCCATATTTTAATTGCTTCCTGTTTTATGAGAGCCACAATAAAATTGGCTGCACCTTCACCTGTTTTAAGCACCATGTTGCCGGTAAAACCGTCACATACGACTACATTGGCTTTATTGAATAAAAGTTCTGTTCCTTCGACGTTTCCTATAAAATTAAGATCTGAATTGGAAAGTAATTTATATGTTTCAAGGGTAAGTTCATTGCCCTTTGTGGATTCTTCTCCAATATTAAGAAGCCCTATCTTCGGGTTTTCTATCTTATAAACAGACCTGGCAAGTGCGTCTCCCATAAGAGCAAATTCAACTAAAAAACCCGGTTTGCAATCTTTATTTGCTCCTGCATCCAGCATAATAACTGTACCATAAATTCCCGGCCAGAGTGTAGCTATAGCCGGTCTTTCCACACCGGGGATACGGCCTGTCTTAAAGAGACATGCTGCCATAGCGGCTCCTGTATTGCCTGCCGCCACTACACCGTCAGCTTCTCCTTCGCCTACTAACTGTGCAGCTATTACTATAGATGCATCTTTTTTCTTCCTTATACTTTTAGACGGAGACTCATCCATACCTATTACTTCAGAGGCATGGCGAATATGGACAAGGGGACTCTGAGGAGTTCCTTCCATACATTTCTTTATTTCTGTCTCGTCTCCTACTAAAATTACCTCTACTCCATATTCAATAGCTGCTTCTATACCACCGAGAACTATTTCCTTTGGAGCAAAATCTCCTCCCATTGCATCAATGGCTATTCTCATGCTTAAATCACCTTTTTATAAAATATCGTGACCCGTCACGCGTCATGCGTGACTATGAAACTAACTATAAATTTTAAAATCAGGTTTTCTAATTCTCCATTTATCAATTTGAATCCTTCATAGAGGATAAATATCTTTTAACAGTGAGCAGTGAGCAGTGACCAGTGACCAGTGACCAGTGACCAGTTAACAGATCACTCTTCACCCTTCACTCTTTACCCTTCACTTTCTTAATCTGCATCTTTAAATCAACAAGTCTGGTCTGACAGTCCTCTATTAGTTTATAATTTTCATCTATGTTTTTCTTGAAATCAATATAAATATGTTCAGATATGAGTGCTCTGCTTTTTTTTATATAGATATCGAGTATCTTTCCCATTTCTGTATGTATGGCTTCATATTCTACAGGTGGTTTCAGAGAATTCAGAGAATTCCTTAAATTTCGGAATTTTCCTTCTACGCCCGATGATTTAACGTTAATCTGAGCAATCTTTGTCTGTTCAAGATCGGATTTTTCCAGTTCCTGATTGAGTGAAAATAGTTCTTTACCTGTAAATTCACAGTTCGTGATTATATTTTCAACACCTGATATATAATTTTTCTCAGGATTTGCCGATTTATAAATAAAAAAACCTGCTATAAGTAAGAGAAGAATAAATATTACAGGTATAATGAAATTTGATCCTTTCACCGGTTTGAGTTTTACCTCTGCCACCCTGTCTCCGTCCCATTTTATCTCATAACCAAGCCTCTGAAGTCCTTCAAGAGCAACTCTTTCCACTCTTGGATCCTGCTCTGTAAGCATTCGGGCCATAGCATTTATACAGTCTTTTGTCGCCAGTTCTTCCAGGGCTTTTAACGCCTTTATCTTTACTTCAGGCACATTATCGTCAAGGGTTTTTATAAGCGCTTCCTGTGCTTTATGTCCTTTAAGTCTTCCTATTGTTTCTGCAGCAGCACCTCTTATTTCAGGTATTTTATCTTTAAGAAGGGAACCCATGAGGGCATCTACAACATCTCTGTCCTGAAGCTCTGCAAGAGCTTCTATTGCTTCAAGCCGACATTCAAGATCTTCATCTTTCATGGCAATTTCCAGTATGGGAACAACTACTCTTAAATCCTTTGTAGTTCCCAGGGTTTTTATAACACCTTTTTTGTTCTTCCCTTTTTTGTTCAATTCTTTAATCATTTCCTGTATCTGATCCTTCATAGATGCACCACAGTTAGAACATATTTCCCTGTTTACGGATTCTTGATTACACTTTAAACACTTCATAAATAACCCTCCTCCAACTCATATAAAATAATAGAAAGAGCCACAGCACCTGCCGTCTCTGTTCTCAGTATTCTTTTTCCCAGTGATACAGTCTGAAGGTTATGCGACATGGCAAGGGAAATCTCTTCTTCTGTAAAATCACCTTCAGGTCCTATAAATATAAAAATTTTTTTACTTTTTTTACCTTTTTCTCTTAAAATCTTTTTTAGAGACACAGAACTCCGAGAAAATAAAAGACCAGTATCTCCGGGTTTTATGAGAGATAGAGCGTCGTTGAATGTGACAGGTTCTTTTATCTCTGCTATGGTCATTCTTCCTGACTGCTGAGTGGCAGATTTTGCAATTTTTCTCCATCTTTCAAGTTTTTGAGGACTTATTGAGGTAATACTTCTGGAAGTTATAAGAGGTTGTATCTCTTTTACTCCTATTTCGGTAGCTTTTTCCACTATAAAATCCATCTTCTGCCCCTTCGGAAGAGACTGACAGAGGATTATATATGGCACTGGCTCCATATCAGGATAGAATATGTTAATTATTTTTCCTGTAACCATGTCGGATTTTACTTCCTCTGCTTCTACAGTATATTCCTTACCTGAACCGTCGAAGATGTTAAACACATCTCCTTTTCTGCAGCGGAGGACACTTATGAGGTGTTTTAGATTCTGTCCGTCAATGACAGCATGGCCGTCTTTTATATATTCTTCTGTTATGTAAAATCTCGGTATGCTCATGGATAAAATATAACATATAAATCATATCTCTTCAAGGAACAGACTAATTTCTGTCTCTATTTATTTTTATGGGTAATTACGACGGAGATAAAACATATAATGACCTGGAAGAAAAGATTAATGCAGGTCTGAAATTAACTACACATGACAAATTAAATCTCATATTTCTTCCTCTTATGAAAAATTCTATAGATAAATCTCAAAGGGCTATAAATGCTATAGAATTAGCTCAGAAAGTGGAAGATAAAAATGAACAGATCTTTTTAATAGGCTGCCTGGTAGGTATATCAGACAAATTTATTGATGAAGAATATGTAAGGAAAATGATGGAGGTGTTACGTATGACAAGGGTTATGCAGGCTTTATATAAAGAATTCAAGGAAGAAGGAAAAATGGAAGGAAAAATGGAAGGGAAAATGGAAACTGCCAGGAAGATGCTTGAAGATAAAGTAGATATTAATTTAATTGTAAAATATACAGGCCTCATGATAGAAGAAATTAAAGAATTGATGAAAAAAGACCGGGATTAAGAGGATTACCTGCTGTCTTACTCACGGATTAATCTGATTAAGTCGTGAGTAAGATAATTACCCTTTTAAATGTCAGATTTTTCACTATTCACCACTCACTACTCACCAATAAAATCATTCTGATTTCTGACTTTTTATATTGGAATTACGCTAATTTCAAAAATCGTTCAAATATGATATAATAAATTTATGGAACACAGAGAAAAGAATATTCAGTGGCATAGTTATTTTGCTCAGGTAATGGAAAAGGTATGCACAAAACTTGACTTCCTTGTTGAAAGAGAACAGGAAGTGGGCAAAATGCCGCTTAAAATTGATTTTATTGTTATTAAGAAAAAGGATATTCTCTATAAGGCTCTGGATATTCCTTACAGCTATTTCAGTGATTTTAATATTATAGAATTTAAATCCAGAACAGACAAGTTTGACTGGCATGACCTTTATCAATTAGAGGTCTACGGCAGACTCTACGGCATATTGAAAAAAATTGACAGGAGAAATAAAATTGCTCTCTGGTCTGTGGCAAGTCATTTTACCGATAAATACAGAGACAGTCTACTGGAGTGCAATGTAAATACTGAAGAAATAGACAGAGGATTTTTTTAAAGGAAAAATCTCAGGGTTTAATTATTATGAAATGAATCTCACCGATTTACCTTTTAAAAAAGAGTTTTATCCTTTTCATATCTTCAGTAAGAATAAGAAAAATATAAAAAGTCTTATAGAAATTTCTATAGATAATCCAGGGGAAACAGAAGCATATAAAAAAGAAATAATGTATCTCCACAGTAAATTTTACAGGGAGGTGTTATTTATGAAATTATTAAACCCTCTTGAAGCAGGGTGTGACGAGGAAGGACTGAAGGAATTATTCTTTGAAGAACCTCTCGGAAGTATCTTTTTTACTAAATGGGTAGATGAAATTATCGAGAAAGTAGGAGAAGACACCTTTATTAATAAACTCGGGAAAGATAAGATTATTAATAAACTCGGAGAAGATGAAGTAACTAAAATACTTCTGAAAAAACTGGGGAAAAAGAAACTTCAGGAATTACTTGATACACTTGAAGATGTCTGAATCACGACTTAATCGGATTAATGGATGACATGGATTAAGGGAAACGTAAATCCGTGTCATCCGTGATTTAGACTATTTTGTCCTGAAAAGGCGGAAACCAAGGACGTTGTATCTGCCGTACGGCGTGGCGTAGCCCCGATTCCCCGACCGACAGCGATCAAGCGCGTGGTTCCAGCTACCGCCGCGATGAACTCGGTTCAAGCCTGTAGAAGGGCCTGTAGGATTTGTACCAGGGCTTATACTATAATAATTATTATCATTCCAATCACTGCACCATTCCAGAATGTTTCCACTCATATCGTAAAGACCAAAAGAATTAGGGCTCTTTCCTCCTATATTATGATGATTTCCATCTGAATTAGTAGTATACCACGAATAATTACCAATATTCGGAGGATCGGGAGGATAGGGATCTCCCCAGTAATATTCTGCAGTAGAACCACCACGGCACGCATATTCCCACTCTGCTTCCGTAGGAAGACGATAACCTTTTAATGTGCGCCACACTGATGGATCATTCCCTCTATTATTTATTGGCCCGTAACAGGGTGTATATCCATGCTGACTGCTTAACCAGTTACAATAAGCTACTGCTCCACACCAGGTTATATATACTACAGGACGATTTTCATAGCCGGGAACTACGGTAAATGTACCAGGATTTGGCCCACCTGTTATTCCATTCCATTGATTTGCTGTTAAATCTATCCACTCAACCCCACCCTCTGTCTGATTACCCTGAGAATTTAAAAATACAACATAATCTGAATTTGTAACTTCATACTTTCCGGTATAAAAGGAACTCACAGTTACTGAATGAATAGGACTTTCGTATGGATTAACAGTGCTTCCCATATTAAAAGTTCCATTGGGGATTAATACCATACCAACAGGGTCTCCCACAATCACCTCATATGTTCCAGTTCCTTTATAGAAGTACACCGTCTCTGTAGTATTCTCTCCGCGCACTGTTACCTCTATACGATATTTCCCTTCAGGAAGACTTACAGTTCCTGCAATTGACGTATTTCCCCATGAAGTGATAGCAGATACCGTATAAATAGTTCCCCATGGATTGTTCGGATCACTTTCATTAACCTGGATAAACTTCACAGAACCGTTTACACTGGTCTGAGAAGTGCCGAAATTTGTTCCTGTAAGGGTAAAACTCAAAGGAGTATTTCCGTTTGTGGAATCCTTATCAGGTGTTACAGATGTAATAGTGGGTAGTCCATATACAAGGACCCTTCCCGGCGCACCGAAACCTGAATCATATGTAAAGGTTCCCTGTGTATTGAATAACTGATTGACAGATTGATATACCTCTGCCGTTACAGGCTGTGTTATATGGGCAGCTTTCCCTATGGGGCCTATCGTTACTGCACCGCTGTTCATAGTTACAGTTCTATCGCTTACATAATCCTGATCCACATGAGAAAATTATTGAATTTTAATATCTGCCATGATAAGATAATAAATGAGGTAATGTTTATGGAAGATATAGAAAAGACGATTACCAGGATAGGGTCTACCGGTGAGATATAAAACAGTGATAGAAATTGTAAATTAGAATGGATGATCTTATATGGATACGGGAAAAGAAACAAGAAAATATGTATATCAGCTAGTGAATGTAATACCTGATAGAGAATTACCTCTGGCTCAGAGATTTCTGGAGTTTTTAATAGAAAAATCTATCTGTAAAGAAAATAAAGATGAAAATTCTATTGAAAATAAATATTCAGTCAGAGCAAAAGATTTTCTTGGTAAATTTGCTCATCTTCCCGGTGGAAGTGAAGAATTTATGAAAGAAAAACATGAGGAAAATGAAAGAGAAGAAAGAAAATTCCAGGAGCGTCTCTTATGAATTATGTTGTAGATTCCAGTGCTTTAATAGCACTTTTATGGAATGAACAGGGAGGAGTAACTGTATCGGATATTATTGATAACAGGGATAATTCATGTTTTATTCATGTTGTAAATCTCTGTGAAGTTTATTATGATCTCATAAGAAGAACAGGTAAGTCAGAGGCAGAGAAAAGTGTAGAAAGTTTATCCTCTATAATTACTGTACGAGACGATATTGATAAAGAATTTTGGAAACAAATAGGAGATTACAAAGCGGAAATCAAAAGAATATCTCTTGCAGATTTTTTTTGTATGGTTTTAGCAAAGAGATTAAATTCAATTCTTATTACGGCAGATCATCATGAGTTTGATACAATTTATACTACAGGAATAGTTTCTGTGAAATTCATCAGATAAATAAGTAGTTATTCTTTTCCATCTGAAATAATTATTTCTCGATTAATTATGAGTATATTCAATAATAGAGAACAACTGGACATATGATAAATATATTTATTTTTCACTATTTCTGTGTTATAGTATTTTTTATTAAATGGTTAAGAAGTAAAAAAAGAATTGAATAAAGAATTACAGGGAGACTCTGGTCTGTAGATAAGGGGTGATTTGAATATATGGATAAATTTCAAAGAATGAGTGATACAGACATACAAATTAATGGTATAGAAGCACTAAATAAAGCTTCAGGAGTTTCTCAGACTCTTAAGTTTTTAGCTATGCTCTCCAAACAACCAGCTGATTATATTCAAATATCAAATCGACTTTATGAAGGACAAACTATAGAAGAAATATTTTAACGAGCTAAAGTTAACTGGGATAAATAATGGAACAATTTAAATCCTGTTAATCCATTAATCCTGCGCATCCCGGTTCAGACAATTTAAAGGGAGGCAACACATTGGACGAAAAAGATCTTATTATAGAAGACCTGAAAGAAAAGATAAAAGACCTTGAAGAAACAAAAGAACAATTAAAATACAGAAGCAGAATAGAAGAACTTGCCACAACCATATCCGCGAGATTTATAAACCTTCCTGTTGAAAAGATAGATGAAAATATATACCTCTCTTTAAAAGAAGTAGGCGAATTTGCCGGAATCGAAGCCTGCGGTATTGTCCTCTGGGGAGATGATCTGATTGTTACAGAAGCTTATGGATGGATTAAACCGGAAAGTGGTATTTTCACAGAAGACAGGGTTAAAAAAATTATAGGATTAAATATGGGAATATACTCCTGGTCAATAGAAAAATATAAAAAATTTGAATATACCTATGTTCCTGCTTTAGACAGCCTTCCTCCCGAAGCTTCTCTGGAAAAAGCCATATGGCAGAAGATTGGTGTAAAATCTCTGCTCAGTCTGCCTCTCTATGCAAATAATAAATTAATAGGTCATATGTCCTTTGATTCTCATAATGAAGAAAAAAACTGGTCTGAAGAAGACAGGAAAATAATAAAACTCATATGTGAAACTCTATCTAACGTATTTGACAGAAAACGCATAGAAGGAGAACTCCGTCTGGCGAAAGAACATGCAGAATCCGCCTCCCGTGCCAAGAGTGAATTCCTTGCGAATATGAGCCATGAAATAAGGACTCCCCTTAATGGTGTCATAGGCATGACAGGACTTCTTCTGGATACTAAATTAACGCCCGAACAGAAAAGATATGCCTCTATTGCCCGACTTTCTGCCCATTCGCTCCTGAATGTCATAAATGACATACTGGATTTCTCCAAAATAGAAGCAGGGAAACTGGAATTTGACTCGATAGATTTCAACCTTCAGCAGACGGTGGAAGAAATCCTTGATACAATGGCCCTTTCTGCCTACGAGAAAGGACTTGTTTTTGCGTGCCATATAGACGAAAATACTCCTTTATTCCTCAAAGGAGACCCGGGAAGGCTCTGCCAGATTATATACAATCTCGTAAGTAATGCCATAAAATTCACGTCTCACGGAGAAGTTATTTTAAAGATTACGCCCCATGAAGAAACAGACCATAAAACTGTGGTAAAATTCTCAGTACTGGATACAGGCACAGGTATAGCAGAAGATAAAAGGGATCGTCTCTTTAAATCTTTCTCTCAGGCAGATTCTTCCGCTACGAGAAAATACGGAGGCACAGGTTTAGGGCTTGCCATATGTAAAAAACTTTCTGAAATGATGGGAGGAACCATAGGATTTGAAAGTGAAAAAGACAGGGGGTCTCTTTTCTGGTTTACCGCAGTATTTGAGAAACAAACTTCAGATAGAGCCTTATTAAAACCTGACGATATAAAAGGCAGACGAATCCTTGTTGTAGATGATAACAGAACCAACAGGATGATTATTTCGGAATATCTTAAATATTACGGCTCTTTTTGTGAAGAAGCGGAAAGCGGTTTTACTGCTCTTGAAAAACTCCATAAAGCCCTTGAAGATGGAAGACCTTTCGACGTAGCTGTTATAGATATGGAAATGCCTGAAATGGACGGAGCAACTCTTGGAAAGAAAATCAAATCTTCTTCCCTGAAAGACATGGCCATTATCCTTTTAAGCTCCATATGCCGTTACGGTGATATGCTCCTTATTAAGGACATAGGATTTTCCTCATATCTTACAAAACCTGTAAAAAGACAGGAAGTGTATAATGCCGTTGCCATAGCCCTCGGATTGATGAAAGAAACAGAGGAAATCTCATGTAAACCTGTAAAAAACAGATACAGAATCCTGCTTGCAGAAGATAATATAAGAAACCAGGAGATTGTAAAGAAAATCCTTGAAAAAGAAGGTTATACTGTAGATACTGTGGCAGACGGCAAAGAAGTTCTCATGTCTCTCAAAAAAATCCCTTATGACCTGATATTTATGGACATAATGATGCCTTTTATGGACGGCATTACTGCTACTGAAGAGATAAGAAAACTCGAAAAAGATACTGACAGGCACATACCTGTTATAGCCATGACTGCCTATTCCGATAAAGCCGATGCGGTAAGATGTTTTAAGGCAGGTGTCGATGATTACCTTGCAAAACCTGTAAGTAAAAAGGAAATCCTTAAGTCTGTCGATTCATTTTTAAAGAAAAAAGTGTCTATTATAATAGTCGAAGACAATCAGACAAATCAGGAAGTACTTCTCGGTATCCTGACAAACCTGGGATACGGTGCAGATGTGGCAGGAAACGGCATAGAACTTTTATCTGCTATGGAGAAAAAACACTATAACCTTGTATTTATGGATATTCAGATGCCAGAAATGGATGGTTTTGAGGCAACAGAGGCAGTAAGAAAAAAGGGATATAGAGGTCATATAGTTGCCATGACGGCTCATGCAAGACAGGAGGATAGAGACGAATGTCTCTCTAAAGGTATGGATGGTTTTATTACAAAACCGGTAAGTGTGAAAAACATTTCGGAATTACTCGATGGAATTTCCGGTAACAGTCCCGGAGCATATGGAGAAGATGTTCAGGAAGAAGATGTAATATTTGACTATAATGCTTTCTTTACCCGTATGGAAGGGTTTATGAATATTATTACTTCGACGATAGAACTGTCTCTTGTAGATTATGAAGAATTACTGAAAAAGCTCGGAGATGCCATAAAGAACGGCAATAAAGAAAGAGTATGCCTCTATGCTCATTCAATAAAAGGTGTTTCTGCCAATCTGAGTGCCGGCATATTGAAGAAATCGGCGATGGAACTTGAAGTGGCAGGGCAATATGATGACCGTGACAGGTGGGTATCTCTTTTTGAGAAACTTCAGGAAGAATTTATACTCTTCAGGAAAGAGGCAGAGAAATATCTTTGTGAGGATTACCAGGAGAGAGTCTACGAGTGAGATATTTAATCCTACTGATAAACTTATTCTCAATCCCGGAATCATTAAATTCCTCAAATATCCTTTTAGATGAAGAAGAGAGGAAAGTATCTGTCTGATATTTGAGCATTTTATATATTTGCTTTTTGTCTCTTATCATCAAAGGCCTGTTTTTAAGGATTTTCTTTCTTCAGGCAAATATATTATGAAAAGTTAACAAAATGTTAATATTATTACATTGTTTTATTTATTAATATCTATTAAAATACTACTATAGTTAATTTTATGACAATCTATGATTAATAATGAGCAAAAAGTGAATAATGAAAGTTTTCACTTTTTACTCTGAGTAAGTTATGAAATGCACTATAAAATTATTCACTACCAGGGAGGAATTGTAATATGGAAATTAACAGATTGGCACAGAATACCGGTATAGCCCCTAAGAGTATGCCGAAAGCCGGCAATGAACAACAGGCAGGTGATAAGGTTTTTTTATCGGAAAAAAGTGACAGCGGAATGTCTCAGATAGAAGCCCTTAAAAAAATGTCGGCAGGTCAGGGTAAATCCGATATAGAATCTCTTGAACAGAATTTGTCTAAACAGTTAGAAAAGGTAACAAACCTTGATACACCTATTGATGAGGCATGTAATGAATGGGATAGTTATGTTACTAATTCCGAAGCATATTTGAAAAATCCTGAGAGCTTTGACAGGAATTATGAGAATTTTCTATATGTAAATACACCGGATAAAAATGTACGAATTGTAGGAGTTCAGGCACCATGGCCCATAACAGGTACAATGGATCAATGGAATAATTATATACAGGAAAGAACGCCTGAAGGCAATATAATACTTACACCTACCTATGTGTCAAGCGGAGAAGAAGGTGATATTAGTCTGACCCATTATGAAGATGCCAGAACATGGGATAATAATGGTAAAGAATGTATTACCCTTATAGGAAGAGCTAAAGCTGATGGAGTAACAGGAGCATGGGAGGTTTCTGTATTTGAAAAAGGCGATGGAACCTGGGTTAAAAAGGAAAATGCCTTTGGCACTATCCCCGGCATGATAGAAGGAAGAGAAATAGGTTTATATGGCGGAACCCTCTCTATTGACGATAGCTTTTTAAATACCGGTGATGACACTGAAGCCCCCAGGGTAATACCGTCATTTGGTAAAAATAATGAAATTCAACTTTTAGATACAAAAGATAATTCCATAACTACTTTTTCCGCAGGTAAAGATGGTGTATATCAGGTAAATAAATAGGCTGAATTCAGACTGAAGACAGTCCGGCGTTAGTTTATACCGGACTGTCTGGAAATTCCTCCAAGAACTCGCTATTTTCATAATATACTTTTCCTCCTGAAAATGTTATAATACATAAAGTTTTTATACATGGAGGACATAAATATGATTATAGTAGGGGAACTCATAAATTCCACCAGAAAAAAAGTAAAAGAAGCCATAGAAAAGAAAGATGAACAATATATCCGTAAACTTGTTCGCCTTCAGAGTAACTCCACATTTATAGATGTAAATGCCGCAATGAGCCGTAAATCTGAGATTGAAGATCTTACATGGCTTATAAATATAGTTCAGTCTGAAACAGACCTGCCTCTGGCAATTGACACTCCTGATGAGGACGCTATGGAAGAAGGGGTAAAATTATGTAAAATTCCTCCTCTGATAAATTCCATAACAAACGAGCCGAAGAGAGAAAGACTCATAAAACTTGCGAAAAAATATAACTGTTCCGTAGTAGCCCTTCCTCTGGGAGGATTTAATAAAATGCCTCTTACGGTAAAAGATAGAATGGAAGAAGCAAAATTACTTGTAGAAGAACTTCTTAAAGGAGGCATAGAAAAAGATAAAATCTATCTGGACCCTCTTATACTCGGTGTCGGAAGTAACAGTGAAGCAGGCAGAACTGCCCTTGAAACTGTAAGAACTTTTAAGAAAGAGTTCGCCGGCATAAATACGATATGCGGACTGAGCAATATTTCTTTCGGCCTTCCTGACAGGAAATTATTTAACAGAACCTACCTTCCTATGATGATAGAAGCAGGTCTTGACGGAGCCATAACAGATCCTTCAGATGAAGAGCTGATGAAAACTCTTAAGACATCACTTGTACTTACAGGAAGAGAGAAATTTTTTAGAGAGAAATCTGGCGAGAAAGAACAGGCAACTTCGCTCCTTGGAGAGTTAAAATGGAAAATAGAAGAAGGCCTTGATGATGAGGCAAAAGAGATTACTGAAAAATTATTGAAAGAAGATATAAATCCCGGAGAAATACTTGCCAGTCTCATAAGAGCAATGGAAGTGACAGGGGAAAAATACAGTTCAGGAGAAATCTATGTGCCGGAAATGATGATGTCTGCTTCTGCCATGAAAGAGTGTCTTACTATGTTAAAACCTCATCTCCTCAAAGCAAAAGTGGAACCTGCAGGACTCTGTGTAATGGGAACAGTGGAAGATGACCTTCATGATATAGGCCAGAACCTTGTATCGATGATGCTTGAAGGTGCAGGTTTTGAAGTGTTCAATCTCGGATCAGATGTTTCTGCAGCGGAATTCCTGAAAACAGTAGAAGAGAAAAAACCCGATTTGCTTGGACTTTCCGCCATGCTTACAACCACAATGGTGAAAATGGGAGAAATTATTTCTGCCTTAAAGGCAAAGGGGCTCAGGGATAAAGTCAGGGTCATAGTAGGAGGAGCTCCTCTTAACCAGGAATTTGCAGATGAAATAGGAGCGGATGGCTACGGGAAAGATGCCACAGATGCAGTACTGCTGGCTAAAAAATTAATAAAAAGGTAATGAGTAATCAGTGATTGGTGATCTTTTCCGGTCACTGATCACTGCTCACTGCTCACTGATTTATGAAGACTTTTACCGCTACACAGAAAACTGTTTATCTCGGACTCTTCATAGCCATTACAATTATACTTGCAAGGTATGTTAATATTCAGATAAAAATCATTACTTTCCATGGTTTTCCTATTATATTATCAGGTATAATATTCGGTCCCGTATCAGGTGCCATTGTAGGCGGTCTCTCTGATATTCTCGGCTATTTTTTGAATTCTTTCGGCAAACCCTTTCATCCGGGATTTACCCTTACATCTGCACTTACAGGATTTATTCCTGCTCTTTTTCTGTTACCGTTTAATAAAGATATGAAGATGCCCTCTTTCTGGTATCTCACTCTTGCTATATTTACCGGACAGTTTATAACAAAAATCATCCTTATGCCATATTTTTATTCCCAGATGGCGGGAAAGAATTTCCTGTTTATTAAAATACTGGAAGGAAGTTTTTCCCAGTTGATTCATGTGCCTTTATATGCTTTTCTCATATATAAAATGTTAAAAGCCTTCAGGCTCAGAAATCCTGAAGGCAATTAACAGGTCCCTCTTCTCGCGTCACGCGTTACGCGTTACGATCTAAATTATACCGAACATACCCAGTTCTTTTTCCAGAAATTCATCTATTTCTCCTATAACCTCTATCTGAACTTCTCCGCTGTCATCATAGTAAAAGACAAATTCTTCTCCGCTTTCCAGTTTTATAGAATCCGTTTTTCCTGTTCTGGTATAATAAAAGTTTAATGTTCCATAGGGAGTTTCTATATAATCTATCATCTGATCATCATCTTCGTCATAAAAAAATTCATATTTACCTTCATCGGGACATATGATGTGATCCAGTATTTTATCATCTGTATAATTAAATTTATAAAGACCTTCTTCTGTTTCTATATATTTTATTCTTCCGTCTTTAAGTTTAACCACTTTTTCTTCACTCATAAAATCATCCTCCGTTTAAAATTCGTAACCAGTGATGCGTGATGCGTAATGCGTGTTTTTACCGGTACCGGGCGAACACAGTAGTTCGCCTCTGCGACTCCCGACTCACGACTCACCACTCACTTTAACAGATCTATGGCTATTGTGCCGAGAAGATGTGAAAAATCTACAAGCTGTTTAATTTCTACATATTCATTTGCTACATGGAAGGCGAAATCATCGCCGGGGCCAAAGCCTACTGCTATAATACCTGCAAGATTAAATGATTTTGCGAAGGTGCCCCCTCCCATACCGAAAGGCTCAGGTGTGAAACCTGTAATATTCTTTGAGTTTTCCTGTATTACCTTTATCAAAATATTATCAGGTTCTATCTCATGAGGACGGCTGCACTGTTCTATCGTAAAATCAAAAACCCCTTCAACCTTCCTGGAAAGCTCTTTCAGTTCTTCAACAATTCCTTCTGCTGTCTGGCATGGTAAGTATCTTATATCCAGCAGCACTTCACACTTTGCAGGAACAATATTTGCCGCTGCTCCGCCTTTGATGACACCCAGGTTAAGGCTGGGTTTGCCCAGATATTTATGCTCTGTATAGGAAGGTTTATAATGTTTTAACTGTGTCAGAAAATCATTCATCATAAACACTGCGTTTATGCCTCTTTCAGGTGTGGAGCCATGAGCCTGTTTCCCTGTAGAGGTAACTTTTACTACAAGCCGTCCCTTTTCCGCTATGTCGATTTTCTGCATATTTTCTCCTATGTCCGGGATTATAGCATACTTTGGAGTGAGATATTTATTTTTGATTAAAAACTCTATGCCGGGGTCCATTTCACCTTTTTCCCTGAATTCTTCACTAGCTATGGCGGCAACCATAAATGTTCCTGATAGAGGAATATCCAGTTCCTTAAATATCTTCATAGTGGCAAGAGAACATGCAAGAGGCCCTTTGTTGTCAAGAACTCCTCTGCCGTATATTTTCCCGTCTTTTACATATGGTTCAAAAGGATCCGTATCCCATCCGTCTCCGGGAGGAACTACATCCATATGAGTGCCTATAAGAAGTGAAGGCTCACCTTTACCATAAGAACCTGTAACATTTGCTCTGCCCTTTACAAGTTCCCTCACTTCATAGGGAATGCCCATTTTTTCAAATTCTCTTATAACTATAGAAGAAACTTTGCTTTCTTCCCCGGGGATTGTAAGATAGGGGAAATCTTTCAGGCTTTCTTTCCCTGCATTTACTGTTTTCTCCCTTACCATGTCGGTAAGGATGTTAATTGTATATTCCGTTATTTCCTCTCTCTTTGCCTCAAAATAAGCTCTTAACTTTTCTTTCATTAAAAATACTCCTCTCTATTATTTCGTAAAAAACGTCATTACCTTATCCCATGTTTTCCCAAAAACTCTTTTTTCTTCTCTATCATTTTTCAACTCTATTTGAAGAATTTCCTGCTTTTCTGCATCCAAATTATTTTCACTTTCTTTTTCTTTATATTCAAAGCGAATATCCTTCTCCTTCCAGAAACTATTAAATTTTATTATGTCATGACCGGTAAGATAATATCTATAATTCTGTTCACTTATGACAGATCTGTGCCATGTTTTTACTACTCCTCTATGATCGCCTGTTATGAATATATTACCATCGGGAGATATTGCCATTGCAGTAACTCCTCTGTCAAAAAAATCAAAGGTTTCTCTGGAATTTTTGCGCAAATTCCATACTGATATTTCTTTACCGAATATAAAAAGGAAATTACCATCGGGAGAAAATTTCATATTCATTATTTTATCTTCTGTTGATATAGTGTTAATACATTTTTCGTCAGAAATATTCCAGAATTTAACCTCTCCATCATTATCGGCAGAAATGAGAAATTTATTATCAGGAGAAAATCTGACATATATGACAGAAGAGGAATGTTTTGAAAAGGTGCCGGTACATTTTGCTGTTTCCATGTCCCATAATTTAATGGTTCTGTCTGTATCTGCAGAGGCGATTTTTCTTTCATCGGAGGAAATGTCTATACAGGACATATGAAAACAGTCTTCTTTGAAGGCTTTAAGGCAGATACCGCTCTGTACATCCCAGAGTTTCAGTATCTGATTCTTTCCTGCAGAAAAAAGCTGTGTTCCTCCTTTAATAAAAAATAATCTGTTTATGTTTTTCTGAAGAGATCGCCAGGTCTTTACAAATTTATACTCCCCGCCGCAGAGGTTCCAGAGATGTATATTTTCCCCTTTCCCGGACAGAGCTATATATTCTCCTCTTCCGGACAGAGCTATGGAAGAAATGCCTGTTTTCGAGAGATCCAGTGACTGTGGCACCCATCGTCTTTCGTGACATAAATAATAGAAAATTCTGTCACTTTTCTCACCGATAGTCAAAAAGGTATTACCTGATTTTGAAAATTCAATATATCTTACATTGCTCTGATGTTGCCCCAGATAGGTTTCCATGATAGACCAGTTTCTTCCTCTGGGAGAGTTTTTATAGAGAAGAGATAAAAAATCTCTGTCACTATATTCTCCTTCCTCTTCGGATAAATTTTTAAATATAGACGACGAATATTTCAGGGAAGATTTTATTCTTAACAGATGAGGATTAAGTTCTTCTGATTTTTTAAGGTATATTTCGGATTTCTCTCTATCGGGAGATGAATTAAAAAACGTAGGGAAGAAATCATTCATTCCTGCAAGTAATTCACCGATATAAAGATTTGCCCTGAGAGAAAGGGGAGATCTTCCGAGTATTTCTAAAAATGTATCTATAGCAGGGTTGAGACTTTTATCCTTACCTGTCATAGCAACTGCCATATCTGTTAAGATTTCATCATCTTTTATTTTATCGTAGAGTTTTTTAAATTCATAAAAACTATCGCTATAGTTTTCATTATAATAAAGAGACCATGCATAGTTTCTGTGATAGCTACTGTTTTCCGGTTCAAGGGTATGAGCTTTTTTAAAACTTTCCAGTGCGGAATAGAACTGCATGCCGGCAGAATAGGCGTATCCTGCCATGTTCCATATTTCTGCAGGCAGTTCAGTAACTTTAGATAAATATCTGATGTAATTCAGTACTTTCCCTGTATCTTCTTTGTAAAGAACAAAATATACTCCGTAAGGCAATAAAGGATCTTCTCCTTCTTTATTGACACAAAAAACTTTAGAGAAATCAATCACATTGTGGAGTAATTTTATATCTTCTATCTTATCGGAAATCAGGAATCTGGCTCTTGCGTCCAGTTCTTCAATTTTAATAAGTTCTCTGTAAAGTTCTTCTGCTTTTTCATAGTTTTTGTTTTTGAAGAAATCATCGGCTCTTTTGAGAGAATCATTCGCTTTTATTCTTGTTTCACAGATCTTTATAGATTCGAGAATATCCTGGTTCTCTTCCTGTCCTTTTATAGAAAATGCATGATTGAAATTTTCCAGTGCTCTGTCAAGTAAACCCTGTTTCAGGTAATTTTTCCCTGACGCAAGAAAATTTTCAAAATCAGAAAAAACTCTTGTACTTTCTCCTTCCCAGGTTATTTCATAAATTGCTGTAAAAGTTTTTTCTCCGTTAAACTGTGCGGCCAGATACCTTCCGTTGGAAGAGATACAGAAACCTGTAATGTTACTTTCTCCGTTTAATTCCATTTCAAATAATTTCTCACCTGTTTTTACGTCAAACATTCTGAATTTATTGTCAGGAACAGTTATAAACATTATCGAGTTTCCATCAGGTGAAAAACTGGATTGTTTTATTTCAATTTTATCTTCCAGTTGTAATTCCTTGATGCGCCTGCCACTGTCTGTTTTCCATATTTTTATTTTATTCTTCCTGTTTATTGTGGCCATTTTTCCTCCGTCAGGTGAAAAGCTGAGTGTATCTATATTCATTGAGAGTCCCTCAAGAACTGCAATGAAATCCCCTGTAGAACTTGAAAAAATCTTTATATTACGGGGATAGATAACTACTAAGAAATTTCCGTCAGGAGAAGAAAAGATTTTCTGTGCCTTTATCAAGCTGGCTTCCAGAAAAGTACGGACACATCTGCCACGGAGAATATCCCATATTTTTATTTCTACTTTTGCCGTACGGCCTGTCTCTACATTTGCAAGAGATATAAAAGCTTCATTGGATGCAAAACAGATAGAATCTATTGCTCCGCAGTGACCTTCAAAGGTTTTCAATAATTTTTTATCTTCTGTATGCCATACATTTATAGAAGACGGAAAAGAAGTTTTTGGGGATGCAAAAAATTTACCATCAGGTGAAAAATCAGTACAATCAAAACAATCATCAGGTGTATAATAATTTCGTATAATAGATTTTTTTTCAATATCATATACCTTGAAGTTTTTCCTCGAGTCAATACCAAGGAGCATTGTCCCATCCTGAGAGAATTCTATTTTTTCATCTCCAATGAGTGCAGGTATAGTCTCTATCTTATTGATTTCATTAATTTTTACTGTATTTCTGTCGGACATATTGAGAATCGTGACGCGTAACGGGTGAGCGTGACGCGGGGTTTGTTATGACTGTTAATTAAATAGACAAATTATTCAAGTCCCATCTGTTCTTTCCAGGTACTTTCAAGGTCATCCAGATTTTTCATCAATTCATCGAGATCCGCATCTATTCTGTTACCCCTGTTTAATTCCACACCAACCTTCAGCTTGTCTTTTACTCTGGTTTTAAACTCTATTATCCTCATTACCATAGAGGGACATACCTTGATGTCAAAACCCATGACCTGTTCCTCCTTTTTTATCGTAACGCGTAACGCGAGGATTAACTGCGTTCGGGTATGCTGAATAATTTCTGCTTATGTATTACATAATTATATCATAAAAAATAAAGACATCAAAGAAATTTATTGAAGGGGAAATTGGTGTTTTATGGAAGTAATAAAAAATAATATATAAAACATTCGGGAGTAAATAATGAATAATTTTCATATAGAAAAAAATAGCAGAAATCCAAATCTCTTTCTTATAAAATCCCTCGATGGAGAAACATATACTGTTACTGTTTCTGACGACCTTTTTGAAAGTCATAAATGTACCTGCACAATCTATAAAAAAGAAGGGGATTGTGTCCACATACAATCTGTAGTGGAAAAAATAAACAGAGGTGAGGAAATAGAGGAACAGATAATATATCTTGATGTAGAAACACAGTTTCTTGCAGAGGATGTAGGGGGCTGGAATAATGCGGAAAAAATGAAGGTGGCCATTGTTGTAATATACAGCAGCAGAGAAGATGAATTTTATCATTATAGAGAAGAAGATATACCGTCTCTTATAGATAAGCTGAAGGAAGCCTCACTGATAGTAGGTTTTAATATTAAAAAATTTGACTACCGTGTCATACAGCCCTATGTAGAAAATTTTTCTCTTCTATCTCTGCCTACCTTTGATATGCTTGAAGAGATTTATAAAAAACTCGGCCATAGAATAAGCCTGAACGAACTTGCAAAGAGTACCCTGAATATAGAAAAAAGTGCCGACGGCCTTCAATCTGTAGAGTGGTTTAAAAATGGTGAGATGGATAAAATAATTGAGTACTGTAAAAAAGATGTAGTAATTACCAGGGATCTTTTTCTACATCTCAGAAAATACGGTTCCCTGAAATTTCATGACAGAAGAAACGGCAGAATGAAAAGTGTAAGTTTATAGTTGAGAGTTTAAAGAACTCTCAACTATAATTTTCCTTTCCATTTCATTTATTCTTTTCTTGATTTCTTCAATGTCTTTTCCGTCTGACATATTCATATAGATTTTCATCTCTTTTATGGCTTTTTCATAATTTTTCTGTTTTTGATGGAGTACTCCGAGATTGAGATGGGCTTCTGCAAGGTTATCATTTATTTCTATTGCCCTGAAATAACATTCTCTGGCTTTATCAAGCATGTTGAAATCATTGTAAACTGCTCCGAGATTTGAGTAGGCTATGGCATAATCCTCTTTTAAATCAATTGCTTCTTTATATTGTTCCATTGCTTCAGATAACATTCTTTTTTTATAATAAATATTTCCCAGATATAAATGAGCTTCTGCATAGTCAGGTTTTTTCTTTATAGCCAGCTTGAACAGTTCTTCTGCTTTATAATGCAATTCTTTATTATCATAGTAAACCATACCGAAATTGAAATAAATTTCTCCTCTGTTGCCTTCCCTTTCAATAGCACTTTCAAAAGCTGCTATGGCCTGTTTGATCTTTCCCATTTTCTTATAGCAAAGGCCGAGTTTATAGTACGTTTCATGAGTATCTCCGCCGGAGCTTAAAGATTTCAGATAATGTTTTACGGCACCATCAATATCAGCCTTATCAAAAAGTATTGAACCAAGATTTAAATGAGCCCTGAAGTGTGAAGGCATTAACTTTACTACTTTTCTATATTCGCTTTCCGCAAGGACATGAAGCCCTTTTTTTTCATAGGCGGCGCCGAGATAAAAATGGCCTTCAGTGTGTGATGATTTTATACGTAAAGCCTGCTGATACTGCCTTATAGCATCATCAACAGCATCTGTTTCAAGATAATGATTTCCCAGCTTGATATATTTATCAGGGTCGTCCGAGTCAAGAGCTATCTCTGCCTCAATCTTTCTTTTTTTATCTTTATTGTTTTCCTTTTCTTCATAGGTTAAAACCCCTGTCAGTTCTTCCTTCCCGTCTTTCATGAAAGATACTTCCCTGGGAGAAAAATCGAGGGTGCCATTTATTATTTCTTCAGGTGAAGCATTTATCAATTTTTTTATTTCCTCTGCCTCAACTTTACTTAATTTCTGTTCCCTGGAAAAATGGGCCAGATTACTTTTTGCCTGAGTGAATTCAGGATCTATCATGATTGATTTTTTAAAACTATCTCTTGCTGCATCGTAATTGCCCTGTTTGTAATAAATTACACCCAGATTGGAATGAGCTTCTACCAGATCCGGTTTTATGGAAATTGCTTTAGTAAAACAGTCTATGGCTTTTTCATTTTTATTTATTTCTCCGTAAAGAACTCCCAGGTTTGAAAAGGCTACAGCACTGGAAGAGTCGAAGATTAATGCCTTTTCCAGTTTTCTTATACCATCTTCAGGCATGCCTGCTCTTCCGCAGGCATAGGCAAAGTTTACATAGGCCTCCATAGAGTCAGGTTTTATCTTTATTGCTTTCCTGCATTCATCTATCATTTTATCATATCTGCCTTTAGTTCCGTATATATGGGAAAGATTGACATGGGCTTCTGCGAGACGGGGATCAATCTGGAGGGCTCTTCTGAACTGTTCTATAGCTTCGTCCATCTGGCCTGTTCTGCTGTAAACCACCCCTAAATTGCAGTAAGCTACAGACAGGGTTTTATCCAGCTTTATGGCATGTTTTAAATGTTCTATTGCCTTATCGTAATCTTCAAGCATAAGGCAGACATAGCCAAGATTTGAATAGGCTTCAGACGAATTGGCATTAAGTTTAATAGATTTATTGAGTTCTCTTCTGGCATGATTGTAATAACCTTTTCTGGCATAAAGAACAGCCAGGTTCGAATGACCTTTGCTCAGATCAGGATCCTGACCTATTTCATTCAATTCAGTTTCAGCTTCTTCTATTTTTTTCTTCTCTTTAGGTTTGTATAGATAGAGATCTTTGTTCTGTTTTACATAGAGAAGAGCTTTTTCCATTTCTAAAGCGGTAGTAAAACGATTGTTTAGATCAGGTTCAAGGGCTTTCATTACTACCTTTTCCATAGGTATGGATATCCTGGGGTTAAAACTTCTCACAGGATCAAAATAAAAAGGAATTTCAGGGAATTTACCTGTAAGAAGATGGTGAAGGGTAGCTCCGAGTGCATAAATATCACTCTGAGGTTTCTGTCTTCCTTCATATTGTTCCGGCGGAGAGTATCCTACAGTTCCTATGGCAGTTTTCCCTGCAGACATACCGTTTTCTATAGTTCTTGCAAGGCCGAAGTCAACAAGTATGGCCCTTTCATCTATTTCTCTGATAACAATATTTGATGGTTTTATATCCCTGTAAAGTATGGGAGGGTTATGGTTATGGAGGTATTTCAGGACAGAGCAGAGTTCCAGAGCCCAATCAATGACTTTCATCTCCGGTAATCCGGGATTCCCCTGTTTTTTTAATACACATTCAAGATCAAGACCTTCTATATAATCCATTATCATAAAGTAATTATCATAATCATTAAAATAATCACTTACTTTCGGAAGGTTGGGATGATCCAGGCCGGATAATAATGTAGCTTCCCTTTCAAATCTGCTCACAAGGAACTGGTCTTCTTCATCTCCGGAACTCAAAAAAAGCTGTTTTATGGCGATAATTTTATCCTCATCGAGATCATACCCCAGATAAACGGCTCCCATGCCACCTACTTTAATAAGTTCATTGATTTTATAACGACTGTTGATAATAGCGCCGGGGGATAATATGCCATGAGGAGTTCCTCTCGTGGCAAGAAGAGTTTCACAGTAATTACAGGTTTCCGTATCAGAAGAATTTTCATTACCACAGGTGGGACAATAAGTTGACATGCCTCTTTTCTCCAAATTATTAGTGAGTAGTGAGTGGTGAGTGGTGAGTGGGTTTTATTAACTCACTACTCACTGCTCACTTTATTTCAAAAAAGTTCTTGGCCTTCTCTATATCCTGTTTTACTTCCTGAATTATCTTCTGTTTTATGTCAGGAGCCAGATTAACAATCTCTTTTGCCTCTTTTTGTACAAGAGAAACCTTTATATTACCGCTGTCACCTATATGCTGGAGATTGCAGAAAAAATCTGACATCTGTACAATTGCAGCCATCTCTAATATGTCTTTATCAGAACACTGAGAAAGAATATGATGGAATTTTATCGCCATGGCAACTTTTTCAGGGATCTTCCAGTATACAGCTACCATATGACCGATATCTGAATGATTGATGCCAAGTATCTGATCTTCCACTTCATATATGGCAAGCCTTCTTGACTTTACTATACCCATAACCTTTCTGAATTCTTCCGGCATATTCTGATCAAGTATAAGTTTCCCTATGTCATGAAGAAGGCCGACTATATAATATTCTTCAGGTTTTGGTAGTTTCAGTTCTCTCGCCAGAGCCTGGGAGAATGATGCAGTTCCAAGACTGTGGAGCCACAGACCCTGAGGTGGGATAAGTCCACCTTTCCCCTTGCTGAATAGTTCAAAGGCTATTGTGCTGATAAGAATACTTTTCAGATTATCATGGCCAAGAATAGTTATTGCCTGTGGTACTGTAGTAACCTGTTTGGTAAAACCGTAATAAGCTGAATTGACTATCTTCAAAAGCTTACCTGTAAGGACCATGTCCAGTTCAAATACTTTGCTTAACACAGCAGCAGATGGCTCTGCTTCATTTAAAAGCTCCAGTGCTTTCGCTGCTACATGTGGCATAGAAGCCACTTCTTCAAGCGAATCTTTAATCCTTTCAAATATACTCCTGTTATCCATTTTCCACCTTGATAATTTTTATAGTTATTTAAGGTTTATGGTGGTTGGCTTCCGGGGCGGAAACCCTGAAGAGCCAGAACATGCAATACGGTACCAGGAACCCAACTTTTAACTATAAAATTGAACTTATATATAAAATTATGTTATAATTAGTTAAATTAAGATTTTATCAGGTTAATTATAACACAGGTAACTTTTAAAGGCAATCAATAAGAGGGGGTTTATGAAGAGATTAAACATTATTTTACTTATATTATTAATAGTTTTTACCACAGGGTTCGATAATATTTCACTGGCAAATAACAAAATATTGGATATATCCGGTTCATGGCAGATAAATTTAGATCTTCAGGTTCAGGAGAATGGCCTTATGTCAGAAATCTCCAGGCTCGAATCCCTTCCTTTTAATCTAATAATTCAACAGGATGAAACAATGATAAATATTCTACCGGAATACTACCTGAAAGGTGGACTCAGAGGTAAAGGATATGTGGAAGGAAATCTTATTTATTTTACCGGCTCTTCCTTTGAAGAAACTTTTTTTACAGAAAGAAAAGTCAGTACAAAAATCTTTAATCTTGTTCTGGAATGTTCGGGATTTATTTCTCCTGAGGAAGATTATATAACAGGACAGGTCAGGGGTACAATTATAGTGGTAAAAAGCAGAGGAAATGTTCCATGTACTATAAAAGACGGAACTTTTACTATGTTAAAAGTAAGGGTTGATTAGTGAGTCGTGAGTCGTGAATCGCGAATCGTGAGTCGTGAAGCGTTATTAATGGTGAAACCTGCCCGTTACGCGTTACGCGTAACGATTCTCCCTTCACACTTCACTGCCCATTACTTTTTTTATAGCTGCTATAAGCTTTGCCGGTTCAACCGGTTTAAGTATATAATCCTTTGCTCCGGCAGAAAGAACTTCCATCACTATTTCTTTATAATTCATGGCTGTACAGGCGATTATCCTGGCATTGCTGTCTGCTTTTATTATCTCCCTTATGGCTGTTATTCCGCCTGTTTTTAATATTTCTTTTTTTACAGCTTCTATTTTCCCCGGCAATCCTATGTCCATAATGACAAGATCGGGATGTAAACTTTCGTATTTACTTACAGCATCTGTTACGTCTTCTGCTTCTCCTGCAATTTCATATCCTTCTTTAAGAAGCATTTTTTTTAAAATTAATCTGCTTACAGCCATATCATCTACTATTAAAATTTTTAGCATCCATCTTTCCCCTCTCAACACCATCTTTAAATCATTTTATCCAGTTCTTTATCTTCAAAAGAAAAATAGTCTTTCAGTTTTCCTTTAATACGCAGTACTGCTCTTGTATGAAGCTGTGATATACGAGATTCCGAAAGATTAAGAACCTTTGCTATTTCCTTTAAAGTAAGCTCTTCATAATAGTAAAGGGTTATAACCAGTTTTTCTTTTCCGGGAAGTTCATCAATTGCACTGCCCATAGTTTTAACAAATTCCTTCCTGTCAAAAACACCTTCAGGGGAAAGTTCTGTACCCTGATAAACATCTTTAAAGGTTTTACCGTCTTCACTGCTTGAAAGCCATGCATCAAGGGATAAAACTGCAGTACTGCCAAGATTACTTAATAATTTATCCAGTTCTTCTATATTCATACGTAAATGTCCTGCCACTTCATCCATAGTGGGAGGTCTGCCAAGTAATCCTTCAAGCTGTGTTAAAGTATCTTTGAG
The DNA here is from genome assembly GCA_036746235.1 of Vulcanimicrobiota bacterium. Classification (GTDB taxonomy): domain Bacteria; phylum Vulcanimicrobiota; class SpSt-956; order SpSt-956; family JAKJGF01; genus CALARM01. The sequence continues at coordinate 5,273 of DAIOEN010000021.1, read as the reverse complement.
CTCTCTGGATTTTCTGCGAAGAGATCTCGGAGCCCAGTCAAAAGAACGGAGTGCATCCAGTATGGCACCTCTTATACGAAAACTGGCATAAGCCCTGAAATCTGTTTCTCTGGAAATGTCAAAAGTTTCTATTGACTGAATTAATCCGAGTATTCCATCATTAATTATATCTTCTATCATTATATAACCTGGAAGATTAATTGCCATCCTGTGGGCAATATATTTTACCAGGGGAATATGTTCTAAAATTAAAGCTTCTTTTGCTTTATGGCACCCTTTTTCCTTAAAATCCTTCCAGTATTTCTCTGATGACATTACAAAGAATCCTTTCTTTTGTTCCAGATGCTATGATTTTCTTTCTATAATAGTTTTTATTCTTTCTATAAGCTCCATCGGTTTAAATGGTTTGCACATATAACTCTCTGCTCCCAGGGTAAAGCCTTTCTCTACATCTTTACTATCGGCGCTGACAGTGAGAAACATTATCGGTATATTTGCCATTTCAGGATTTTCTTTTATTTTATCACAAACTTCCCATCCTGTCATTTCAGGCATAACTACATCAAGAATTATTAAATCAGGATTACCTGTTTTTCTTATTGTTTCTATAGTTTTAGGCGCTTCCTGAAGGGTTGTCACTTCATAACCACTGTCCTTTAATATTACTTCGAGTAAACTACAGAGCTGTGGTTCGTCATCTACTATAAGAATTTTTTCTTTCACAAATAATACCTCCTGTGCAGGAGCGTGAAGTGTGAAGAGTGAAGCGTGAAGGTACGTAATAATCACGCGTCACGCGTCACGCGTCACGCATTAATTATAACATTTTTCTGTCCTTCTTCGATAGATACCATACTTCTGGCTTCGACCCTCACTTCCGGTATAACCTCTGAAAAGGATATTACTGACACATTGGGAAGAACTCTTTCTATGAGTCTTTTCAGATGAACCCTGGCACCTGATGTGCACAGTATGATAGGCTGTACACCTTCCAGTGATATTTTTTCTATTTCCTTAAGAAGAGAATTATAAAACTTCTGAAGCCACCTTGGATCTACTACGGAATACGGATCTGACTGAGATTTTGTAGCGAGATCCTGTATGGTTCTCTCTATCTGAGGATCGACTGTAATTACACTTAAAGCACCGTCTCTCTGATGTTGCTGACATATAACCCTTGATAATGCCTGTCTTGCATATTCTGTTAGCATATCGGTATTTTTATTGGTTGCCGCCCTATCAGCTATTGTTTCAAGAATCAACAATAAATTCCTTATTGGTACTCTTTCCCTGAGCAGATTCTGCAGAATCTTCTGAACTTCTCCTATATTCATAACTTCAGGTATAATTTCATCTACTACTACAGGATTACTTTTCTTAATATTATCTACAAGCATTTTTGTCTGTTCCCTTGTAAGGATGTCAGGGGCATGGGATTTTATAGTTTCTGTCAGATGTGTTACAATAACAGAAGTAGGATCTATTACTGTATATCCCTTTGCCTCTGCTTCAATCTGCTGGGCTTTTGTAATCCATGTTGCAGGAAGTCCGAAACTTGGTTCTTTTGTTTTTATTCCGTCTACCGGTTCATCTACGGCACCGGGATTTAAAGCCATAAGACGGCCAACCATTACTTCTCCGGAGGCAACCTCTATATCATATATCTTTATAGAATAGCCGCTGGGCTTTAGTCTTATATTATCTCTTATTCTTATGAGAGGTATTATAATTCCCAGATCCAGTGCACACTGACGGCGAAGAGTACTTACCCTTTCCAGTAAATCTCCTCCCTGTTCTTTATCTACCAGAGGTATAAGACCATAGCCAAACTCCAGTTCTATAGGATCAATATCAAGAAGTGCCATAACCTCTTCTTCTTTGGAAGGCGGAGGAGGACCTTCTTCTTCTACTTTGGGCACAAGTGCTGCAACCTTTTTCTTCCTGTCAACAGTATAGGCCAGCAATCCCGATGCAAGTCCCATTGTTAAAAATGGAAGTTTGGGGAGTCCCGGTATAAGAACAAAGAAGAGAAGAAGTCCTGCTACTATATAAATAGCCTTCGGGTAGGCAAGCAGTTTGGTACCTATCTCTTCTCCCAGGTTGCCTTCCGATGCGACTCTTGTAACAACAACACCTGTAGCGGTAGAGATTAACAGAGCAGGTAGCTGTGATACAATACCTTCACCTACCGTGAGAAGCACGTATATTCCAAGAGCTTTGTCCAGAGGCATCTTCAATTGAAGAACACCTATAATATAACCTGCAACGATATTTACGCAGATTATTATGATGGCTGCAATGGCATCACCTTTTACAAACTTGGATGCTCCGTCCATAGCGCCATAAAAATCTGCCTCTCTCTGAAGTTTCTGTCTCCTATCCACTGCCTGCTGTTCCGTAATAATACCTGCTCCGAGATCTGCATCGATACTCATCTGTTTACCGGGCATGGCATCAAGGGTAAATCTCGCAGCCACTTCGGCAACTCTCTGGGAACCGCTTATAATAACAACATTCTGAACTACTACAATAATTATAAAAATTACTATACCTACAACATAATTACCTCCTACAACAAAATTGCCGAAGGATTCAATTAATTTACCTGCATAGGCATGAAGAAGTATATGTCTTGTAGCACTTATGTTAAGGGCAAGACGAAAAAGAGTCGTAAATAATAAAAGTGACGGAAATATTGATAATTCAAGAGGTTCTCTGATATACATACCTACAAGCAATATTGTCAGAGCAAGTGCTATATTTAATGCAATGAGGAGATCCAGGAGCACGACAGGGATAGGTATGATCATTATTACCACTATGGATATGACTATTATGGCAAATAATATATCATTAAATCCTTTTTTCATTTTACGTCTCCTCCTGATTTGCCGGTATATTTACCGGCAGAAGATATATGGACTATAATCTTTGCTACTGCCATATATAATTCTGCAGGGATGAAATCATTAACCTCTACTTCATAAAGAGATCTGGCAAGAGGTTTATTTTCTACTATAGGAATTTTATGTTTCTTTCCAATTTCCTTTATTTTTTGTGCTATGAGATTGGCACCTTTTGCTACAACTACCGGTGCGTCCATAATATCATATTCATATCTTATAGCTACAGCCAGATGATCCGGGTTGGTTACTATTACCGATGCAGTGGGAACCTGTTTTAATGATAATTTTTTATATAACTGCATCCTTCTTTTTCTTATAGCACTCTTTATTTCCGGATTTTCAGATTTTTTTGCTTCTTCCTTTGCCTCTGTTCTGCTCATCATAAGGCTCTTCCAGTATTGATGTCTTCTGTAAACATAATCCAGTATAGAAAGAAAGAGGTATACAGGTATTATTTTCATGGCAATTTTATAAACAAGATGGCCCATAGTAGAAATATACATAAGAGGTGAAGCAACCTCCATAGTGAGTATAGACGGTATATTTTCTTTTAAAAATTTGTAACCGATAAATCCCACTATAAGCATTTTTAAAATCGATTTTAATAATTCCACTACTTTATCCAGTGAAAATAATCGTCTAAAACCGTTTATAGGGTTCAATCCATCCAGTTTTGGCTTCAGTGGATGGAGGGTAAACATTAATTCTCCTACCTGAGCATAACTTACAATCAGGTTTAAAACTATTGTAAGACATAAAAGAGGAAAAGTTATACTGAAAAAAGCCACCGAAAAATCTATTAATAATTTGAATATACCTGCCTGTGTAAAGTCAGGATGACTCATGTTTTTGAATATATTTTCCATAAAGGTTGTGATTACCTTCAGCATCCACGGCGAGAGGACTTTAAGACAGATAAAAGCAAAAAAAAGTCCGCACGCCATAGAAAGTTCAGGACTTCTGGCAATATTTCCCTCCTGCCTGGCCTGGGCAAGCTTCTGGCCGCTTGGAGGAAGATTCCTCTCTTCACCTTCATCTGCCATTGACAATCACCACCTTTTCAGTGATCAGTTATCAGTTATCAGTGATCAGTTATCATATACCGGTGAGCAGTTATAATGCTATCTAATAATTACTATTCGCCGGTCACCGGTCACTGATCACTGAATAGATTTAGCCATAAATAAAAATTGTTCCAACATTTTTTCCACCAGAGATGAAACCATACGGGGGAAAAATGGAAGGGTAAATACAATACATATTATTCCTGCAGCCATTTTTAGCGGAAGCTCTACCATAAAGACATTCATCTGAGGTATCATTTTCGCCATTATGGCCATACATATTTCTATTAGAAACAATACGCCTATTATAGGCCCTGCCATTTCAAGGGTAATAATAAAAATCTGACCTGTCATAACTATTATATTCTCTGCAAAACTTCCTGATATAGATATATTACCATCAAGGGGTAAAAGAGAAAAAGTTTGCATAATTGCTTTTAAAATCAGGAGATGTCCCCGGGTACATAGTAAAATTATTATTGTAGTGAGACTGTAAAAAAGTTCTACCACTGAAGACTGGGCACCGAAAGCAGGATCCAGAACTTTACCGAAGGCAAAACCGATTTGAATGTCCAGAATTGCAGAAGCAGTTCTGATGCCTTCTATAAATAATTTACTGATAAATCCAAGAAATAATCCAAGAAATATTTGCTTTATTACAAGAAAAATAAAAGCTGACATTGTTTCCGGCAAAGGAGAAACAGGGGAGATAAAAGGCATGATAATCAGAGAAATCAGGCAGGAGAGACCTATTTTTATTTTTGCACTGATACTTGTATTTGACCAGAAAGGTGCAATCAGTATGAAACTGCTTATACGGATCATTATTAAGAGAAAGTGTATTGTTTTATCATAAGGTATTTCAAACATATCGTGATGCGTGATGCGTGATGCGTGATGCGTGATTTATTATCACCCTTCACTTTTCACTCTTCACTCTTCACCTCCTGTCTTGTAAATGATCCGTCAGTCTCATAATCGTGATGCGTAATGCGTGATACGTAATGCGTGATGCATATTTTATCTTCAGGGCGTTTAATAAAACGCCCCTGCTCACTTTTCATTTTTCACTTTTCACTTTTCACTCTTCAATTTTCACTTTTTACTTTTCACTTTTCACTTTTCACTCTTCACTTTATATACAGTGGTATATTATAAAGTATTTGATGGGTAAAAGTAAGTATTTTCTGTAGCATCCAGGGGCCAAGGATAATTATGGCTATAGCGGAAGCAAGGATTCTGGGCGCAAAATTTAATGTGGCTTCATTGAGCTGTGTTACTGCCTGAAAAACAGTAACAATCA
>DAIOEN010000020.1:49533-55881 GCA_036746235.1 Vulcanimicrobiota bacterium | reverse complement strand
TTCAAGTGTTATTTGTAGATTTTTGCAGTTTCTCTATACCAGTTCTTTGACCTTTTTAAGAAAATCTATAAGGCTGTACATGCCGTCACTTGCCTGTTCAAAGGGACTTCTGTTTTTCTTTACCGTTTTCCCGTATCTGTTAGTGAAATTCCATACTCCGTTTTCCTCTCCCGATTTGACTTCAAGACAGAATATGCCGAGCTTCGGCGCCATAACGACAAAATCGATTTCTCCGCACGTTCTCTGCGTGTGTTTTGCAATACCAAGGGAGTGAAGGACAATCCAGTCTGATGTGTCCGGATCTTTTTCGAAGAGTTCGAATATCTGTTTTTCTCCCCTGCTCTTTACGTCTTCTGATATGTAGGGCGGTATCATTTTTGCCATATCTTATGCCTCCGTATTGTGAAAGATTCAAATGTTCAGGACATCTTTTGTTAAAAATTCAACCGGAGATAAAAATAATCCTGTGAGGTAAAAAAATCATTTTGAAGATTATTAAGGGAGAAGGTTTATATATGTTTCTATTCTTTCTATAAATTCTCTCGCATTTGATAATTGTTCTTCTGCCTGCTGTTTGCTCGCAATATAGAAATCATCATAATCACTTTTTATTCTGATATTTTCAGCTAAAATCAATATTTTACCGAATTTTGTTTCAATTTTTCCTGTTTTTATATAGTGCTGGTTAAAATAAGTAATAACACCGGAATGTTTTCTGGCATCAAATTTATCAAGGGCCAGTAAAGATCTGGTAGCATGAAATATAGCATAATAAGAACGATTTATTGATTGGCTGAATTTTGTGTTTTGAAGCATAATTTCAGAGCTTTCAAGTTCATCTCTTGCTTTCTGTAACCTGTACCTGGATAAATCATTAAGCCTGTTATCCATAAATTTCTATTCCTTCCCTCTGGATATTCATATAAAAGGGTAAAATGTCAAGGTACCTATTATATTGATTATTACTTTTAAAAATTATTGATAAAAGAATATCATATTTCAATGAAAGCTCAAAAGCTATATCTAAAAAGCAATCTTCATATTTTTTTATATTTTCTTCGGAATCCTCAACAAGAATCATTATATCTATATCAGAGTATTTATCCTGGCTATTTCTTGCATAGGAGCCATAAAGGATGACTTTTACAAGATGTTCACCGGTTAATTCTTTTGCTTTCCTCTGAACCTCTGAAAGAATTTCTATAATATTTTCATTTTTTATGTCTAAATATGGGTTCATATTAATCGCCTGACTCTTTTACAGGATTGCTGTCAGAGATTTTATTCTCCTGCTCGTACCTCTTTTATTATGTATTATTTTAAAGTATCATAAATACAGGAACTATATCTATTATAACAGAAAAGGTAAATAAATATATCACTTTTTTATAACATTGTTAATTTACCAGGTAAACAAATATTACATCTTTACTGTAGATAAAGTCAATAAATATAATTTGTTAAAAATTTATATATTTATTCTCTTTATTTAAAATATTTATGGCCATATAAAAATAATAATCTAAGAAAACAATTACTTTCTCCGGAAATACCCGCGTGTACAATGGTTTTTACGTCAAGAAATTACCGGCCGGGTTAAAAACCTGTCCGGATATTATGAGGCATAGAAAAAAATTATCCGTGTGTAAAAATTACCCCATGCAAACAGAAATTTTAATTAGAATCTCCTTATAAGAGTAAAATTTAATTAAGTAAGGAGTTGTTTTAATTGAAGGGATCTAATAGCGAAGCTTCTGTAAAAACAGGTTTACCGGCAGGTATTATAGCGGTAAAACTTTCTGAGAATCCCTATGGATTTCCGGCAAACAGATGGCTTTTATATTCAAAATCTGCCAATACGGATGTACCGACAGACCATCCTGAAAGATCGTCCTTTCGCCTCAGATATTATCTCATTGAAGATAAAAAGATATATTTCGGGACGAAGAAGCCTGTTGTTTACAATCAGAATAACAGAGTCAGGCCGGAAGAGATTCAGAATTACATAATTGAGCGCAGGGAAATAGAAAAAAGAATTCCTGTAGTAAATTACGAATACTGGTCGGTATATCTTAATTCTCTTTAGTTTTTATATACTGTCGGATAAGTGTAGAATTTATTCTGGAACTTATAACCAGTGGTGCTACTTTTGATGAGATATTAGAAAATTACCCTCATCTGAGACTTGAAGATATAGAAGAAGCTCTTCGATATGCTGCCAGATTTATAGAACCTGCTAATCCTGTATCCTGAAAGTTCCGGTCAGAATTGACAGAATATCAGTATTTTTTTATAATTATAAGTAATAGAATAAAAAATAGCAATGGAATTTTTTTTAAGGGAGAGAGTTTTTATGTTAAATCTTAAAGATATAGAGGAAGCAGTATCGAATTTAAAAGAAAAAGAATTAACCGAATTCCGGGCATGGTTTGAAGAATTTGATGCCGTTGTGTGGGATAAACAGTTCAGTGAAGATGTGAAATCAGGTAAGCTGGATAAAATAGCAGAAAAAGCACTGGAAGATTATAAAAAAGGAAAATGTAAGGAATTATGAAGCATCTGGCCGCTACTTCTTTCTGGGAATGTTATGCTAATCTGCCTGTAGAAGTTAAAAAATTAGCAGATAAAAACTTCGAGATTCTTAAGACAAATCTTCATCATCCTTCAATGCATTTAAAGAAAGTTAATAATTACTGGTCTGTAAGAGTCGGCACCGGATACCGTGCACTGGCGGTAGAAGTAGAAAAGGATTTATTATGGTTCTGGATTGGCCATCACAGCGAATATGATAAACTGATAGAAAAATAATCCTGTTAATCCTTCAGTAGCAGTTGGAAATTCAAGGCGGCTCAAGTCACCGGGTGCAGGATATCCAATAGAAATATAACTGTTTTTCAGCATTTCCTTCCAGAATTTTCTTTCTTCAAACCCGGCTTCTACCCGGCAGTATGGATGTGGTAAAAATTTATTATATGTGTTGATTTTCATTTTACTATGCCGCCCACTTCAACCCTTTTGCGGAATATTCGTACACAAGATCATAAAGGTTCTGGCTTTTTTTCTTGAATAAAGCTGTTTCATAACTGTCAGGCAGTTCTTTGTCCAGCACTTCTTCTATTGCTGCTTTAACCCTGGCCTGACTCTGTGAGTCTCTGTACCAATCCTGAACAAGAACTTTCGGTTGTTCTTCGATCAGTCTCTTCAATAAATGTTTTGCTGCATTTTTTACCTTTACTTCTTCGGCTCTGGTCAATTTCTCTTTTTTTAGAATATCAAAGAGTTCAAGTTCATCAGCAGTCAGGCCTTCTCTGGTATGGCGTTCATCTTCTTCTTTCAGTTCTCCTGCATATTTTACCAGTTCATCAAAATAATTCTCTGTTGTCATACCGCCGGAATTATAACGATTAATAACCTCCTGAAGCCTTTCTGTAAAATTGATACGTGTGCTGTTTTCTCTGAGCATTTCTTCCAGTTTTTTAGCTATAAATTCACGGAGGTTTGTTATTTCAATATGTTTGAATTCCTTTTCTCTGAATTCTTCTTTTAGCTTTTCAAAATCTATGTCACTCAGGTCAAGGGTTTTCCCATATTCCACAATCTGGAATTCTGCCTTCGACTCTGCTATAAACATACCTTTATTGGCAGTAATAATGCTCTGATCCAGAAGGTCTCCGATTTTCTGTTTTATCTTACAAATATCTGCCTGCTCAATAATGCCTTCGACGACACCTCGCAAATATTGAAATACTGGAACCATTGGTCTGAAATGACCTTCCAGGATTTCAGGTTTACAGGCTTCATAAAGTGAAGAAATTGTATTTTCATATACTTTAAACTCTTTCCAGTAATTATCCTTTTCCAATAATCTGTTTGCAAAGGATTCGAAAAGATGGATTTTATTGAATGTTTCTCCTGTTTCCAGCGTTTTATTAAGGTTTATATCTATAGAATTGCAGAAAGATATTCCCTGGCTGATTGCATCGTCAAGAAGAATAAACAGGTTTGATTTATCCCTTACAGGCAAATCTGTTTTACTGCTATTACCGATGGCATAATCAGACAGTGCCTGTTTCATGTTTCTGAAAACATTGTAGTAATCGACTATTTCACCATTTATTTTTGCAATATTATTTATTCTGTGAGATGTTACGCGATTTGCTCTGGCAATAGTCTGCATAAGTGTGTGGCCCTTCATAGGCTTATCAAGGTACAGTGTAGAAACTGTAGGAGCATCAAATCCTGTGAGCCACATTGCACAGACAAAAACTAATTGTAATTTATCTATGGGGTCTTTAAATCGATACTCTATATCATGACCATTTTTATCTATTTCATTTATCTTTTTCCTGTGTGGTTTTATATTAAGCCCCTGTGATTCAAACTTTTCTTCTTCCCCTGCTTCTTCACTGATAATAACTGCTATTTCCACAGAGCGCATATAATCAAGTTTTTTCTCCAAACGGTGTTTTGTAAATTCATCTATGCTTCCCCTGACCTGACCTACAATATTTTTTATTTCTTCTTTCCAGTATCTCTGGACCCTGTCATACATTTTGACTGATGTAAATTTATCAACAGAAATGACCATCCCTTTCCCGAGATATCCGCGATTGGTAAAATGATTTACAATATCCTTTGCAATTGTTTCTAGCCTGTCATCACGTTTAATAATTTCCATTTCAGTGGAAAATTCTTTTTCCAGTTTTTCCTGTGCTTTTTCATCCAGGTTTTCTTCTTCCAGTATCTGATAGAACTCATCACTCAGGCTGTCATTCTGCAGAAGTACTTCCGGCACCCGTTTATTGTAAAAAAGTGGAACAGTAGCGCCATCATCGATAGATTGAACAAAATTATACTGGCTTACATAGTTTCCGAACCAGTCATAAGTTTTCCCGTGATACAGCTTATCTCCTTTACCGAGAATCGGTGTCCCGGTGAAGGCAAAATAAAGGGCATTGGGAAGGCCTTTTCTCATGTTTTCCGCAAGGGATGCATATTGTGTACGGTGTGCTTCATCTACAATGACAATAATATCATTTCTGTCAGAGAGTTCCGGATAGGCTTTGCCTTTATCATAACGGAATTTTTGTATCAGAGTAAATACAAGTCGTTTGTTCTGGCCGAGAAAAGTCCTCATTTCGGCAGAATTTTTCGGTCTTGCCGCTTCGTTTTTACTGACTGTCCCGGTATCCAGAAAGTTCCGGTATATCTGGCCGTCCAGATCATCACGATCTGTGATGATGACAAAGGTATAATTGCCGGTAAATTTATGGAAAATCTTACGGGCAAGAAAGATCATGGAAAAACTTTTCCCCGCTCCCTGCGTATGCCAGAAGACACCGAGTTTACCTTTTTTTTCATTACGTTGCTTGAAAGATTCTATTGCCCTGTTAACTCCTATATACTGATGGTTCTGTGCAATAATTTTGATGGTTTCTTTATGATAGAGGATAAAATTTTCTATATAATCCAGGAGTCTTTCTTTAGGGAAAAGACCGTGAACCAGTCGTTCCAGACTGGTACCTTCCGTCTCTACTGATTTTCTGTCTACTTTTTCCGTTTCATCATCGGGACGGAGCCAGTTAAAGAAATGCTCATAGCCGGCATTGAAGCTGCCCAGCTTTGTTTCTATGGCATTGGAAATTACACAGAAGGCATTGTAATTGAATAAGAGAGGTATATCTTTTTTATAATTGGTTAGATTATCCGTATAGGCGTTTTTGATTTTTACATTGGAGTTTTTCAGCTCTATGAAGACAAGAGGAAGGCCGTTGATGTAAATGAGTATATCCGGTCTGCGGGGGTACCGTTCTCCTTTTATCCATAGCTGGGTTACTGCAAGAAAATCGTTATTATCCGGTTTTGTGAAATCTATGATTTTTACTGTACTATGTTCTGTTCTGCCCTGTTTGTTTTCATACTGCACCTGAATACCGTTACGAATCATTTCGTAGATTTCTTTGTTTGCAAGTACCGAGGACATGGCATAACGGCGGGCAGTAAGTTTTTCTATTGCCTCTTCTATGACCTGTTCGGGGATTGCCGGATTGAGTTTTAATATAGAGTTTTTCAGGATATCCAGAAAGACTATTTCCTGTTTGTTGATACGGTTTGATTTGTCTGAGAGATTTTCTGAATCATTGGTGTAGCAGTTTATGGCATGATAACCGTATGTATTTTTGAGAATGGAAATTGCCGCTTTTTCTATTTGATCTTCGGAGATAAAATTTGGCATTTTATGCTACCCTCCCCTCATCCCCCTGCCCCCTTCTCCCGCGGGGAGAAGGGGGTGTAAAGACTTTTAGTAAGTTTATTTATTTTACGTTAATCTATCTCTTATCATTACGA
>DAIOEN010000020.1:0-49433 GCA_036746235.1 Vulcanimicrobiota bacterium | reverse complement strand
GTGTTTCCATTGAGCCCCTCATCCCCCTGCCCCCTTCTCCCGCGGGAGAAGGGGGTATGAAGACTTTTAGTAAGTTTATTTATTTTACGTTAATCTATCTCTTATCATTATGAGTGTTTCCATTGAGCCCCTCATCCCCCTGCCCCCTTCTCCCGCGGGAGAAGGGGGAGAAAGATCCTTATTGTATCTATTAATTTTACTCTAATCTATCTTTTATCATTCCAAGTGTTTCCTCAAGATTTTCTTTAACAGATTTTGAAGATATACGTAACACATTAAATCCACTTGCTATAAGGTATTCATCTTTTATTTTATCATAATCTTTTGTATCATCGTGAACAGGGCCGTCTATTTCAATGACCAATTTTTTTTCAAAACATAAGAAATCAACTATATATCGGCCAACCGGTTGCTGACGTCTGAATTTAAACCCCAGAAATCTGCGCTTCCTGAGACATTCCCATAGTATTTTTTCACTATCGGTCTGCTTTTTTCTTAATTCTTTTGCAAGATTTAAAATATAATCAGGTATATTAAGACTCCTCTTCATATTTAGCTCTTCCTCTCCCCTTCTCCCACGGGGAGAAGGGGCCGGGGGATGAGGGGACTTCCATCCCCTGCGGAAAATGAATGTCCAGATTCTCTACATCGATTTTGCCTGACATGAGCCGGGAAAGAAGGCGATCTCGAGAACTTGTTAACAAGAGGTTCTTTGATGATAAGATATCTTTCTCTGAAATAAATGTCGAGACGATACTATCAAACTTATTGAGAATTGGCTTTGGTGGAACAATAATTGTTTGATATTTGACAAACGATTCAAACTGATAATTACTAATACCAGTTGACTGTATTTGATAAGTTCCAACCAGTCCACAATTATGATAGGCTTGTAAATAATAATTTAAAAAGAAAGATGAAATAGATGGGCGAATTAATTTACAGAAACTCGCACAGATCAACGTCCCATTACAAAGTTCATAAATACCCTTGGTTATTAAAAGTGTTCGACCCAGTAATTGCCCTTTACTTCCTCCTGAAACTTCGAAAATTATATCCCCTTTTTCCATTGCACGAGTTTCATAAGTTGATAATTTATGAAAACGAAATGGAGGATTTTTAAATCTACCAGATTTTAAATCTGGAATATCTGTCCCACGAATTACATAAGCCCCTATCACGTGATTTATATCTTGATTTTCTTCTCCCCATCCTCCGCCAATGTAATACTCGATAGTATCCCCAATCCTCTTAACCTCCCACCCTTCCGGCACACCTTTAACAATCTTCACCTTCTCATGCCCCGGAAAACGCAGACGCACAAACCACTCGCGGTAGAGTTCCTCTGCCATTTTTTCCAGAATAGCTATGCGGCGGTTGTTGTTTTCAATCAGGTCGTCATAGGCGGAAAGAATGGCGGCGATTTTGCGCTGAATGGGGAGTGGAGGAAGTATTATTCTAAAATAAGGAAATTTTAGTAAAGGAATTCTGTCTACAGTAGAACCAGTAATAATGTAATTATTTAACTCTTCTTTCCACAAATTTGAAAAAAAATAGTAATAAAGGAATTTGAAATAAGCCGTGTTGTTATCTGGCCGGATTAGAGCAATACGCCGCCCAAGACAACCATCAAAATTTCTGGGTATAATAGCATATCTACCAAGAGTTGCTTCATATGAAAATACTATATCATTTTCTTGTGGTTTAACTCTTTTCGTCCAGCGAGGAAATTCTTCTTCTGATATATATGTTATCCTGGAAAAATCAAGATGCCCATCATCAGTAATATTTTCAATTCTCAAAAATATTTTCCCTTCTGTTGCAGGTTTCGGGGTTGCGTGAGGTCCATCGAACAAAGATTCATATGTTTTTGAAATGATTGTTTCTTTCCACATTTTCATTCCTCTTCCCCCGCAATCTGCCTGATATTATGTCCAATCACTTCTTCCAGTTCTCTCGCTTCCTTATTCATCCTTTCCAGTTCATCATTCATAGAAAGCATTTCCTCAATAAACTCTTCCTCAGTCTTACCGTCCTCTTCAATCACCACTCCCACATAACGTCCCGGATTCAGCGAATATTCCTGTTCCTCCAACTCTTCCGGCCCTGCCAGCCTGCACAGTCCCGTAACATCTTCATATTTCGCCTCAGGGAATCTTTCCTGAAGCCATGCAACATGGCCGAAGAAATATTCTGTCATTTTTACCTCTTTATGAAGTTCTTCCAGTTCTGTTTTGAGTATCCTGAGATCCTTGTTTTTACTCAGATCTTTTTCAATATGCCGTACCTTTCTGTCCACTTCCTTTAAAAGTTCATGGCATGATACAAAAAATGGTGCCACAGTTCCGGCCAGTCTGTGCTGTAATTTATTGGTTTCCTCTATAGATGACATGTCAGGGCTCTGTCGAAAATCTTCATATTCCTTCAGTAACCTGTCAGTATCTTTTAATACAGAAGAAAAATCGGGAATATCTTCACCGTTATTTTCTTTGAGGAATTTTGTAACATTTCCGGCCACTTCAGTCAGTTTTACACGATTTTCTTTAAGTCTTACAAATCCCTGATTAAAATAAGTGTTTACCAGCTCGATAAATTCCCGGCGATTGCCTCTATGTAACCGGCTGATAATAGAAATATTTAAAAGCTGTTCTTCGGAAAATTCCCTGTGTGCCCTGTCTATTTGAGTGAAAATATTCCTTGCGTCGATAAAGAGTATTTTATCATCGGCTTTAGATTTATCAAAAAACCAGAGTGTCGCAGGGAGTGTTACGGTATAAAACATGTTCGATGGCAGTGTGAGCATACAATAAATCAAATTATTTTTAATCAGTGTTTTTCTGATATCCGCTTCGCTATGCCTTGCATCTGATGCGGAGTTCGCCATAACCAGTGCTGACCGTCCTCCCTGTTTTATGGAAGTGGCAAAAAGATTGATCCATAGATAATTTGCATTGGGAACAGTAACAGAACCTTTGTCTTTTGCTTTTGCATCACCCTTGTTTCTGGGAATACCGTAAGTGTTAAATCTTTTATCAGACTCTACCCTGGCAAGGTTTACATCATCTACATTGAAAGGCGGATTTGCAAGGACATAATCAAACCTTTCAAAACTGTTGTGAATGTCTTCATAATAGCTGTTTGCCTGACGGATATCACCTCTCAGACCGTTTACCACAATATTCATCTTTGCCAGTTTTACATTTTCCAGTGCCTTCTCTGCTCCGTATACGAAAAGACTCCTGTCTTCACCACCGGTTTTTCTGCTTTCGATGAATTTGGCAGATTGAACGAACATACCGCCTGAACCGCAGGCAGGGTCAAATACCGTTCCATTATGAGGTTCGATGATTTCCACCATCAGACGGACGACAGAACGGGGAGTAAAAAATTCTCCTCCTCCCTGACCTTCTGCCAGGGCGAATTTGCCCAGGAAATATTCGTAAATCTGGCCGAACATATCACCTGTGGCGTTTTTCGGGATATCGGCGAAGTTCTTTAAAAGCTGTTTGGGAATATTCCTGTATTCCGATTTCCTGACCAGGCGAAAATATTCATCCTGTGGTAAAGTGTCCTTTAACTCAGCCTTGTATTCTTCTATTAAAACCATTGCATGTTTCAGGGATTTTGCAATATCTTCTTTTTCCGGCAGGTTAAGGAGATAGTCATAACGGGATTCAGGGGGAAGATAAAAACCGCATTTTTCAATGGCTATTTCATGAAGAAGTCTTTCGCGGCGGGTGCCTTTGAGTCTGTTAAATTCGGCGTTGATTTCTTCTTCATAGAGACTGTATTTGTTGTCTGCAAATTTCAGGAATATAATTCCCAGGACAGGTGTTGAATATTCAGATGATTTCAGATCGGAGTTTGCGCGAAGTGTATCGGCAGTCTGCCAGAGAGTGGCTTCAAGTTTTTTTAGTTCTTCAGTTGTCATTTTTATTCTCCATGTTCATAATATATTTTTGTAATTAACTCTCCTTTAAATCAAATAACCTTATGTTCTGTATCTATAAGTCGGCAATTTTCTGCCTATATATCCGATAATAAAGCTTCCTGCATCATTTCCGGGAGGATAGAAATGTATTCTTATATTGGGGCCTTTTAATTTGCTGTGCCAGTTGAAAGTTCTTTTTTGGCCGTCAGGGCAGAGGAATTCTCTTAAATATCCGTAATGAAATAGTGTAATTCCAGTTTCTACTGAAGCTTCAACTCCCATTTCCCGATAATCTGGCACAGGAATTTTTTTATTTAAAATTTTTTCCATATATTCATTCATTATCTTAAGATGTCTTATTATATTTTTGAGTTCTTCAGAAGAAGGGTTAAGGGTTTTTAACTGACTTTCAACTTCATGGCAAAAAACAAGTGATGGAAATAATTCCTTTCTTTTATTCCACAGATCCTTAAATGTTGAAATATCCCTTTCTATTATGCCTTTTACAAAAACTCTTGTTTTTTTAAAGTCAAATTGATTAGGGATATTCTTTTCCAGGAGTTCTTTCTCACCTTCTCTATATGAAACAGGAATAAAATCATTTTGAAACCCGGCAGCCCTTTGAAGGCTTACCAGTATACCGTCAAAACAGGCGGCACTGGCCACAGAAGTTGATGTTACATCTCGTTCTGTTTCTATCAGATAACATTCATGATAATCCAGTTCTTTATCTAAAAGATTTTCCACATAAGGATTTTTTGTAAGAAGTATTTGAAAATTCTGTCTTTCGGCCTGGTTTATTTTTCTGTCATAGGCATAATTTTTTACATCATAACCGGCCATGATTTCACGGGAAGATAATGTTCTGGAAATATATACGTCTTTACTGATTGGTTTCAGATGCTCCAGAATTTTCCTTATTTCTTCCATTAATTTATGACAATCCGATAAATTAACAGCCTGAGAAATAAAAGAAAGTTCATTTAAAAAAATCATTTAAATTAACTCCTGAAGATCTTTTTCCGTCTGGTCAAAGAAACCTTCCGGCCAGCAATCTATTCTGCCATCGGAATCTATTTCGGGATTATGTAAATTATAATTTTCATCAAAATAATTTATGGAAATATTTTCCGGGTTAATAATTTTATTCTTTACGGAAACCCTTATGCCGTTCAATATATGGTCACTGTGAGTTTCCACTATCACCTGCACCCCTGCTGAAGCCAGTCTGCTGAAAAAATGTCCCATACGGGACTGTGCTCCGGGATGCAAATGGGCTTCAGGGTTTTCTACTATAAGAAGAGAATCTTTCCTGCTCATAAGGCCGGCCACTACAACAGGCAGGCAATAAGAAATTCCGAAGCCGACGTTTGTCGGTCTTAAATAATCAGTATCTCTGTCAGGTTTGTTATTACTCACAGATATTGACAGTATATCTGCATTTATTAGCCTGCTGTATTTAAACCTTATACCGGGGATCAGATAATTAATCCATTTTTCCGTCTGAAAAGACAGGGTTTCCGATTGGTCTTCAGAGCTGTACTTCAATTCTTTTAACTTTATTTTATCCATTTGAAATTGCTGCAGGCAGTGAACGGTAAATTCTCCTCTGACACCGACATTAAGTTCTTCTATAGTTTCTTCGCTGAAACTGTGAGCGAGTTGAGGGCCAATTCTGTTTGCTCCGATATAGGAAAAATTATTATTGAAAAGAGAACCTTTAATAAGCTTTTCCTCAGTACCTTCAAGAATCTTTAAATTTAAATCCTCGGAATTTGCAGTCGTATATTGAATATTCCATTTTAATATTTCTTCCGGTGCTTCGGTAAAATTAACAGACATATTAATATTATCTTCTTCAGCCCACTGGCAGAAAACATCCTGTCCTGTCCCCAGATGAACCAGGGGACCGTTAAGGAGTATTTCTCCTTTTTTTAACCTGCCTGTCTTTGCAGTCTGTCTTAATAAAAGTAATGCCTGAATTACCGATGATTTACCGGTATTGTTGGAGCCGGCAAGGATAGTAAGAGGTTCCAGGGAAATAAACTGATCCATAAAACACTTAAATCGTTGAAGGCGTAGATAAGATATCATTTTATAGCCTCCTCGATAATATTTTTGACTGTTTCAAAACGTATATTAACTTTTTTTGTGTCACCTGTACCCTGGCTTATAGAATCAACAAATACCTTATCTTCATTCATTACTTTTATAAAACTATCAACTATTCTTTTCCTGTATTCAGATAAACTATTCATAGGATATTTTTCTAAGAACACAGACCATGTCTCAAAGAGAGCTTTATTTACAGGATTAAACCTTCCATTTTTTTCTGTTATTTTTCTGAAGGCATATTTATCAAATACAACTTCAGAATTAAACATAGCATTTTTAAAAGCATTTTTTAATAATTCTATTTCTTCATCTTTCATATTATTAATTTTCTTCATAGTATATCCTAGAAAAGCATCCAGATCTGCTTTTTTATATTCCTTATAGTTTGTTAAATAGAAAGCACAGAAGCGTAATGCACATTCTCTGTCAACCATCCTTTTTGAAGGAATGGAACTGTTTGTTACACGTTTAAATTCTTCCAGCGATGCCAGTTCTTTTAAAAGCTTTGTTGATTTTCCCTGGTAAATACAGTGTCTGATTTCCTGAGCATTTAATACCTGCCCTCCTGTATTAAGTCTGCGGAAAATAGTAAATTTGGCATCTTCAGGAGTGTCCGGTTTTATTATATAGAGCATAAGCTGTGCAGTTTCTATTCTTCTCTGCATTTTTCTGGAAAGATGGCTGAACTTTTTTTCTCTTACATCTGAACCCAGAAATTCCAGATGTTTCAGAGCAAATTCTTCTTTGTTTATAAAAGAATGCAGTGTATTTAATCTCTGTAATCCATCTACGACAAGCCATTCATCATCATTTGTAGCATCTAAATAGAAACTGGGTAAGGGGATCTTTATCAGAATTGACTCTATAAGGCGGCTTTGCTGGACAATATTCCATACCAGTTCTCTCTGAAAATCAGGCTGTAAATTAATTTCACCTATTTTAATCCTATTCATTACCTCGAACACTGTCATTGGCATAGGATCTATCCTGATACTGCTCACATCGTAAGGTTCCTGAAAATCTTCTTCACCTATTATTATTTCTTCTTCTACGCCATTAATTTTTTCAGGGTTTTTATCTTCAACCATTTTTCTACTCCAAGATTCATAATTAACATACTATGAAAAATTCTTTATGTAAATGTTCATTCCTGCTGTTATAATTTCAGTCATAGAGTTTTTTCTATCCATTTACCCTGCCGCTTCTTTCATTATATCCAGTGGTATATGATCGATTAACTGCAAATCCTGTTTTGTATTTATATTCTTCAGCGTTGCCTCTGACTCTATTGATGTAATATGCTTCTTTATCTCTTTGATTGATATTTCTTTCTTTCTTCTCTCTATGGGCGGATTTAATTTATCAGAACGTTCAAATTCAATAACCTTTATCAGCATATCTTCAGGTAATATATTACAATCGTTTAAAATTCCGAAAAATTGAGAGTCAAGTTCTATAATTCTCTGCCTGTTCTTATCGTCAGCCTCTTTAAACTTACCAATTTCCTTTTCTTTATTCTGTAAATCTTTATTATTCTGCTCTATAGTATTTCGTAATAAAAGTATTTCCTGTTCCTTTTCTATAATTCTCTGTCTGTTTTTATCATCAGATTCTTTAAGTTTTCCAAGTTCTTTTTCCTTTGCCTGTAAATTTTTATTATATTGTTCAAGGGCAGATTTATAAGAAATAATTTCCTTTTCAAGTTCTATAATTCTCTGTCTGTTCTTATCATCAGCCTCTTTAAACTTACCAATTTCCTTTTCTTTATTCTGTAGTTCTTTATTATTCTGTTCTATATTATTACGGGCCAGGAGAATTTCTTTTTCCTGTTCAGTAATTCTCTGCCTGTTTTTGTCATCAGATTCTCTGAGTTTTCCGAGTTCTTTTTCTTTAACCTGTAACTCTCTGTTATTTGCCTCTGTCGTATTTTTATAAACATTTATTTCTTTTTCCAGTTCAATTATTCTTTTAGTATTTTTCTCATTGGCTTCTTCAAGCCTTCCTATTTCACTTTCTTTTGCCTGGAATAATTTATTATTCTGTTCTATAGTTCCTTTATAAGAAGAGAGCTCTTTATTAAGCTCAAGAATTTTTCCCTCATTTTTTGAATTGCTTTCTTCAAGCCGGCCTATTTCAGTTTCTTTCTGCTGTAATGTTTTATTATTCTGTTCTATAGTCCCTTTTAAAACAGTTACTTCCTTATTCAGTTCAAAGATTTTTTCCTGATTTTTTTTATTTGCCTCTTCAAGTCTTCCTATTTCACTTTCTTTTTCCCGAAGTAATTTATTGTGCTGATCTATTGTTCCTTTATATGATGATATTTCCTTATTAAGCTCAAGGATTTTTTCTTCATTTTTTAATTTTGCTTCTTCTAATCTTCCTATTTCGGATTCTTTTTGCTGTAATATTTTATTATTCTGCTCTATTGTATTTTTAGCAATAGAAAATTCCTTATCGATTTTATTTATATCGTCTTTTAAATTATCAACCTGCTTAATATTTTCTCTGAGGCCGGTAACCTCGGTAGATAAGGTTTTGAATTCTTCATAGGCATCATAGCTTAAAGAAGAAATATTCTTCCAGAAAAAAAGTCTTTCGAAAAATCCGACAGATTTGATTTTATCAAAGAACTTCTTCAGATTTTCAAAACTAATATTCATAATTTTACCTTCTTTCTAAAAGTTAACTGTCTGGATTTGTCCTTTACCGGTATAATTTAATAATATAGGAATTTACCTCTTTATGATGTAAAATAAAGCTTCAGATAAAAGTTCATCTGGAGATAGTTATCGAAATAATTTATTTGTAAGGTTAATAAAAAAATATTATCAAGTATATATTTATTTAATATATTCAAGAGATAAAAACATATTCCCTGTAATATCTTAATATTTTATAAAAAATATCCAGGTAAGAGCAAAATAATATGAGAATACAAAAAATAATAATGAGAAATTAATAATCGTATGTTTTTATACAATGGTGAATTTATAATATCTCCCCTAAATGACAGCTTCTATTTCTTTTTTCTTTAAGTTGAATGGCCATTCATCTGACTCTTTTAAATTGTAATCATCAATTAATTTATTATATTTTTCTTTACTTACAGCATCTGGCTTTTGTTTTAATAATTTATAAAGATTTATTGGATCATGCAATAGTTTCAAAAGATTATCATAAGCAAAATCCTGTAATACTCCTTTTTCATAATGTGACAGTGTGGCTAATCCAAGTCATAATATCTCCGCAAGTTCTCCCTGTGTAAGATTATATTTTTTTCTTAAATTCCTTATCTCTTCCGGCTGTAACATGTTATGTCGTTTTCGATAAATACGATATGCAACATCCAGATAATCATTATCTTTATTCATCTGTTCAAAATCTTCTCCACAATCTTTACAGTGCCAATATGTAACAGTAACAGTTATTTTATCTCCTCTTATATTTAATTCTTCAAGTTTAGTTATATATTCGATGTTTTTACTCTCACACTCTATACAAAAATCAATTGCACTCATTTTCTACCTCCTTTCTTATTTAAAGGGAAACTTCATACTTGAACAAGCTGGACTATTTCTTTTTGTTCTGAGAGGATTAGAGCAATCCGGTCGGGTAATAATTCTGGAGAGGTATCTCCCCATAGAGATGGTCTTTCAAATCGACAGGGCGAACAGTTCCATCTTCAAAGGTTAAAAATAATTTATATTCTTCCGCATATTTAACGTTTCTTATAAAATGCATATGAAATACCCCATTAGACTAAATTTATTATATCATGAAGGTATGGAGACTTCAATTATCACGACCAGTTCTGAAAGAAGTTGATAAGAGAAAAAATAATGGTATTTTTTTATATAATCCTTTATAATAGATTGAGGTGAGAAAAATAAATACAACCTTCAGGGATCTATTTGAAGACATTAAGAGACTATCCGAAAAGTAGAGAGTCATCTTTCACAGACTCTGCTTGAACAGATCTAAAAGAACTTTTCGGACAGGTTCTAAATAATATCACAGGAAGGTGTAATATTATATGAAATTTATAATTAAATTAGAAAAAGCTGAAGAAGGCGGTTTTAATGTATCAGTTCCTGCTCTTGATGGTTGTTATACTCAGGGAGATACAGAAGAAGAAGCTATAGAAAATGCTAAAGAAGCTATAATTTGCTATATGGAAGGTCTTCAAAAAATAAATCAGATTAATATTACCTCCAGTATTATGAAAGAGGTAGAAGTTTCATTATGAGCAAGACCTTTTCAGGCAAAGACATAGTCAAAGCACTTATTAAATCCGGTTTTATTATAGACCATCAAAGAGGAAGCCATATTTTTCTTCATAATCCAGATAAAAAAATCTCAATAATTGTTCCAAATCATAAGGAAATTAAGAAAGGTACATTAAATTCGATAATAAAAAAAGCATCAATAACTATTCAGGAATTAAAGACTTTAATATAGTTAATCGAAAATTCTGAAAAGTGAAGATTATTCTGATTGTTTTAAAAAATAATTCACATTCCCATAAATTTCTCATCTTTTTAAAGTTTAAATCCACTGAATTTTCTCGAAAAATATAATAAAATAATTACCATTCAGGGAGGCGTTCTGTTGAAAACTTTCTATTATACCCCTTTTTTCACCTCTGTCAGAGATTACCTTGTAGAAAAATGTATTGAAGCCATAAAAGATGGGAAAAAAGCCATATATATTCTCCCTTCCCGTGAAGCCATATTCGATGTGAGAAAGAAATTCCTCGCCGCCTCAGGAAACCTGATAAATACGTCTGTCTTCGGTTTCAGCGACCTTGCCGGCGAAGTGGCAGGGAAAAAGACCATTACTGAAGATGTTTCCCTCCTTATAATCAGAAATATTCTGAACAACAGGGAAGACGGCTTTTTTAAAGGTGTAAAAAACAGGCCCGGTTTTGTCACATCCCTTTACGGTTTCATAAAAAGGCTTAAGAGATTGAACGTGTCTCCTGATAAGCTGGAACAGGTAAAATATAATTTCACCGGGTTAATACCTGAAAAGCTCGATTTTATCCGAACTGTTTACGAAGAATATGAAAGATACAAAGAAAAAGAAGCTCTATACGATCTGAATGATATGCCTCTCGTGGCTCTGAAGAAAATAAAATATGCTCCTCTTTTGTTTCAAACAGGCATTATAGTCATTGACGGCTATATAAATATAGACCCTGTCGATAAATCCATGATGAAAACCATATCTAAATATTATCCTGAAATAAATTTCTATTGCTCCATACCTTTTAAGAATTCATATAATGAAGAATTCATAAAGAGTGAAATTATAAAAGACCTTAAAGATCTGGGATTTATATACAGTAATAAGACATTTCCCGAAAAAAAGGCAAATCCTTCCATAAAATCCCTCTGTGAATATCTGTATTCCGATGAAACAGTATTAAAAGGCGATGTGAGAGGAGTAAAAATCTCAAACAGCCCCTGTATTGACCATGAGGTAAGGGAAATGGCAGCTCTTATAAAGAAAAAAATCCTCTCAGGCGAAATAGTTCCGGAGAAAATTGCCATTTACGTGAAAAATATAAATGAATACAGCAATGCTTTTGAGGAAATATTTGACGAATTGAATATACCTGTCCTGGCAACATGGAAGAAACTACTCATAGAAGTCCCTTTAATAAAGGATTTTCTCGGTTTGTTGAATTTTTATATAAAAGGAAGAGAACATGAAGGCATAAGGAATATCTTTTCTTCAATATACCTCCTTCCTTCCGATATACTCAAAAAACTTGATGGTAAAAGTGATAAAATCCCTTTAAAGAGGATCTTTACAGGTAAAGATTCTTCAGAGTATCCGGATAAATTCTCACATATTATAAAGGAACATTGTCCTGATACGGATTTCTCAGATTTTATAGACATTATTTCTTCACTCAACCCTTCCGGCTCCGATACAAAAGAAGCATATCTCATGAAACTTATTGAGGTAACAGACAGGCTGGATCTGAAGGGAAATATAATAAACCTTTACCTCCAGGGAATTATAGACGGAAAGAATTTCACGAGAGATATAAAAGCCCTGGATTCTCTGAAAACCATCATGTCGGAAATAATTGAAATAGAGAAAACATATAATCTCCTGGCAGAAGGTTTCACTGCGGAAGAGATTTATGAAGAACTGATTGACAGTGCCTCTGTTGAAAGGGGAAAAACAGCCAAAGACACGGGAGGCGTGAGGATATTAAATACAGATCTTGCCAGAGGCCAGTATTATGACATTGTATTTATGCCGGGAGTAAATGAAGGTATCTTCCCGTCAGTCTTATCCGGGAATCCTCTCTTTGACAGCGGCGAACATGATATGTTTATGTCACAGCATATAAATCTGATAAATAAAAAATGGGAACTTGAAAGGGAAAAGATAAGATTTAATCTATGTATGGCATCGGCAACGGAAGAACTTTATATATCATACAGAACGTGTGATGAAAAAGGGGAATATATGATAAAATCTTCTTTCCTTGACGATCTTTCTTCCTTGATAGATGAAGAGTTTCTGAAATCTTTAACACATCAAAAAATTTATATGAGAAACAGATTTGAGCCGCGAAAAGAACCTCAGAGCCATAAAGAAATGCTCAGAAAGGCGATTCATTATATATGGAAAGATCAGTCCTCCTGTATGGATAATACGGTGTGCAGTGAAGAAATACTGGATTATATAAATCATGCCGCCATGATGGAATACGGGAGACAGGAAAACCCTTTTTTCGACTCTTATGACGGCATTGTTACAGAACCATCGTCACTGAAGAATAAATACTCTTTTACTCCTTCCCGGCTTAATTCATACAGTTCCTGTCCTTTTAAATATTTTATGGAAAGAGTGCTCGCCATAACAGTTGATGATGAAGATGAACCTGATGCAAGAAAGATCGGCTCTTTTTACCATGAAATCCTGAAGGATTACTATAAGGATAACAGCTGCTATGACAGGGAAAAACTTTATTCCCTGTTTGACAGAATATTTAATGATACATTGAAAAGACTTTATCATAATATAATGCCGGAAAAGCTCTGGAAGTTTATTAAAAAAGAATTTTTCTCAGTAATCAGCACCTTTATTGAAAATGATATGAAAAATCTTGCATATTACAGGGAAAAAACCGGGTTTACCATGAAACCGTGCCTTCTGGAACATCCCTTTACCATAAAAGATGAAGAGAACATGATAAGAGGTGTCGCAGACAGGGTCGATCTTGAAATGGATGAAAACAATTGTTTTACGGGAAGATTTATCATTTATGACTATAAAAATTCCTCTACAAAAGAGTTAAAGGATTCCGTTGAAGGTAAAGATTTTCAGCTTCCTCTGTATTACCTGGCTATAGGAGAACAGTTAAAAGACGAATTTCCTGACGTAAATCCTGAATGTATGGCCCTTCTTTATTACAGTATTAAAGAACATAAAAAAAGCGGTATTGTTAGAAGTGACATGAAGAAAAATATTTTCAACAGAGGAGGGCCGAGATATACTGTGGGAAAGGAAAATATGATTGTCCTTATGGAATATATTTCCCGTAAGACTTCCGAAGTGATAGAGAAGATAAAAAACGGAGTCTTCCCTCTTACTGTCTCATGTCCTGATGATACAGAATACTATGACTGTGATTACAGAAAAATATGCAGATATGACAGATACAGAATTGCAGAGAAGGATATTTTATAGAAAGAGATATAAAACATGATAGACAAAATTTGCAGGGATTATGATGTTAATACTGAACAGGCAGAAGCTCTGGATATAAAGATAAATACAGGCTTAAAGGCCGGTGCCGGCTCCGGAAAAACAAGAGTGCTTGCCAAAAGATTCTTCAAAATTTTAAAAGAAGCTCCTTTAATAGACATTGACTCTATTGTGGCCATAACCTTTACCAGAAAAGCCGCAGTGGAAATGAAGGAAAGGATAAGGCTGGAAATATACAGGGAAATAAAAAAAGAACATGACAGAGATTTAAAATTAAAATGGAAAAAGTTGAGGGATCTGATTACAACGGCAAATATAGATACGATACATGGTTTCTGCACATCTGTTATAAGAGACAATTTTGCCTCTGCCGGTATCGATCCTGCTTTTACGCTTATAGAAGAAGCGGACTCTGCAGTAAAACTTCAGGAATTTACCGAAGAAGCTATCACGGAATATTTAGAGAATACGGCTAATGACAGTAAGGTAAATCATGTGCTGGATAAATACGGCACAGTAACTCTTGTGTCAGGTAACCTGAGAGATGATATTATAAGACTTTATTTTTCCATAAGGGGACATGGTGATTTTGAAAAAGAAATGGAAAAGTGGAAAGATTCTTCGTGTAATGAACTGACATCCATGGCAGTAAGTCTGTTAATAAATCTCCATGAAAAATATAAAGATTTCAAAAATAAAAATAATGTCCTTGACTTCAATGATCTTGAAATAATGACAGAAAAACTTCTCGAAAACCATGGGATAAAAGAGAGGTATTTTCAGAGATTCAGATATTTCCTTGTAGATGAATTTCAGGATGTAAATCCCATACAGGAACGGATACTTTCGGGACTTACTGAACAAAATGGCATCATACCTCCCGGAAGACTGTTCATCGTAGGTGATCGTAAACAGTCCATCTATGGTTTCAGAGGTGCCAATTACAAAATATTTGACACGGTCTGTGAAAAAATCGATAAAAACGGAACAGTGAAATATCTTTCAAATTGCTACAGAAGCACTGCAAATATTGTAGACACGGTAAATATGATCTTCGAAAAACTGATAGATCCTTTTGAAAAACTTCATCTGCCCTTTACGGATAAAGGAGAAGAACTGAAGGTACAGCTTGTTACCTGGAAAAGAGATGAATTAAGCAGGAAAAGTAAATGGGATACGATAAAAAAACTCCTTCCCGATGATAAACATAAAGAAATTTTAAAGAGAGAATTTCAGTTAACCGGTGAAGATGAAGGAAACAGTCATGATAAAAAAGACTATCAGGGAGCCATAGTGGCAGGAATAGTAGAGAAACTTACAGGCGAATACAGAGATGAAAAAGGAGGATTTACCTGTAAAGATATAGCCATACTCCTGAGAAGCAGAACAAACCTGAAATCCATAGAACATGCCATGCGTGTCAGAAATATTCCATGCTGTGTAATAGGAGGGCTGGGGTTCTGGGAAAAAGATGAAATAATTGATATAATGTCACTTTATAAGTATATCTTTAACCCTTCCGACTCTATCTCTTTTCTTTCTGTTCTCCGCTCACCTCTTATGGGATTTTCCGATGATATGATTTTCACCCTCCTGGAAGGCTATGACGGGACAAAACCTTTAATGAGTTATCTTAAAGATCTGTCGGAAAGCTCTCCTGTTGCCATGAGAGCGTACAATCTCTTTACGAAATGTTTAAAACTTAAAGGAACACTGAATTCTTACGAACTCATTAAAAGATTATGTGATGAAACAAATTACGGAGAAATATTACTTTCATTACAGGAGGGGGAACAGAAATACAGGAACCTGGAGAAACTCTTTTCTCTGGTCATGGATTTTGAAAGGAAAAATATATATAATCCGGGTGAACTGCCCATGTATCTGGAATTAATGGAGGACCATGGCGGAATGAATGAAGAAGCCTTCATCGATACGGAAGACAGTGATTCTGTAAAGATAATGACAGTTCATGCCTCAAAGGGACTTGAATTCGATGCGGTAATAATACCGGATATGGACAGAAAAATCGACTGGATAGTAAGAAGGGATAAGCCTTTATTTTTCTATGATGAAGAAAAGGGTATAATCTCTACAGGCGTAAAAGATGAAGAAAATCCCGATTATCAGGCATTTTATGAGAGACAGATATTGAAAGAAAACAATGACAGCAGGAGAATATTCTATGTGGCGGCAACAAGAGCAAAGAGATATCTTGCTTTTGTCGGGGAAAATCAGGAGAGTCCCGAAAAAGATGAACCGTCCCTCAATACCTTTATGATACAGATGAAATGGGCATTGAAAGACAGGATTGTCAGTACAATGGAACATACTGACGGGAAAAGCTTTATTTCTTCTCCTCCTTTACCGTCGTATCCACCTGATTTCGCCACAGAAGCCATAAAGGAATTGAAAAAGAAAGGATATGACGGGGAGATAATAAAACCATATGAAAGCCCTCCCACCGGTTCTATAAACATATCAATGTATCAGAAATATCTTACCTGTCCCAGGCTTTATTATTTTCAGTATCTCGCCCGTCTGGAACCTGACCATACGGAACTTCAGGAAGAGGATTTATATGGAGATAAAAAAACAGATGCCCGCCTCAGAGGAAATGTTGTCCATGAAATACTCAGTCATCTGAATTCCCTTTCAGACAGGGATATGAATGAAAAAATTGAAAAACTCATAAAAGAGGAAGTAAGTAAACATAAAGAGGATTATATTTCAGAAGATGAAATAAGAAAATATATAGTAAATTATTTTGACATAGAGAAAAATCTGAGGAAAGAAAGAAAAGGAAAATATCTGAAAAGTTTTTATGAATTCAGATTTTCCGTCCCTCTTTACGGGAATATTTTATTGAACGGCATAGCAGACAGGGTGGACCTCTATGAAAACAACGGACAGATTGAGGTATTTATTATAGAATATAAGACAGATACAGTCAGAAATATTAATGATATAAAAGAAAAAATCGATTTTTACAGGAAACAGCTTTACAGTTATATGTATGCCCTCGGGAAGATGACCTTCAGAGAAGCGTTTAAGACAGAAGTAAAAAAATCTTATATATATATCCTCCAGAGAGGCCTTTATGAAGAGATTGAGAAAGATGACAGAGGGATTGAAGAGTTAGGGGAAGAACTTGTAAAATCGTCGGGACTTCTTCTGGGAAGAGAAGATTTCAACGAGTATAAGTGTAATGTTTCAGGCATGTGTCCCATGTGTGACTATAAAACACTGTGTGACAGACTGAGATTTATTGGCGCTCCCGGTGCTTTGGTGAAGGATTAAAACAGGATTATTCATGGCAGACATATGGTCGTCAGGGAAAATTTCTTTTATGCAAAAGCCCTTGATGGCACTTCGATATAGCTGTCAGCCTTTTCTATATTATTATGAATGGCAAAGAATTGTCTTTCTATTTCCTTAAGTACACCGGCTTCGTAGTAAATCATACCGCATTTGAGGCATATTTCAACAGGTGTACCTGTTACAAGTAAATACTTGCCTTTAAAGCTATAAAGATAATCTACTTTTCTTTCTTCATGACTATCGCTGCCACAGAAATTACATGTTATTTTCTTCATCTTTTTTCACCCCTCTTGTCCACGGGTCGATAAATTTTGGCAGACCTGGATAAAATAGCAGAAAAAGCACTGGAAGATTATAAAAAAGGGAAATGTAAATCCTGGTAATTCCGGCTCAGGCTACCCGGTTAAAGTCTCTTACAAAACACATTTCAATATAATGACAGGACAAACTTCAATGCTTCGTCTAATTCTTTTATTTTATAATCAGGTAAATTCCCTGTGATTTCTATAATACGATTTCTCCTGATTAAACGTATCTGTTCCGCCATGATAACAGAATCTTTTTTGCACCCTCCAATGCCGGAAGGAATAAATATATGACCGGGAAATTCTTTAACACCCTTTACTGCATCAGTTAAAGGACAGACAATGACACCGGGATGGCGTGATGCATTATGTGCATTATTACTTACAATAACACATGGCCTTATACCTGATTGTATTGCCGGTTCAGGAGGATTTAAATTTGCATAAACCAGATTTCCTCTGGTTAAGGCAGGAATATCCATGGGGGAACCTCAAAAACTCAGGCCGTCAGCACTGCATTTATCTTCCCATTTCATTGCTTCTTCAGTGCCCGGAGAGTCAGCAACTCTGTCATATAATTCAACCATATGTTTTAATCTATGTTCCTGTACTAATTTATTCATACCTTCTATTATAAAATCAGTAATAGTTTTATTCTCATCTTTCAGTATAGATTTTAGCTGCCTGTACAGTTCATATGGCACATTTGCGTTCAATCTCTGGAACTTTTCCATAAAACCCACCCCTCTACTCATGATTATACTCATAAAAATGAGTAAAACAAGATTTAAGGGAAATATTTTCTTTAATATGAAAAAGTTTTATATATGTTATGTTTTTCATCAGGTATTACTCAGGCCATCGAGATAATAATTATAATCATTTTCACTGAAACATACGAAAATAACCTTTTCTACGGAGGTATTTTCAGTAAGGAATTTTTTGACTTCTCTTATTGCTATCTTTACCGCTCTATCAATCGGAAACCCGTAGATGCCGGTGCTTATGGACGGGAATGCTATTGTTTTTATATTATGTTTCTCTGCCAGAATAAGGGAATTCCTGTAACATCCGGCAAGTAGTTCATCTTCTCCGTTAGTTCCTCCGTTCCAGATGGGACCCACTGCATGGATTACCCATTTTGCCGGCAATTTATATCCCTTCGTAATTTTTGCATTCCCTGTTTTGCACCCTCCGAGAGTAAGACATTCTTTTTCAAGTTCCGGCCCTGCTGCGGAATGAATTGCACCGCATACGCCGGAACCATTCCGGAGTTTATCATTTGCTGCATTTACTATGGCATCTACAGAGAGTTTTGTAATGTCTCCTTTGATGAGTTCGATTCTTGTTGAAAATTCTGTTTCCTTTGACATGAATTATTCCCTCCTTGTTGAAATTTATTCGGTTTATATAAATTTATTTGCTATGTTTCTTTGCCGGTCTTTCTTTAATATTATCAGGATTTTCTTTATCCAGTTCCCATTTTACCGGATTATTTATTATATATTCCCTTATCTGGTTTAATTCCTGATCATTTCTGATAATATGGTCATAATAATTTCTCTGCCAGAGTTTACCCGGGAATGACGGCCAGTTATATTGTATTACAGATTTATGATAAATGTTTGTTGTTAATGATTTAAACCGATGTATAATATCAGACAATTTCATTGTGGTATCCATACCTGCTTCCCTCTGTAAGGTATTAACCCCACAGGGGCAGGCACGGGGGCCTGCCCCTACGATGATAATTCCATGAATATGGTTTGGCATTATAATATAGGAATCTATTCCAACACCGGGATAATGTTCAGACAAGGTCTTCCATATATTTTGCACCATAAGACCTGCATCATTTAAGACTATAGTGTTATTTATTGATTGCCCCAGCAGACATTCACGATTTTGTATACAGATAGTTACAAAATAATATCCTTTCTGGCTGTAGTCATAGCCTTTCAATCTTATAGAACGTCTATGATGAATATCTGGATTATATTTCATTTTACACCTCTATCCGGTCACCGTAGGGGCACCCCCCTGTGGGTGCCCCTCTATGGGTTATCTTTTTTTTTGTTTCTGTAGGGGCAATTCCCCTGTGGTTGCCCCTGTAAGGGATTGATCTTGCATAGAGGTAATATTCTGGAATATCTTCACAGGCAGAATTCTTAGCATTCCAGGTAATGGATTAACCCTGCGGGGGCAGGCACGGGGGCCTGCCCCTACATTATTATTTTTAATTTTTGTCCATAACTTCCTCGGCAAAATCAGTTGTTGCTTTTAAAATTACATCAAGGTCATCTGCTGTTCTTAAAGATTTATGTTTAATATAGGCACTGGTTTCTGAACTGAGGATTTCTTGAACACGTGGTATGTCTTTAATTTTTTTAACATATTGTTGATATGTTTTTTCTGTAGCACCAAAAGTAGATAACTCTTTACTTTTTATTAATTTTACTAAATCCTCTGAAGGAAAGATAATGAGAACCATTTTATATTTATTTTGAAATTTTGCCTGTAAACTGAAAGCTGTCATACTCCATTTTATATTAAAATGTTGCTTGTTTTCCCATATTTTAAACCATTCTGTATATTTTTCTTTAAACTCATCAGGGACTTTTCCTAGAAATTTATCTTTTGGTGGTTTTGGATCTGGTGTTGCATTTTTGATTTGATCAATAGTTGAGGAAATTATGGGATAAAAATCATCATAGTGCTCCTGTATGTCATTTAAAGTAATAGTTTTCCATTGGTCATCTTTATTAAGGATTTCAGGTATTTTTTCTAAAAAATCTGAACCAATTTTTTCTGAAATTCCTGCATTATATAAATGGGTTGGTAAATTTCTGGCAAATACACTACTATCTTTTGATATGCCAAATAAAGCAAATTCCTGATTGCTTTTAGAATCTAATAAATTTATTACACAAGAACCTTTTAAAGTTTGCTCAATACATCCAAGATTCTTCATGTCTTTTATAATTTTTTTAAAAAATTCTACAAGGCTTTCACCAACATTTTCTTCAAGACATTCAATAAATTCTTTTTTATCAGGAGTAGTTTCTTCAGGAGTTGTTACTTTTGTTGTTAATTCATCTTTTTCTCTGTCATATTTTATTTTTACTATAGCTCTGGTTTCTTCAACTGTTTTACCAACTACATGAGAAATAACCAGTAGTGGCGAGCCTTCTTCTTTATTTATATTATAAAGTTGTAGTTCAATAAGGTATAGGTTGAAACCGAGTCCAGGTTTTTTATGAATGGCATCAGTTAATAAAGCTACATTGGGGGATATTTTATCTCCTGCGATTAATAAAAGAAATTCCCCATTTTCCAAATTTGAATTAACATTACCTAAAAAACGTTCTTTTGGAAAATTAAAGGCTCTATCTTCTTTTTCTTTTAAGTATAAACTGACATATTTTTCCAGAGACTCAATTTCTTCTCCTTTAAAATTTCTTAATGATTTTTTTACTTCCTCTTCTAATTTCTTGTAATTCCATTTAGATATTTTTTCAGCATATTCTATAATTTGTGCTACTACAGTCCTGTGTTGCTCTGGATTTTTCCATAACTTTGTCTCTACAATAGTCAGTTTACCCCGGGGACTGATATAAAGACAATCAATATAAACAGGACTACCCCCAGGAGTTTCTAATGGTATTTGTCGACCGATTGGTATCATAGGGGTAAAAGAAACAGCTAATTCTTCAATAGCCAATAAATCAGGGTTTTCAAATATAAGATCTTCTAACCACTCTTCATTTTTTACTTTGTCATTTGACTCTATTTTTTTTTGAACAAGATCTCTTGTTTTTTTGCCCCTTTTTTCTTCTGGATTTTCTAAAATTACTGCTTTAGGAGTGTAATTCATAAATAATTCCTTTCTTTCTTTTATTAAATATTATCTACTTATTATTTTTTTACTAACCATATCATAAAAAATTTCTATAGGAAATTCCCCAAATCCTTTTCATGCAAAATAATTACAAATAAAACAAAAAGTTTTGTTGGAATAAAGATTTCTGTTCTCCGGCCTGATTATTATATAAAACCAGGCTGTCTAAAAAATCTCCTGCAATCTCTCCATAAACCTTTTATATTTCTCCGGCGATATATATTCTATCCAGCCGCAGTTCCAGCACTCGTAGTAACTGTTACCTTTCCCGTCAGTACCTATGCAGGGGTAATCGTCACAGTCAGGACAGGTGTCTCTTTCCTCTTCAGTAACTTCCACCGGCACGGGATATATCAGATCTTTACCTGTTTCCTCTTTAAAAGACATCTTCTTCACTTCATCATAATAAAATTTACTTTCCAGTTCTTCAGGAAGAATAATCAGGGCATCGAGAAAATTCAGCATATATAAAGTGTCGTCTCTGTTATATTTCCCGCTTTTGATTATCTCTTTTGCCAGAGATAGTTTTGTTGAATAAAGATGTTTAATATCGTTTTTATCGATTTCAGAAAGGGCAGGATATATTCTTACCACCATTGCAAAGGGATTGTCGCTTCTTCCGAGTTCTTCCGGTCTGTTCATGACAGGAAATTTAAGTGTTAATTTATTTCCCTGCTGATTTACTTCATAGCTGTCTGCTGTAAAATGTCCCTTACTGTCTGAAATTATGACAATTGCCGCTGTTTTTTTATGGCATTTATCATGGCCCGTGCCGTAAAAGTGATCGATTCTCTCTGACAGATTGTTCTCTTCTCTTTTATTGACCTCAATATATAACATAAAGCTTTCCCTGTTTTTATGTTTCAGATGGCATTTAACAAGCTTACAGGCAGTATTTTCCCACAGGTCTCTGCCTTTTACGACCCTTTCCAGTTCTTTGTCCTGAAAGGTTATTTTCTTTGTAAAATCTATTTTCTCATATATATCAGTGAAAAAGAATTCCATAAACTGCGGAAAATACTGTTCAATAAATTCTTCCCATATGCGGTTCTCCGGATTTTCCTTTTCTTTTTTCTCATGGCCTTCTTTAACAGATACTTTCGTGATTTCAAATCTCTCAGGTTCTTTAGTAGCTTTTTTTTCTGTCTGAATCAGGATTTTCTTTCTTACTTCCATTAGAATTCTACCGAGTCTGTCCTCACCTTTCCAATCATACCAGCCCCATACCTTATCTTTCCTGGTATGTTCATGAATGATCCTGTCACCTGTTGAAAGCAACAGTTTTTTTAGCTCTTCATTCTGTGTAAATTTTGCATAGACACCGTTAAACATTACGTCTGATTTGATCTCTTCCCAGTCAGAACGGTTTTTTATAGATTTGCCGAGCTGTTTGGCTTCATCAGGAGTTTTTGCCTCTCTGATCTTTTCATGATGTTCTTTATCTGTTGCTTTCCATGCCTGAAAATAATGTTCCACCGTTGGATAAGTCTTTCCGTCTATGTCTATTTCGGAGGGGTAGAAGTTAGAAAATTCCTTATAAGGTTTTGTTTTGTAATCGTAAAAAAGAATAGCTTCTTTTTCTTTCTTCAGTATTTTTTCTATCTCTATCTCTCTTTCTTTCTCTCCGGCAAGGATTAATTCCTTAAATCTTTCAGGGAGAGTATCGAAGCCTCCTGATGCAAGTTCAACTGTTTCTATAAAATCCGCTCTTTCTTTGTCGGATATACGAAACATAACATCGGTATTCATAATTCTGCCGGCTCTTCTGCTGAGAGCCACATACTCGGGCGTTACTCTGAACATATTGATTACCTCCTCGTTATGTCAATTTTTACTATCTTACTCTCATTATACAGAGGAGGGACTATTATGGTGTAGCTACTGATGAAGCAGGATAAAAAAATCTAAATGAGTGTTAAAACAGTGGAGATTCTGTGAGGTCTATATGAACAGGGCATCGCACATCACGCTTCTAATATAAATTTATAATCTTACTTACTTCGTCTTTAATTCTTTCCCTGAGCTCTTCCGGCTCCAGTACCGTTACATGGGAGCCGTATTTAAGTATCCATGAAACCATATTAAATGGCTTTTTCACTTCAAAAGACACTATTATATAATCTTTCTGTTCTTCTTCAATCTTCTGGCTCCTGTGTTCCTGTCTGTAAGCAAGTTTTTTTCTCATCTCGTCAGCTTTAAACCCGGTAAATTTCAATCGTACCTTTACAGGTTCCCAGTCTTCATCCGGATGAGACCAGTCCCACATATGCACGACAGACAGATCCGGATTTGCAGGTAATTCTTCTCTTTCACTTCCTGTTAACTCTGCCGGCTCTCCCTTTATATCTATCTGATTGACGACAAAA
This sequence comes from Vulcanimicrobiota bacterium, assembly GCA_036746235.1. Taxonomy (GTDB): domain Bacteria; phylum Vulcanimicrobiota; class SpSt-956; order SpSt-956; family JAKJGF01; genus CALARM01. The sequence continues at coordinate 25,766 of DAIOEN010000020.1, read as the reverse complement.
GTTTTTAACACTTTGTCTTTAAGACAGAAAGCCCTGACATACCATTCATAATCATAGACCATAAGGGAATAAGGTACTATTTCTCTTTTTTCTGATTGTTTTTCTCTGGTTTTTACATAATTTATGACCAGTTTCTTTCTGTCTTTGCCGATCATGGCATCATTAATCTTATCGAGTAAATCCGATAACCTGCTTCTTGTTTTCGGAGCAGAAAGGTAAACAGGTTTTTCTCTTCTTTTTTTTAATCCTTTATGATAATATTGCTTGAGTTTATTTTCGAGTTCGTCCAGAAATTCCAGAGGTGTGCCTTCCATACCTGAGAGATATTTTACTGCCATATATAAAGCTTCTACTTCCTCTGGCAGGCAATTTACGAATACGTCTCTTGTGGTCCAGAGGTTGTACTGTTTTTTATTTCTATCGTATACTATATCAAATATCCTGTATTCACCGCTCAGATCGTAAGTATATCTTATTTCGTCAATATATTTCTTTACTGCAGACTTTGTGCATTTTAATATTCTGCTATAATCTTCTGTGTTTTTATTATCTCCTTTCAGGAGCATATAAAGGAGATTTAAGATATTTACGAGTTTGCTGTTCGGCCCGTATTTTCTCTCTTTTGTTCTTTTAAAGTTTATTTCTTTATATCCTGAGTCCGGCATAAAAAATTAATCTTCTTCTTTACTTGTTTTTTCCCAGTGCTCTTTTGCCTCTTCATATATTTGTTCCAGAGACATATCTTTATAAATTTCATCCTGTATCTTAAGGTAATCTTCTCCTCCGTAATCCATAAAACGTATGAACCTCAGAAAACCACTGTAACCAAGTTCTTTAATTAAAGCTCTTGCACCTTTTTCCATTATTTCCTTGTCATTATAAGATAATTTTTTATTCGATAACATCTATATTCAGCCCCCTTCTGATAAAATCTACAGGATTAAATAACTTTATTGAACCGGTGCAGTCCTTCAATAAATCTCTGTGTTTTTGAATAGTCCTTATAAATTTATCATCACAGGTTATAAAATAAGCATAGTTTCTATGTATTGCACAGGCAAGGTGAAGTGCATCTTTAATTTTTGCCTTTGAGTTTGCAATAATTTTTTCAGATATATTCTTAATTTCTACGTCAGGAGATATAACAGTCTTACAGGATTTTGACAGTAAATTAATATACATTCTGCGATACAGAAAAGGATTTTTACTATTTTCATGTTCCAGAATAAAAGACCAGCATAGCTTATATTTTCCTTCATCAATCATTTGAAATATTATATCTATAGCCATACTTTCAAAGCGCACTCTCAGGTTGCTTTGAGAATCAAATATTCTGTTGTAAATATTCATATCGAAATATATATACACCGGCTAATTCCTCTGAATAAAATAAATTGCCTGTGAAATAGCTTTTTCAATCTCTAATTTTCGGCTTCTGACGACATTATCGTCAGTTATTTAAAAGTAATATCCAGATTTATTATATCATGAAGGTATTGAGACTTCAATTATCACATAAGGTGCCCCCACTTATAAGAACTTTATTGTAATAATCAAAAATAATCTCGTAATGCGTAATTCGCTGGGATTAAACCCGTCACGCGTAACGCGTTACGCGTCACGATTCTCACATAATCATTGAAGGAATATTCCCTGAAGACGTGAATACTATTTCAACATATAATATAGAAAAGAGGCCTGTCCATGCTGAATATATCTCCCTCAAGAATTGCACGGTATTTCTACCATGAATGTGAAAGATATCTGGTCTATGAAGCCACTCCTTCGGAAGAGAAGAAGAGGAAAAACATACCTCCTTCACCTTATGACCACAGCCCTGTTACAAAAGCCATGCTGGAAGCGGGATATAAATGGGAAGAAAAAGTTATAAATAACCTGATAAACGAAAATAAAAGAGTTTACAGATCATCTGCCACAGATGCAGAGAGATTATTCAATCATGTTCATGACGAAAAAAGCACTATAGATATTTTACGAAATATAGGAAAAGAAGAATACCTTTACCAGGGGTGTCTTACTGTGCCGGAATCTTTTTATAAAACCTATAATCTGGACAGGTCATGCGTAAAATTCACCACCTGTTTCCCTGATCTTATATATGCCTGTAAAAACGGTAACGGAACAGAACTCTGCATAATAGACGTAAAAGCCTCTGATGAAATGAAAATTTCCCATAAGATTCAGGTCGCCTTATATGCCTTGTTCCTCTCCCATATCTGTAAAGCCCGAAGCATAGACAGAGAAGTGAATTTCTCAAAAGGCGGTGTCTGGACTTACGGATTACCGGAACCTGAATGGTTTAATATCAATACTGTTATCCCTCAGATTGAAGAAATGCTTTCTTCTGACATACCACGCATATCACAGACAGACTCTGTCCACTGGCATATTCATTACAGATGCGAGTGGTGTGAATATTATGACTTCTGCCGGAAAGAAGCGGAAGATACGAGAAGTATTTCCCTCATACCTTATCTGACTTCTATGGGAAGAAAATTCCTTTCAGATGAAGAACATATAGATGATTTAATCAGTATGAAGAAATTTCTTTCAGAGAATAGGAGTAAAAAATCTCTTTCCAGATGTGCTTCTCTTTCCGGTAAACAGGAAAGGCTCGCCAGAACGGTAGATGCTCTTATAGACGGTCAGATCTATAATTTCGGCTCTTCTTCCGTTTCAATGCCTCTATGGGAAGATGTAAAACTCTTTCTTACCATTCAAAAAGAACCAGTGTCGGGTCATATTTACAGCGCCGCCTGTCTCTGTAATAGCTTTGATGACATATTTACAGAGAAGAGTATACTGGAAAAACAGTTCGTAGCGTCGTCTATGGAGGACTGTAAAAGAGTCAGAAGGGAATTTATAGAGTGCATATACGATATATTTAAAGAAGTCCATGATTATAATGAGACTAAAAATGAAAGTAAAGAACAATGGAAAGAAAAAAAATCTCTTCAGACCTATGTGTTTGATAGTTTCGAATGGGAATTGCTTAAAGAATTACTGCTCGAAGGTCTGAAAGATCCACTCGTGTCAGAGAAATCTTTATCTTTATTCTTTCATTTTCATAGCGAAAATCTCCTTGTCAATGAAGAACATCCTGATGTTGAAGCCTCTTTCCCTGCAGTGAAAATAATAGATGTTATAAGATCCCTCTTTGCCCTGCCTGTACCTGTGGCCTATCAGTTATCTGATGTGCTGGATGTTTTTAACAGTGTTACAGGGAAAAATTTCACATATAATCCTATGGATAATTTCACCTTCAGACTGTCCAATGCACTTAAATCAGATGCCATATATAAAGTCTGGAATAATGATGATACAAAAAGGATAGAATGGATTGAAAAAGAACTGAAAAAACGCCTTTATGCCACATCATATATACTCACCGGTATCAGACACTGTGCCAGAGGTCTTCTTTTTGCCTGTCCGCCGAAATTTTCTCTGCCTTCTTCCAGGAATTTCAATCATCCCCTTTTATCACAGCTGGATTTTATAATCAGATATGAGACTGTTATGAGCTATCTCTCCATAAAAGAACAGAGAACACTTCCAATGAATGAAAGGAAACAGAAAGGTATTGCCTTTACTCTGACCGGAACGGGAAATGTCGAGGTATTTAAAGGTTATGCAGAGGCAGAGTTTTCACTGAAAGAAACAGATGTTTCAGGCAAACTGGATGGAAATAATATATGGTCTTATATCCTGAGTGAAGACACGCCGGAAGGAGATAAAGACCAGATGAGTTTTACGGAATACCCGAAATATAAATATTACGCTCCGAAAAATAAAGCTTTATATCTGGCTCAGATTAAAGATAATTCTCACCCCGGCAGGGTTACTCTTCAACTGAAAAAAGGTGCTATGTCTCCGCCGATTGAGGAAGGGAAGGATTATCTGTTACAGTCGAAATTTACTGACTGGACAGGCGAAAAGGTCATAAATAGACTTTCTGAACTGGATGGTCTGGAGGAACCGGAAGTAATAAAATTGCTTCAAAACCCTGTGGAATATTGTAAAGACATAGAGGAACACGATGATTTAAAAAAAGGACTGAAAAAAATACCTTCGTTAAATTATCTGACAGACAGTCAGAGAGATGCTTTTGACCATGTATTTAATAAAACACTGACTCTCCTGTGGGGGCCTCCCGGAACGGGGAAAACTCATTTTATTGCGGCAGCCCTCCTGTGTATACTTGAAGCTCACAGACTGACTGACAGACCTTTTAAAATATTCCTTTCGGCTTTTACTCATACGGCAATCGATAACTGTCTGAAGAAAATCGTTCAATTAAATGCTTCATTGAATATATGGAAGGAAGAATTTGCCATGGGAAGACTGGGCAGAAATAATGAAGAAAAGTCGGGAATTTTGCATGTAAAATCTGAAGAAGGTTTCGATTATATATGTAATAACTCCAGATGTATTCTCGGAGGCACTGTTTATTCTACAAATAAAATGTTTGCCCGGACAGATAAAGACACTCCTTTTGATATGGTTGTAATAGACGAAGGCTCACAGCTTCGTGTGCCTGAATCATTGCTGCCAATATCCAGATTGAAACCGGATGGAAGGCTCCTTATAGCCGGGGATGACAGACAGCTTCCTCCTATTATAAAGGGCTATTACCCCGACCCTGCCCCCGGTGAGCCTTTATTGCACCGTTCTATATTCGAGGCACTGAAAAATCCTGACATGGATAAAACCCTTACATGTCAGCTCTTTGAGAATTTCAGGATGAACAGAACCCTCTGTCTTTATCCTGCAGAAAAGATTTACGGAGAGAAATATAAAAGTTTTAACGCCGCTGTAGAAACAAAAAAATTATTACTGACTGACAATCTCTATGATAATCTATTTATAGAAACAGTGCTTGATCCTGATTATTCCCTTGTTCTCTGTATTACTGAAGGCATAAGGACCGGTTCTGAAAATCGTGAGGAAGCAGAACTTGTGGCACAGATTGCTCTGGCTCTAAGAGAAAGACTTGTTATGAAAGATACCGGAAAACCTTATCCTGATGACAGGGAAGGTGACAGATTATTCTGGAAAGAGGGATTGTTTATAGTTTCTCCCCATCATGTTCAGATTGATGCCATATGTGAAGTTCTGGAAAACAGAGGATTAACAGAGCCTTTTGTCGGCACAGTGGATAAGATGCAGGGGCAGGAATGTGATTCTGTTATCGTGAGCTACGGAGTTTCTGACCCGGAGCTTGCAGTATCCGAAGATGAATTTATATACAGTCTGAACAGGCTGAATGTATCCATAACGAGAGCGAAATGTAAAACCATAGTGTTTCTTTCCCGTTATCTCCTGAAACCGACCCTTCAGGTTCTGGCAAAAAGAGATACGGAAGAAGGCATATCTTTTATGACAGGACTGGAAAGATTTGCCGCAAAGGGTAAAGAGACTGTATTTCATCCGTTTTCTGATAAGGAAGCACGTTTGGTTGTTTATTCTATATGATATTTTTGCCTGCTCTTGACGGCACAGACAGGATCAATTATTATAAATTCAAGCCTGTCCATGCTTTTATAGCCCGCTCACAATGGTACCAGGTTTTCTGGCACAGTTCTATAATATGTATGGGATAATACAGGAAAAAGAAAATTTATATGTTATTCTTTTTTTATCAGGCTGATGGACAGGAGAAATTTTTTCCCGTGACTCATACAGAAATACCTTCACCTGTGTCAGTCTTCATAACTTATTATTCAGGGAGTTTTATTATTTGATAGATCGATTAAATCCAATCATAGTTCAGGGAGACAAAACTATTCTCCTTGAAGTGGCAAATGAAAAATATGAAATGGCGAGGGATCTTCTCGCAGGATTTGCCGAACTGGAAAAATCTCCGGAACATATACACAGCTATAGAATCACACCTCTATCCCTGTGGAATGCTGCTTCATCCGGAATAACAGCCGGGGATATTATAAAAGGTCTGGAAGAATATTCAAAATACGAAATCCCGGAAAATATACGCAGGGATATTATTGACTATATAAGCCGTTATGGAAGGGTTAAACTCATTAATAGAGAAGGTCTGTTACTCCTGGTCAGTCACGATAGAGCCCTTATTGCTGAAATAGCGGGCCATAAAAACATCAAGCCTTATATTAAAGAGCAGGTCAACGAAACAGAACTTTTAATGAATTCAGCCATGAGGGGCCATATAAAACAGGCACTTGTGCTGATAGGTTATCCTGCAGAAGATCTTGCCGGTTATATAAAAGGTGAAGATCTTTCCATAAAACTTCTGCCTCTTACGAAAAAAGGAAGAGAATTCACTCTGAGACACTATCAAATAGAAGCTGCAGAGCTTTTCTATGCAGGAGGAAGCCATCATGGTGGGTGTGGCACAATAGTTCTTCCCTGTGGAGCAGGTAAAACTATGGTCGGCATGTCAGTTATGGATAAACTGCAATGTTCTACCCTTATACTTACACCCAGTACTGTAGCCGTGAGACAGTGGATTTCTGAACTGTTAGAGAAAACCTCTCTCTCTGAAGATCAGATTGGAGAATACAGTGGACTTAGAAAAGATATCCGTCCCGTTACCGTAAGCACCTATCAGGTCATGACCTATCGTAAAAGAAAATATAACTACAACATGGAAGAAGAATTTCCTCATTTTAAATTATTCAATGCAAGGGAATGGGGGCTTATAATATACGATGAGGTTCATCTCCTCCCTGCTCCTGTATTTCGTATTACGGCAGAACTGCAGTCCCGCCGGAGACTCGGCCTTACTGCCACTCTGATCAGAGAGGACAGAAGGGAAGGAGACGTTTTTTCCCTCATAGGTCCTAAAAAATATGATGTTCCATGGAAAGATCTTGAAAAACAGGGATGGATTGCCAGAGCAGAATGTTATGAAATCAGAATACATATGTCTGAAGAAGAAAGGTTGAATTATGCGCTGGCAGAAGGAAGAGACAGATATTATATGGCAGCAAATAACAGGTTGAAGATTTCTATTCTTGAAAAATTGTTAAAAAAGCACTCTGCAGATAATCTCATCATTATAGGCATGTATATAGGTCAGCTCGAATATATTGCTTCTGTATATAAATTTCCAATTATTACAGGTAAAACTCCTGTAAGAGAAAGAGAGAGACTTTTCGAACAATTTAGAAAAGAAGAAATTAAAATTCTCGTAGTATCAAAAGTAGGAAATTTCAGTATCGATCTTCCCGATGCAAATGTCATAATAGAAATTTCAGGCACCTTTGGAAGCAGACAGGAAGAAGCACAGAGACTTGGAAGAATATTGAGGCCAAAATCAGGAGGTGCTATTGCTCATTTCTATACACTTGTAACCAGAGACACGGTAGATCAGGATTATGCGGCAAATCGTCAAAGGTTTCTTACGGAACAGGGATATAAATATAATATATTTTATGATAATGAAATTTAGATGAACATATCTGAGATAATTTGATATGAGGGGAAATATATGATAAAAATTCATGACCATATACCGGTAATGCAGGTCGAAGAAGAAATTCTTATAAAAGAACTGGAAGTATCTGCAGAACTTAACAATTATACTATAAAGAAACCCGGTAAAACATCAGTTGTATTGAACAGGGTCAGTAAATTTATAAATTTACTTCAGAAGAAAGGTTATATGCCTCAGGATAAACAAATATGAAAGAGATAGAGCTTTTTTTAGACACCTTCAGCAGTCCTGCTTTGAAGCTTATGGCAAAGGGGTGTATGCTGGAAACTCCTTATCTGAGAACTAAAGATCAGATAATTAAATCTCTCAGAAAGGTAATATTTTCAGAAGAGAGACTCAAGTATGTACTGGCCAATCTGACAAAGTCGGAAAAATTTATAATGGAATATGTTAAAAGAAAAAATACCGTATCTGTTGAAGCACTGAAGGAGATATTATCAACCCTTTCATTCGGAGAATCTATAGGCACCTGTCTTGACAGATTATTTAAATACGGTCTGTGCTTTCCGAAAAACAGTTCCTGGGGGTATGGTACAAAGATAGATTTCTGGCGAACCGGCGGAAATGATAACTTTATCGGAGATGTCTGGTCTCCTGATGACGTAACCGGACTTGTACAGATATCACCTCAGAATTCTCTCCCATCTTATGAACTGTCAGGTAAAAAGAAAGAAAGAGCTGTTTCTGATATTCAGCATGATTTATTTGCAATGATAAAATATATTGAAAATAAAAAAATAAAAGCCCTGAAATCAGGAGAGATGAGTAAGAAAGATTTCGTCGAGGCAGGCAAACTGCTCAAAATTCAGGAAAAACTTGATTCTATTAATAAAATAGAAGACGGAGGGTGGATATATTTATTAAAAACTCTTCTGGATTATCTTCACCTTATTGAAATAAAAGGAAATTATCTTGTTGCTGCCTCCGAAGCAGGTAAATTCCTGTCTATATCTCCTTTTGAACAGGTTAAAGTACTCTATGAGACCTGGCTTGAACAGAGCAGGTATAATGAATTTAAAAGAATAAAAGAACTTTCTCTGGATGAAGATAAACACTGCAGAGGGTTCATACCGGATATATACAGAGTTAAATCGGCTCTGAGAACTGTTATGAACTTTTTAGAAAATACTACTGAGCCAGGTAAATGGTACCATATTTCTGATTTTATAAATGGCATTAGATGTTATGATATTGATTTTTTAATAACCCGTTATTACGCTCCATCCTATTATTCTGACTATGATGGCAGAGGGCCCGACTATAAAGGTATTTACCCTTTCGGAGGGAATCACTGGAAAGATAAACTTTATATGAGAGAAGACTGGGATAAAGTAGAAGGCAGATTTTTAAGGAAAATCCTCGAAGAACCTCTTTACTGGCTGGGTATGGTAACACTCTGTTATGTTGAAGGTGAGCTTACGGGATTCAAATGGACACCATATGGTGCCTTTGCTCTCAGTTTATCCGGGAAGATTAAAGACATGCCATTGAAAGAGAAAGTCATTCTTGTACAGCCGAACTTCGATTTACTTCTGGAAACAGGCCAGGGAACTGTTCCTGTTCAATATCATCTGGAGAGATTCTGTGATTCCCTGGGCGGTGACAGGGTGAAAACCTATCATATTTCTAAACAATCCTTTTACCGGGGGCTTCAGAGCGGCCTTGCAGGAAATGAGATTATTAAATTTCTTCAGGAACAGAGTAGAACAGAACTGTCACAGAATGTTATTTTTACTCTTAAAGACTGGACTTCTTTCTATGAAAAGATTGTTATTACGAGAGATGCAATGATAATTGAAACGGATACGGAGGCAGAAATGAATGATTTACTCTCAGAAGCACCGGAATTATTCTGTCCTTTATCACCTGTACTGGCAGCAGGTTTAAATAGAGATGAAATCCTGACGTTTCTGAGAAAAAGAAAAGAAAAAATCTTATATTTTGACTACAGAGAAGAGGCAGGATTAATCTTTAATGTTACAGATGATATGAAGATTGAAGTTTCTAAACTTATGTGTGACTGGTTTACCGAAACAGAAATGGGACATTTTGCATATAAATCAGGTGAAACTTCTGATAGAATCATTTTTCAGATGACAGAGCGTACCCTGAGAGAAGCAAAAAAGAATGGTCTTACAGGTAAAGAAATACTGGAATATCTTCAGAACCACTGTGACAGGAAACTGCCTCCCGATGTGATTTTAACGGTTAAAGGTTTTACAGACTCAGTGCCTTCGTTAGAAATTGACGATATTACCGTCATGGCCACAGAGAATAAAGAAACAATGGATGATATTTTATCTGTAGAAGCTTTCAGAAAATATATACTGGCAAGATTTTCCGATACAGTGGCACTTATAGATAGAAGGTACATAAAGGGATTATGTAAGGAATTTCAAAAAAGAAATATAGCTTTAAATGGCAACTGTTTAAATAAGCATAAAGAGTGGCATATGTCTGATATACACTTTAAACCTGTTCAGCACGGTAAAACAAGATTTTCCATTCTGGAACAGGCTCAGCCGAAAGGTAAGAAAGACGTGAAAAAACCTGTATATGTACAGAGTATGTCTGAAAGTGATATAAAAGAAGTGTTTGAAAATTTATTACCTCTTACTCCAAGGGCTACAAGGGAGCTTCTGGAAAGAGCTGTTAAAGGAAAATGTACGGTCAGAATTGATTATAAGAGCGGTTCAGACGGATATATAATAAGGAAGGTAAATCCCTTTGAAATTTATTATAGAGGTACTACCCCGTATCTTCACGGTTACTGTCATATGAGAAAAGAAAAAAGAACTTTTCGTATAGCCAGAATAAGAAGGATTGAAATGCTTGAAGAAACTTTTGAAAATAGTTAATCCTTCAGAGGGGAAGACACATGGGTCTTGCCCCTGCATTTAAAGAAGATCTAAGATATTTATTCATGTTTCCCCTGACTGCTTCCCAGAATGGATTTCAGATTTGCAATCAAATCCAGTAAAGGGAAATTACTTCCCAGGGAAATACTCTTTAATTCCGAAGGTTTGGGGAGTTTCTCCGCAATTTCAGGTAAATGGTTTAACATATGTTTTTGAAGAGCTTTTTCTGAAATCTCGTTTTCTGCTTTCTGCCGTTCGCTGAACAGTTCCACTTCTCTTACTGCCTGCCTGTGTTCCGCATCCAGTTTCAACTGCGTCAGGGAAAGTTCTTTTTCCAGTTTTAGTTTTTCAAGTTCTGCACCATGTTTAATTTTGGCTTTTTCATGTTCCATAGTCTTCTCTATTGTTTCGGCTTCCACTGAAGCCCTTCTTATCAATTCAGACTGGTGCCTGTCAAATCTGGCTGCTTCCGTATGTGCTTCAAGACCTGCAATCTCTTCTGCCGTTTCAATCCGAAGTTTAGCATCAGCTTTTTTTGATTCAGACTCTCTCGCCCTTATAATTCCTTCATTCTCCAGTTCTGCCAGACGGGCTTCTTTTTTTCTTTCAGACCGGAAGGGACGCTGAAGCATTTCCCAGAGAGTTGAAGAACATACTACAGCTTCTTTAATCTGAACTGTTACAATACTGAGTCCAAGACCATTATCCTGGCCTTCTCCTTCAGCTACATGACGAAGACGGGACGTTAATTCTTCAATAATAGGCTGTTTGTCTGTGAGCACTTCATCAATGCTCATTGTTGCTACCTTGTCTTTAATGGCAGCTTCCGCCTGTTCTCTGAGCTGTACATTTATGACACGCATCGGATCATAGGCATCCGAAAAATCCAGTTTTCTGTAAGCTGTTTTTATATCGTTTATAATCCACTGAACATAACCCTGCACGACAAGTCCCTGTTTTTCCCTGCAGATACAGTTTGCATGGATGAGGATGGTCTGCATCGTAGCAGGAACTATGAGGAAAGCATCATTTACGGGATCGAAACGAAAGGAAATGCCGAGACCTATATGAAGAGGTTCTTTGTAACCCCGTCTTGTATGGACTACATAGACATTGGGCGGAACAATCACATTCTGAAAAGGCCACCATCCTGTGACGCGGACATTATTTGCATATGGAGTACCTGTACCTTCTCTGACATCACCTGAGGCGGACCTGGTCCGTGAAGCAGGTGATTGAGGAGCACGTTTGGCTTTTAAATCATTCTCTACCTGAGCCTTCTGGGCCATAACCTGTTCAAGATATACATTCGACTGATATTGCTGTGGTTCTTCCATTTTCTATACCCTCCTTTTTGTTTGCTGTAATAAGGTATCTGCCGATAAATATATTTTATACAGTTAATCATAGACATTTTTATGGAACTTATGCTAAAGGTTACCGTCAGACATAGCTAAAAAGAAAGATTGAATTTTTATCTCCTCCTGACAGATAGCTATTAACGTTCAGCTTCCAGATAACATTCTCTTAAAAACTTCTTTCACTTTACCTGTATAATAAAAAGGTGTTTTTATTATTGTCTCATCACTTATTCCATTTACTTCAGGACTATACATAAGACTTGCTCTTGCAGGCATTACATGGAAAATCCCCATTGCTTCAACTTTCATATAATAAGTAATTTCACATATGCCATCCTGCCAGTAGGAAAAGAAAAAAGCAGCCCTGTCATCTCTTGCTTCAAATTCTTTCTCCCCATGTACACCCTCATCTCCCCATCTGTAAAGATAACCTTTTTTTTCTAAAATCTCACATCCGGCAGGCTTCGGATCTTCTATTATGACATATTCATATACAGGTCTCCCCTTTATCTTTAACTGTACCATAATTTCATCAAAAAGATTAACATGTATAAAGGGAGGATCTCTGTAAGGTATAACAGGAGAATTGTTTTTGTCGCAAATAAAATAATTTCTGGTAACAGTAAATCCACTGTCTGATCCTTTTATAGCTTCTTCTTTTGTATAATATGTAGTATAAAGGGAATAGTACAGAGTGCCATGGCCATGTAATTTAAATTTTATACTATTTTTTCCCGGATTAAGTCCTTCCCGGTAGCGTATTTTTTTCCCTTCTTTTCCTGTATCTTCCTGTTTAAATCTCAGATTGTCAGGTTTATGATCATTTAAAGACACTTCTGCTTTAAAATTAGCATTGATTTCTCCTGTAGTTTTCATGTAATCTGTTAAAGCCATAAGAACTGCTGCCGTGTCTTTAGTGGAATTCCATTTATTTCCTTTCCTGTTTTTAGATAAAAATCTTACAGCCTTCTGTATGAGGTGGCTGTCCTTTTTAGTTGCAATTAAAGCTTTCAGGCAATAAGCAGTTGTTTCTATTATACTATCTGTCCATCCGTATTTATCTGCTTTACTGCTCCACCATGCCATATCTCCCGTTATTTCTGCACTCTCTTCGATTAAGGCTGTTAACTTATCTATATCTTTTCTCCAGAAATTAATTTTTTTAAGTGAAATAGACAGAATTGCTCTTGAATAATTATCAAGTTCATCTCTTTTATCTAACAGTTCTGTTAACCAGCTTTCTTTATACTCACCTGCAGCAACACATGCAAAAGCCATAAAGGCTTTTGCGTTCAGATTATCTTCCTTTTCATAATGTTTCTTTATACATTTTACGGCAGAATCAATATAAGATTTACTTACAGAATAACCTGCATCTTTTGCTAATGCCATGCCATAAAGAACATAACCGGTCACAAAAGGCTGGCTCTGGCCGTTACTATATGGCCACCAGCTCCATCCTCCGTCATAATTACGGTAATTATAAAGTCTTTCCAGCCCGACTCTGACCATTTGTGGTAAATCTTTCACTTTTTTATATTTATTTCCTGTGATTTTGAAAGCTTCTTCCTTTTTCTGAAAGGTAATAAAATTAGAAGCATATTTTTTTATCACCTCTGCAAGATGTGCTTCTATTACATCAAGTGGCTCAAGAATTATACAGCCTTCCTCCTGTGCATCTAATATTTGTTCTTGATTGATCCATACTCCTGCCAGGCTGTAATTGGGTACAGTAGTTTCCGTACCTTTAAATTTCTTTACCTGATATTCTGTGCCGGCTGCAAGGAATTTTCTTACCCTGAGCTCTCCGGCTGCTACCTGTCTATCTCCTATTACAAAGCTATAGGTATCTGATTCTAACTGTAAATTATCCTTTACCTTTACAGGGGGTATCAAAATTCCATGTTCAAGAACCATACGTTTTCTCAGTGACTTCACCCTTTTTATAATGGGAGATACATCGAAGTAAGATACAAGCTCTAAAAGCCCCCGTCCAAGTTCTATAAAAAAAGAAACTCCTTTTTCTATCTCATTTTCCACGTCTTCTTCCCCGTCAGCTTCTTCTTCTGAAAGAATTACTCTGTCTTCTGTTGCAGCTTCAGCCAGATCAAGTTCTTCAAAAGCTTTAGATACTATGACATTCGGTAAAAATCTGTTCATAGTCTGTTCCATACAGCCATAGGTAAAACTGACAAGATATTCTATGGAAGAAAGAATTGATGAAGCAATGGATGATTCAAGTGTTATAAGACACAGTGGTGATGTTATTCCTTCCTCTGGCAGGGTAAATACTTCCTCTCTTTCATTATCTGTAGTGTTCGATATGGATATGGTTTTCTCACATCCATGTGGTAAAATAGGGAGAGTAATCTTTACTTCATCTGATTCTTCATCTGTAAGGGCACTTATTTTAATACTGCAGGAACCTTCTCTGATTACCTTTATATTCCATATGACAGTAGCTGTATTTCCAGAACCTACATTGACTTTATAGTCACTTCTATTTAAAATTTCTATGGCGCCATCTGTTATGCATCTCCCGCAGACATTCTTATCGGAAGAAAGATAATTGTGAATAATACCTGATATGGCAACTTCATCCCTTTCCCTGAAAAATCTGGGGGTTATAATCCTTACAAATAGTTTTTTCGTTACCGTAATGTTTTTACCTGTCTCTCCTACCATAGTATCTTTTGTTACTCCGAGAAGAGTGGCTTTCCATGTGGTAAGATTATCAGGCATGGGAACTGTAACTTCTGCAATTCCATTATGATCTGTAATGATATTCGGATTAAAATAGACAGTATCAAGAAAGTTTTCTCTTGTAAAATCCGGTTGTTTAAGAGAAGTTACGCTTTCTTCTGACATCTTGCTCTCATCATACTCATGTATGTTATATTTTATTTCCCAGTGCAGAAAATTCATTATAGTTTTTATGACTTCTCTATAATAATCTCTTCTTTCAAATCTTTTAGAACAGCTCATATTTACGTTTCTACTTATATAACGGGACTGAGAACTCTTAAGGAAAAACTCCTCTATTGACTGCCTTTTTTCCTTATTTATACCGTAAATAGATGAATCTATAATACTCATAGTTACCTGGGAAGAAGCAGGCTTGCCATTACTGTGAGAGGTTTTTATAAAAAATTGTGCATACTCTCTGGGAAGATATTTTTCCTTATCATTTTTTACCGATACGGTCAGATATTTATCTTTACTGTTATAACCTATCCTTTTCCCAATGAATTTTACTCCTCCCGAAGATGAATAATATACACCTATAGTAAAACCATCTCTATAATATTCATCGATATGTAAATAAAATTCCTGGAATTTTTTTTTGGAAAAATCAATTATCTCACTGGTAATACCCTTTCTTTCAATTGTTACAACGGCGTTCCCCACGGAAGAGGGAGGAAATATTACCATTACATATAATGAGTCTCCAGGCTCTACACAGGTTTTATCCGTAATTATTTTGATGCTTTCCGTATAATCTTCCCTGAAGTAGCAATATACTGGCAATGATGTTTTGATATTAACGTTTTTCGCTGAAAAACATTGCAGCTCATAGAAACCTGTTTTATTGAAACTATATTCATAACAGGCAAACCCGTCTTTATCAGTAGTAAGCATCTTTCTGGCCACTTCTTCAGACAGATCATTTTTTATCCTGAATAGTACCTCTGTTTCCACAGCTTTACCGGAATAATCTTCTGCTATAATTTTAACCGGCACTATTGCTCCTTTTTGTATATATATGGAAACTTCTCCCGGCCCGTATTCTATTTTATCTACTGAAAGGCTTAACATGAAAGGAAAAGGATATACCGGTATCTCTTTGTATTGTTCAACCTCACGGCCAGAGTCATCATGTAACTTTACATGCACTTTATAAGAATAGTTCCAGAACAATCTCCTGTCAGGAACAATCCAGGAAAACTGTGCCTTACCATAAGAATCTGTCCTTGTTTGGCCTTCACATTCCGTTGAATACCTGTTTTCTACTTTATAGCAAAGCTCTCCATCTGCCAGAGGCCTTCCCAGATAATAATATCCTTCTGCCGTAACGGTAATTTTATCTCCAGTTATGTAAAAAGGTCTGTCGGTAGTTATATTTATATAAAATTCAGGTTTTCTATATTCTGATACACAGAAGTATGCAGTGTCACTGTAATAATCTGATCTTTTTACATTTATACTATATGTGCCCTGAGAACAGGTGTCCGACAGTTTAAAATTATCTGAAATAGTCCCATATTCGTCTGTTTTCAGTATTTTATTATATATTTTTTCATATTTACTGTTTTTAATGGAGATATTTATTGTTTCTCCCTCTGTATATTCCAGGGTTTTACCTGTCCTCAAAATACTTTTAAAGTTTACACTGTGACCTGGTCTGTAAACAGGTCTGTCTGTATAAATATAAGATTTAAAGTCTTCCTTCTTCTGCCTGTATCGTGAAATGTCAAGTTTTGCTTCACTGTCGCCTCTGCAGGCAAGCATGGTTACCGATGAATCAGGTTCTATATCGCTCCAGTACATATTTACTATGCCATCTTTATCAGGACTTACTTTCTTTTCTCCATAGAGAAAAAAATCCACATCTGCTAACAATTCCCCTGTATATGTGTTACAGGCCATAAAGAGAACATTCATATCACTCTGAATAGATACAAGTTCAATATCTGACAGGCGGAAGGAAAGACTATTTTTAGAGAAAGGATCTGAAATTTCCATAGTGTACTGTCCTGCCGACAGTTCAGGAAAGTCGTAAGGACCAAGATGTAATAATAATTCTTCAGCATTTTTCTTACAGTACATGGGAAAAGTGTCCCAGTATTTTTCATATACACACTTGTTTTCACCACTTTTATCCATAAAAGAAGGCTCTTTATATATCTTTATATTTACATCTCTCATAAGACCGCCGGCAGTTTCTTCTGTTCTGTAAGGCACAAAACCGTATATTAAAGAAGTCACAAATACTGTTACAGGTAATATGGAATGGCCCAGTATTTTATCTGATAAATCCACTATATACATAGAGGCAGGACCTGTAAGACCAAACATAGCGAGCCATTTTTCCTGAGGTTCCATTCTGTAACCCACGCAAAACCTGTTTATTAAAGAATCAATCAATAGAGTAACAGGTAAGATAAGATGACCGGATATCTTCTTAAGATAATTCAAAAAATCCACCCTGTCTGTGTGGAATATAGCATCCAGAGTACAATGGTCTGCAGGCTCTCTGTAGAGAAATTTTCCTCCCCTCCGTTTACAATATTCATCTTCGGAAAGAGATACAGGTTTTATTCTATGATTACAATCAGAGCAATATGTATTCTTATATGTATTTTCTCTTCCACAGATATGACACTTAATTACTTTCATCAGTCTCTCCTCCAAAAAGAAATTGTTGTTTTTTTATCTTAAAAAAGCAGTTTCAATGTTTTCAGGTGAAATTCTATTCTGCTGCAGTCAAGAAGGGTTGTAGCAATAATACATGTTCCTTTTTCGACTCTCTCGTCATCTTCTATTCTGACGTCTTTTACCTGAGCCACCATGTTTCTGATTTCATTTTCATTGCCCTTTAAATAGTTATAATCTTCAGGATTTACCCTGAAGATTATCTCCCCTTCATTCCTTGCCTCCTTTAATCTCTCTTCTGCCAGGTTCAGTATTGTATTTCTGTCTGCCGTTACAGGCTTTTTTATGGTCTTTTCCGCTACAGTAATTGCCATACCGGCAATCTGACTGTCTATATGGGAAAAGAATTTATTTCTTTCCTCTGAGAAATAATTTTTTATTTCAAAGGCAGATTTTAAAATTTCGATTCCTTCCTTTTTACCTTCTTCCATGCCTCTGACTTCCCATTCTTCAAAAGCTTCATGTTCTGCAAATTTATAAAGTTTTTCACTGTAAATTTTTCCGTCTTCTCTTATGGTTTTTGCCTGTGCTGCTGTTTCTTGAACTATTTTTTCCCATTTTTTTCTGGCTTCTTCTATATCACACATTTCTTTCTGTTCATAAATATTTTTTGCATCTTCTGTGAGTCCGGTGCAGTAACGTTCCGTATCTTCTATTAATATACTTCTTCTGTGTTTCACATCTTTCATGAGCTGTTTCCCTTTATTTTTACACTCTTCTATCATAAGATCACACTTTTTCTGAGCTTTATCAAGCATGTCTTTTACCATGGCCTGGACTTCTTCTAACATTCTGTCTGCAAGTTTTTCTCTGTATTCTATTTGCTCAAGTATAAATACTGAACTGTTTTGCATATCACTACTATTTAACTCGTTAAAAGTAACAAATTTTCCGGTAAGAGCGTATTGGATTAACATAGAGAACATTGCCGGATTTTCTCTTGCTTTAGAGATAAAATATTCGCGAACAGTGTCTTTATCTTTCATAGTAATGGTATCAGGAAAAAATTCATTTATTAACTTTAAAACAATATCAACTCCTGTATTCGGGAGCCCGGAAATAATATGTTTCACACCATCCTGTTCTGCATCTGTAAGATATTTCATTATATCAATACCCAGTTCATAAGGAAGATAAGGCAGTAAAGCAATCGCTTTTTCCTCTAATTTAAGATTTAATTCCATCATATTCTACCTCTCTTATTCAGATTCTCTTCAAAATCTCTCTTACCCTGCCTGTATAAGTAAAAGGTGTCTGCAGTATTATTTCATCACTTATTCCGTTTATATCAGGGTTATACATAAGACTTACTCTGGCAGGCATTACATGAAAAGTACCCATAGTTTCAAGTTTCATGAAATAAGTAATTTCACAGGGATCACTGTACCAGGCAGGAAAGAAAAACGCACTTCTGTCATCTCTTACTTCAAATTCCATTACATCATAATTACCGTCTCCCCATCTGTAAAAACAGCCTTTGTTCTTTAAAATTTCACAGCCTGCAGGTTTCGGATCTTCTATCATGACATATTCATATTCAGCTTTTCCTTTTATCGTCAATGTTACCCTTATTGCATCGTAGAGGTTTATATTTATAAACGGATAATCATCCAGCATACAGGGAGTTCCCGTACTATCACTTATAAAATAACGTCTCGTAATATTAAAACCTCCGTCTGATCCTTTTATAGCTTCTTCTTCCGTGTAATATGTGGAATAAATGGAATAGTAGAGAGTGCCCTGTCCATGCAGTTTAAATCTTATGCTGTTTTCCCCTCTGTTAAGTTCTTCCCTGCATATTACCTGTTTCCCTTCCCTTCCCACATCTTCCCTGTTAAAACTCAGGCTCTCAAGGTTTTTTCCATTTAAAATCAGGTCTGTTGTAAAATCGGTATGTATTTCTCCCGTGTATTTCAGATAATCTATCAGAGTCATAAGAACTGCTGCCGTGTCTTTTGTTGAATTCCATTTATTTCCTTTTCTCTGAGTGGATAAAAATCTTACAGATTTCTTTATAAGATGACTGTCTTTTTTTATTGCAAGGAGGGCTTTCAAACAGTAAGCTGTAGTCTCCACCATACTATCAGTCCATCCGTATCTACCCGGTTTACCTTTCCACAGGGCAATATCTGCGGTTATTTCTGCACTCTCTTCTATTAATTCTGTTACTATCTTTGCCTCTTCGTGAAGATTACTTTTTTCAAGTGATAAAGCCAGAACAGATTTTGCATAATTATCAAGTTCATGCCTTTTATCAAAAAGTTCTGTTAACCAGTCTTTCTGAAGAGTTCCTGCAACAGTAGATGAAAAAGCCATAAAGGCTTTCGTGTCCGGATTATATTCCTTCTTATACTGGTTTTCCATCCATTTTATTCCGGAATTTATTGCACGGGTGTTTACAGAATGCCCTGCTTCTTTTGCTAAAGCCAGGCCATAAATGACATAGGCAGTCATAAAGGGCTGGCTTTTATCCTGTGCCCACCATCCCCATCCTCCGTCAGGGTGATGGTATGTATAAAGAAGTGTCTGGCCGGCTCTGACCATTCCTGACAGGTTTTTAATCCTGTATTCAGACACTTCAAGTTCTTTAAATGCTTTAGACACAATAACATTCGGTAAAAATCTGCTCATAGTCTGTTCCACACAGCCATAAGGAAAGCCTACAAGATATTTAATGGAAGATAGAATTGATGAAGCAATAGATGGTTCAAGTATTATAATGGATCTGGCAGATGAACTGTTCCCGTTCAGAGGCAGATTAAATATTTCTTCTCCTTCCTTATCTGTACTGCCTGACATGGATATTGTTCTTTCACATCCATGAGGCAGAACGGGGAGAGTAATTTTTACTTCGTCTGATTCTTCGTCTGTAAGGGCACTGAGTTTAATACTGCAGGAACCTTCTCCTGATACCTTTATATTCCACATAACTGCAGCTGTTTTGCCGGAAGGAACAGTGATTTTATATTCACCTCTATCTAAAAGTTCTACAGGTCCTTCTATTATTAATTTCCCGATGACAGTCTTTTCAGAAGAAAGGTAATTATGAATAATGCCTGATATGGCAGGTTCATCTCTTTCTCTGAAAAATCTGGGT
Organism: Vulcanimicrobiota bacterium; assembly: GCA_036746235.1. GTDB lineage: Bacteria > Vulcanimicrobiota > SpSt-956 > SpSt-956 > JAKJGF01 > CALARM01. The sequence continues at coordinate 5,525 of DAIOEN010000020.1, read as the reverse complement.
GTTATAATTCTGGCAAATAGTTTTTTTGTTACAGTAATATCTTTAATAGCCTCCCCTGTCATAGTATCTTTTGTTATTCCAAGTAGTGTGGCTCTCCAGGTAGTAAGATTATGAGCAAGGGGAACTGTAATTTCAGCCATTCCGTTATGATCTGTTATTATATTCGGATTAAAATAAAGGGTATCAAGGAATTCTTCTCTTGTAAAATCCGGTGCTTTAAGAGATTCTTCTTTCTCACACATATTTCTGCAGCAAATTTCGTCATTTCTGTCATATAATATATGACATTCCCATCCGGCAAATTTCATTATCATTTTCATGACTTCTTTATAATAATCTTTTTTCTCAAATCTTTTAGAACATGTCAGACTATCAGACCGGGTTACATGACAGGAAATGTTATCCATTCCTTTATTACCAAAGAATTTTTGAATTTCTTCTCTTATTTCCTTATTAATACTGTAAATAGATGAGTCTATAATCCCCGCAGTTACCTGGGAAGAAACAGGTTTATCTTTACTGTCAGAGACTTTTATAATAAATTTTGCATCCTCGCCGGGACTATATTCTTCCTTATCACTTTCAACAGATAGAGTCAGATATTTATCTTTTTTAATATACGCAATCTTTTTTCTTTCCACCTTTACTCCTTTTTCATCTAAATAATATGCACATATATTAAAACCATCTCTGTGAGTTTCATTTATTTCTATAGAAAATTCCATTATATTTGTCTTTGAAAAATCAATTACATTATAGGAAATATCCTTCTCTTCCACTGTTACAATAGCTTTCCCGGCAGAAGAAGGAGGAAATTTTATAATTACATTTAATCTGTCTCCCTGTTCTACAATTTTTTTATCTATCAATATTTTAATGCTTCTGTCATATTCATCAGGAGAGTAACAGTATATGGGGCCGGAAGTTTTTATATTATTGTTTTCCGATGCAAAACCTTCCAGAGTATATGTACCTGTCCTGTCGAAACTGTATTCACAGGTGGCAATACCGTCTTTATCAGTATTGAGAGTCTTTCTATACACTTCTTCCGACAGATCGTTCGTTATCCTGAGTATGACCTCTGTTTCTACCGGTTTATCAGAATGATCGTCTGCCGTAATTATAACAGGGAAGGTATCACCTTTTTTGATGTAATATCTGTTCGACCCGAAAATCATACCGCGATATAAGCCAAATTGTCCGAGTTCATATAGTATTTTATCTACAGAAAGTCTTAATCTGTAAGGGACATGATAGATGAATATATATTTACATTCTTCAACCTCATGTCCTGAAGGATCCTGTACCTTTACCTTTACCTTATAAGAATATCTTTCAGAAATCTTCTCTGTGAAATCACCCCAGGAAAAAACCGCTTTGCCGTGAGAATCTGTCTTTACCGTGCCAAGATATGATTTTATAAAATCGCACTCTACTATCGTTATTTCACAATCAACATATCCATCTGTAACAGGCTTCCCGAAATAATAAAATACTTCTACGATAGCGGTGATTTTATCTCCGGCAATATAAAAAGGTTTATCAAAATCTATTTTTACATAAAATTCAGGTTTTCTATATTCTGATACATTGAAGTATGTACTGTCACTGAAACAACGGGAATTTTCAATACTTATATAATATTTACCGGTACAGCATACTTCCGGCAGTTTAACATTATCGGAAACTGTCCCATATTCATCTGTCTTGAGGATCTTATCGTATATTTCTTTATCTTTACTATCTTTTATAGTGACTTTTATATCTTCTCCCTGTTTATATTCCAGTTCTTTCCCTGTTCTTACTATTCCTTTAAAGTTTACTCTGTGACCGGGTCTGTAAACAGGTCTGTCTGTATAGATGTAACCTTTAAAGATTTCCTTTTCCTCTCTGTATAGTGGCAGGTCGAGAGTTGTTTCATGGCTTCCCCTCCGGGCAGTAATTTCACTGCCATCGCGGAGTTCTTCCCTGGCAATTTTTACCACACCGTCTTTATCGGGAATTATTTTTTTCTCTCTGTCAAGATAAAAATCCACATCATTTAAAAACTGTTGTGTATATTTATTATAGGCCATAAAGATAACACATTTTTCCCTTACCATAGAAGCAATTTCAATATCAGACAGGCAGAAAGAAAAGCTGTCTGCCGAGAAAGAATCTGAAATTTCCATTGTATAGACTCCTTCCGAAAGGTCAGGAAGATTAAGAGGGCCAATATTAAATAACAGTCGTTCAGCATTTTGCTTACAGTATTTTGGAATAAAGTCCCAGTATTTTTCATAGACGATCTTTCTTTCACCGTTTTTATCGGTAAAAGATGGTTCTCTATATATCTTCAGTGTAACACCTCTCAAAACGCTATCGATCTTTATCATATAATCGGAAATAAGACTGATTTCTTCAACAGTAAGATTTCTAAAATAAGGGTTGAAAAGTTCATTGTATTTAAAATCATAATCCCATTGAACTGAATCCAGAAATTCCATCAATTCCTGGAATTTTTCTTCTCCAAGATTTTCCTTTACCTTATCTATAGTTAAATATCTTCTATATTTCGGTTCCGATGTTTGAGCATATTCCGGAGGGTCTGCAGCCTTTATTAAATTTATAAAATCGTTATATTTCTCATCGCCTATGTTTTTCATCAATATACGGGTAAAGTCTAAATATCTATCAGGACAGGTAAATCCTGTATAAACCTGATTCAGGGAAAAAATCATATCCAGCCGGAAGGAATTCAGTAAATCTTTAACCCTTTCATTTCCGGCTTTTTCTTTCAGTTTATCCAGTTTCTCCCTGTTAAGCCTGCAGGTTATTACTGGTTTAAACTCATATATTAAAGAAGTAAAAAGTGCCATTACAGTTAATATAGAATGTCCGAATATTATTTCTCTTAAATGTATTATATATATAGAAGCAGGTCCTGTGAGTCCGAACATTGCCCATATCTCTTCAGGGTCAAGCCTGCTGGTCACTTTAAACCTGTAGACTAAAGAGTCTGTAAATACGGTAACAGGCAGGATAAAATGTCCGAGTATCTTTTTGGGATATTCCATAAAATCTGCCATTTTATCGCATGGATACCGGTCTTCAGATACATGAAAAATCAAACCGATAGTATCCCAGTCTACAGGCAGTCTGTAGAGGAACTGTTTTTGATACCTGTATCTGAAATAGCTGAATTCTGAAAGGCTTTTAAATCTTATTTTCTGGTCGCATCTGGAGCAATATTCATTCTTATATGTATTTTCTGTTCCACATATATGGCACTTGATTACATTCATAAATTATCCCCCTTCTTTCCCTGGAATGTCCATTAATTGATTGAAATAATCTTCCGTTTCTTCAATCACTGCCTGACAGTATTGTTCCATATCTTCCAGCAGTTCATCTGTTTTATCTATTATTTCTCCCCATTTACCGGCAGATTTTATTCTTTTCTTATTTCTTATGGAATTAAGAGCTTTTCTTTCATCATACTCATGTGTCTGAAGAGCTTTTATGGCATCATCTTTACTGCATTTTGCAATACGGCATATATAAGTTATTTTTCTCTTATATTCGTCAGAAAACAAATTTCTAGACATGGCTGCTCCTTTCGGTAAGAAAAGATTGATTTTTCTCATATTCAAAAAGCAGTTTCAATGTGTTCAGATGAAACTCTATTCTGCTGCAGTCAAGAATAGTAGTGCCAATAATGCATCCTCCTTTTTCAATCATTTCATCTTTCTCTATTTTAAATTTTTTTACATTGGCCAGCACCTTCCTGAGTTCACTTTCATGAATATTTACATATTCATAATCTTCGGGATTTACTACAAGGATAATATCTTCTTCTTTCTGGACTTCATTTAATCTGTCTTTTATCAGAGTCAGGACTATATTCTGGTCTGCCGTTATCTCTGTTTTTATAATCTTTTCTGCCACATAAAATGCCATTTCGGCAATCTGAGTATCTATAGTGGAAAAGAATTTATTTCTTTCCTCCACGAAATAATTCTTTATTTTCAGCGCTTCTTTTAATATTTCATTTCCTTCCTTTTTGCCTGCCTCTATCCCCAGAGACTTACCATACTCAAAACCTTCCTGTTTCGCAAAGCTATGAAGCTGTCTGGCATAAGATTTTGCTCCGTCTATCATAGCCTTTGCTTTTTCCTGGCTTTCTTTAATTATTTCTCTCGTTTTCAGACGGGTTTCTTCCCCGTCTGAAGGCTCATTCTGTTCATAAATATCCTCTGCTTCTTCCATAAGTTTCTTACAGTAATGTTTAGTTTCTTCTATTAATTTATCCCTGTAATTTTTAGCATCATCTATCAGTTTTGCTCCTTTATTTTTAAGCTCTTCCATCATAATGTCACATTTTTTCTGAGTCTTAAGTGTCATTTTTTTTACCTGGTTATGAGCTTCTTCTACCATAGAATCTGCACGTTTTTCTTTCCTTTTAATTTCTTCAAGTATGGCCTCTGCTTTCTTTAAATTTTCCATATCAGTTATTATTATGTCATTAAAAGTAAGGGTTTTTCCTGAAAGAGAAGACTTGATTAAGAGAGCAATTTTTGCCGGATTATCCCTTGCTATACAGGTAATAGCTCCGGTAATATCATTCATATCTTCAATATTAATAGTACCGGGGAAGAGTTCATTTATTACCTTTTTTTTAACTTCCAGTTCTATATCCAGGCTGTTGTAACGCTTTACACCTGATATCTCTTCATCTGTAAGAAATTTGACTATATGAGAACTTAGATCCTGCGGGATAAGTTCCAGTAAAATAGCCATTTTTTCCTCTGGTTTAAGTTGCATGGTGTTTCACCTCATATTTCGCTATTGTATGAAAATCACTATTATAATACGTTCGGCATTTTGACAAAATTCCCCTTTAAAGTTAAGGGGATGAATCCTGTCAGGGTATTCTGGAAATAAAAAAAAGGCAATATACATTATATTGCCTTTTTTTCTACAGAAACTTTAACCTAACAGTTTAACAAGTTCCTCATATTCTTCATCTTTCATGCCGAAATAATGTTCCGGCTGAGGGAAGTTTTTCCCTGTTACTTCGTTTACATAACCTTTAAGTCCTTCCAGTATGACTCCTCCGGCATCTCCGAATACCTTTGCCATTTTCGGTTTGAATTTCGGATAGAGGCAGAACATGTCGTGGTATATGAGAAGCTGTCCGTGGGCATCCATACCTGAACCAAGGCTTATTATAATACAGTCTTTTACCTTTTCAGTAATCAATTTACATACTCTGTCAGGAACCATTTCGAGTAATATGGCAAAAACGCCTGCTTCTTCCAGTGCCATTGCACTGTCTACGATTTTCTTTGCCTGAAGGGCACCTTTGCCCTGAACTTTAAATCCTCCGAGAGCACTTGCACTCTGAGGTGTAAGTCCTAAATGTCCCATGACGGGAATTCCGGCAGATATAATACCTTTTACTCTGTCGATAATTTCTATGCCGCCTTCGAGTTTTATGGCATCACATGCAGCTTCTGCCATAAACCTTCCTGCATTTCTTATGG
>DAIOEN010000019.1:20648-56251 GCA_036746235.1 Vulcanimicrobiota bacterium | reverse complement strand
TTATAAAACCATCTGCAATCTTTTTCAATTCAAATAACCACTCCCCCCTTTTTTAGGTACTCTCATCATATCATAGGTCTTGCAGCTTTTCAATAAACCAATAGAACTATATTTATAAGCCTTAAGTATCAAGTATTTTTATAGTCCTTAAGAGTTCTTTTCCTTCCTCCTGCAGGATCTGTTCTTCTTTACTGAATAAAGCAGTAAAAGAAAAAGAACAACATTTCTGAAGGGCATCTATTACTTTATCTCTGAGTTTTCCTTCAAGAGATAATTTCTGAAGGGCAACCTTTACAGATTCTCTGACAGAAGGATCTTTATCTTTTAATATCTTACATAAAGGTTCTATAACTTTTTCACTGTTTAATTTTCCAAGGGCCCAGCAGGCACTGCATCGCACTTTACTGTCTTTATCTTTGAGCATTTCTGTAAGATGACTCATAGCTCTATGGCTTTCTATTCTGCCAAGACCTGTTACAGCCTGAACCCTGACCCCGGGGTCATCATGTTTCAGAGATTTAAGGAGAAATTCATAGCTTATTTCACCGCCATATATGGCCAGAACCTCGAGTGCTTTCGGGCTGAAAGACACATCTTTTTCCACATATTCAATAAGCTTTTCTATTGCTTCAAGTCTGCCGAGAGCTTCTATTGCCTGATCAAGAACGACATGAGAAGTGTCTGATAAAAGATTTATTACAGGATTTATTCCTTCTTTTATTTTAAGTATGCCGAGTATTTCAGCAGCACCACCCCTTATTTCTTCATTGGAATGTTCCAGGCCTTTTATAAGCAGAGGGCCAACCCTCAGAGGATCGGCTGTTGCAAGCAGTTCAAGGCTTTTCTGCCTAGTTTTCGGATTTCCGAGAGCTTCTATAAGTTCCTGAAAAGCTTCCTGTTTAAAGAGTATTTTCAATCCGCTGTTTCTTATAAACCTGTCTTCATGACCAATAAGCTTTTTTACTGATTTTACAACATCTTCACCTTTTATACTGCTTAAAACCTCTATGACAGCCATGCTTATAGCTTCCCGTTTATCCTGCAATGATTTAATAAGAATTTGAACAGGCCTTATCAGGCGCAGGGCTTCTATAATATGTTTTTTAGTTACGTCATCTCCATCAGGCAACAGAGTAATTAATAATTCTACAGATCTTTTTTCTCTGAGTTTTCCCAGGGCTATTATGGCACTGGCCCTTACATGTTTATCATCATCTTTCAAAGCTTTCAATAAAGGCTCAACAGTTCTTCCATCTTCCACATTACCCATAAATATAGCTGCACTGGCTCGGACATCGGAAGGCATAGCTTTATCTTTCAGTATTCTCATAAGAGGCTCTACAGCTTTTGTAGATCCGAGGAAACTTAAAGCACTGATTATATTAAAATCTTCCCTGTCGTCATCCTTAAGAGCATCAATAAGTATTCTTTCTGCAAGTTCATTATTACCGAACTCATATAATACTTTCTCTATATCTTTTTCATCCTTTAATCGTAAAATCAATGTGCTCTCTTTCTTAAATGCTTTTATGGCATCTGCCACATGTTTATCTTCCTCAAACTGCTCAAGTGCTACAAGAGCCTCTTCTCTAACTTCGTAAGCACGATCCTTTAATGAATCCAGAAGAATTTCTATAGAATCACCTGCTCCGAGTTTTCCCAGAGCTCTTGCACAACCTGCTCTAACTGCACTGTCCTTATCCCTGCATAACAATTCCGAAAGAACGGGTATAGCTTCAAAAGCCTCCATTTCAGTGAGTAATTCAGTTATTTTATCCCGCCCGACAGCATAATCTATTTCCAGTGCTTTTATAAGATATGGTATGGAACTGGCAGATTTAAAATGTCCAATGGCTTCTATTATTTCAATCCTTGCAGAATCGAATTCATTTAATGTTTCAAGTTCTTTACATAATTCAATTACCGGGTCATTCGTTTCCATAGGTTCACAGATTGTCTCCTCTTTATGTTCCAGTTTTTTCTTTCTTTCCAGGTCAAGGGCTCTATCAAAACACTCAATAGAAGCGTCAGGATTTCCCAGTTCTTTAAAGACACGACCTTTATTGAGCCATAATGTTATTTCCAGATCATCTCCTATTTCTATAGCCTCATCAAAACACCTGAGAGCTTCCTCAAATTTACCATCACCAAGAAGCTTTAAACCTTTATCATTTAGCTCCCTGGTTTTATGAGCATCCTCCATTATATAACTCCTAATTTCCAAGCAATCAGGAATCAACAGACAACGTCATAAGGTGATTTATATGAGAATCGTGACGCGTGACGCGTGACGCGTGACGCGAGGAATATTCCCATTTTTTTTGTAACCACACAGTCATGGCAGTTATCATCTGTATAAAGCTGATTGCTAAAAGCTGAATGCTATTTCAAAGTTTTTTTAATCTTCTTGCAGGCATACCTTTAGATGAAGAACCGGAAGGAAGTGACGTTTTCTTTTTCAGTGTAAATTTCTTTGATCCTGTTACATCCGGTTCTTCCTCTTCTTCTCTTTCTTCAGCTTCTCCTCCAAATTTCATGCCTGCAAATTTTGCTTTAAGTAAAGATCTTTTCGTATCAGGCTCAGAGAGATCAGAGAAATCACTTCTACCGGGGGGGGGTATGGCATCTTCATCTCTGTCAACCATGGGAGAGAACTTTGGAGGTAAAGAAAGACGATCAGAAGGTAATTTTCCTGCAGGTCTATCCTGTATATCTAATGCTCCATCTTCGTCTGAAGAATTATCGGAAAAATCTATTTCAATACCTTCAAAACTTATAATTTTCAGTTCTTCATCTTCTTTTCCGGGAGCTTCTTCTACAGGCGCCTCTTCCTGCGGCGGTTCTTCTTCATGTTCAAAAGAAAGTCCGCCACCTGTAATATCAAAACTTATAATCTTCAATTCTTCATCTTCCGAAGAAACTTCCTGCGGTGGTTCCTCTTCTGTTTCAAATTGTAACTGCTGTTCCAGTTGAGGAGAAAACTCATGTGTTTCATACCTTACGTCATCCTCAAATGGCACAATCTCAAGTTCTACCTCGGGGAGAACCGGTTCTTCCTGAACTACTGTTCTCTCATCAGGCACTTCTTCTCTTTCTATATAGGCCTGTCTTGTCATCCTTTCAAGGAAATCCTGTACTTTATCCTTATCTTTATCTTTTTCCTGAGTTTCTTTTTCAACTACCACTCCTGTAACAAGCTTTGCTTCTTCTCTTTTATTTAACAGAAGGAGAACCTCTGTTAATTTACACCTTATCAGTTCATTTTCTCTGTCAATATCTCTTGCTTTTGTATATACCTTTTCTGCTTCTTCATATTTTTTCAGCCATCTGTAAAGATCTCCCATTGCGACAAGATACTCAACATTTACCGGCGAAGCCTCTATGGCTTTATCATAGTTGTCTTCTGCTTCTTCATATTTTCTCTCCATCTGATATATCTGGCCTGTCTGATAATATGCTTCATGATTGAGAGGGTCAATTTCTATAGTTCTGGAGAAATATTTCATGGCATTTTCATAATCACCTGTTTTCATATAAACAATGCCGGTACCTTTCAAAACAGAAGGATTATCAGGAGCGATGTCCATTGCTTCCCTGAATTTATTTATAGCCAGTTCATATTCTCCTACTGCTGAAAAAGAAGTGGCCAGACCTATAATTGCATCTATCGAATCAGGGGCGCTTTCAAGGGTCTGGTCGAAAATCTCCATTGCTTTTCCATATTCCTGCATATCCATATAGATTTTACCGAGATTGGTCATGGATTCAAGACTGGAAAAACCAAGAGCGGCAGCTTTCTCATAACATGAAGAAGCATCGTCATGCCTTCCTGTCGCGCTGTAAGCCAGTCCAAGACCCATATAGGAAGGTGCAAGATTGGGGTAAAGTTCCTGGGCATTATAAAAATTATCCATAGCCATTTCATAATTTCCCTGTTTTAAATATACCTGACCTATATTATTAAGTGCTATGGCTTCACCGGGATTGCATTCAATGGCACGCTGAAAATATTCCATACCTTCATTATATTGTTCCGATTTTACCGACATGACACCTGAGGCTATATAAAGAGCAGGCAGATTGGGATCTATCTGAGAAACTTTCTCCAGAATCTCACCTGCTTTTTGGAAATCACCCCGTTCTATATATACATTTGCCATATTGTTATTTAATATCGGTTCATGAGGATCTATGGTAAGAGCATAAGAATAGTATTCAAGGGCTTTCTCGTAATTTTTATGGAGAGCATAAATATTACCCAGTCCTATATAGGCAGAAAGCAACTGTGGATCTATACTTAAACCCTGTTCAAAATAGCTGATAGCTTTATCGTAATCCCTCAATTCTGTAAATACATTTCCAAGACCGCTGTAAGCAGCGGTAAAATTACTGTCTATATCGAGAGAAGTTTCATAACATGTTATAGCTTTCTCGACCTCTTTCAGTTCAAGATAGGTATTACCAAGTCCGTAATGGAACAGAGGATCTCCGTTATCCAGTTCAATCGCTCTGTAGTAATTATTAAAGGCATTTTCATATTCTTTAATATGCCAGTATACAGTACCAATACCGCTGTATGCATTTGCCAGGTTCGGATCATATTCTATGGACTGCATGTAATACTCTATAGCCCTTGCGTAATCTTTCAGTTCAAAGTAAATATTACCGAGACTGTAGCATGGATAGGATATATTTATTCCTTCTTCTATGGCATGTTCATAACTGGTAATAGCTTTCTCATAATCACCGAGGCGGTAGTTGGCATTACCCATTTCATAATGGTTAGGAGAAGTGCTGTTATCAGGTAATTCTAATATACGTTGATAGTTTTCAATAGATTTTTCATATTTATTTACAAGGAGATCTTCTATTTTTTCTGCCAGTTCTTTCCGGGCAACATCCTGATTTTCGGTTATTTCCCGTGTAATTTTTCTCTTTTCTCCTGATAGGATCGGCTCTGCCATATCTTTATCTTCGTCGGAGACAATTATCAGATCCTGATAGTAAGATGCCAGCTTGGAATCCAGTTCAATAGCCGTATCATAACATTCAAGAGATTTATCAAATTCCTGCAGATTTGAGTATATACCGCCAAGTGCATAATGGGACGGCGCAAAATTAGGATCACACTCTATAGCTTTCTGGTAGCTGTCTTTTGCTTTTTCATAGTCTCCTATACCGGAATAAAGATTGCCAAGGGTAAAATGGAAAAGAGCATTAGCCGGTTCTATGGAAATAGCTGCCTGAAAACATTTCAGTGCATTCTGAAAATCAACCTTTTCTATATAAACACTGCCAAGACTGTGATAAATAACAGGATCATTCGGTTCCATTTCCAGTGCTCTATTAAAATATTGAATTGATTTTTCAAAATCCCTCTTCTGTGCAAAGGCAGAAGCAAGACCGTAAACAGGAGCCACATAATCGGGGGATAAGTTTATGGCATTTGTAAAATGCTTTATGGCATCATTATATTTCTTCAAAGAAAGACATACACTGCCTGTTCCGTATATAGCCTGAACAAAATTCGGCTCTATACTGAGGGCTTTCTGATAATTTACAAGAGCTTTATCATTCTGTTTTAATTTAAAACAGACAAGGCCGAGATTATAATAAAAAGCCTGATCATTGGGATTAAGTTTTAAAGCTTTTTCATAGTTAGCTATGGCTTTTTCATAATCTTCTTTATAAAAATAACTGAGACCCAGGTTATAATAGAGAGTGGATATGTTTGGTTCTATATCAATAGCCATTTCGTAATGCTGTATGGCTTTATCGTAATCTCCGAGTCTGCTGTATAAAGTTCCCAGACTGTCATAAGGTGCAGCAAGATTTGGATCTATGTCTATAACCCTGAGAAGATATTCTTCGGCTTTCTGATATTCACCTATATCCGAATAAACATGGGCAATTTTATATAAAGGTAACAGTGCTTCAGGAGCAATTCTAATGGCGTTACCGTAATTATTCAAAGATTTTTCTGCATCCTGAAGAACTGTGTACATATCTCCGAGAAGTACATATGCTTCAGGGTCACCTTTAACCTGTTCTATATATTTATTCAGATGTTCTACTGCACTTTTATTATCCCCTTCTTCAAAATAAATTTTGCCAAGAAGTTTATAAAGAGGAGAGAAAGAAGGGTATTTTTCAAGACCTTTCTGGGCTATAGCCATAGCTTCTTCAAAATTTTGAGAAGATTGCAAACTCATGCTCAATTCATAATAACCCCTCCCCAGGGTTTTAAGAATTCTCTCGGATGTGATACCTTTCTTTAGAGAAGCTTCAAGACATTCTATGGCCTTTTTAGGGTTTTTCAACTGAATAAGACATTCTGCTTTCAAAAAAACAGTTTCTTCTTTCTCCGTTCCTGTTTTAATTGCCTGGTCAACATATTTCAGAGATTCTTCAAAATTTCTGCTTCTCAGATAATAGATGGCCAATCTGCAATTTGCATCACTGTGTTGAGGATCTTCGTGAAGGGCTTTTTTAAAAAAATCTGCCGCCCTCTCAATATCGCCTCCATCCCAGAAATGAATACCTTCTGCCAGGAATTTATCTGCATTACCTTTTCCCATAAATAATCACCTGCAAATTTCGTGTATTTTATTTTATGTTCTTCCCTTTACTTCAAACCTCTTAATTCTATAAGATGAAATACTTTTCCTCCTCAGAAAGTTGTATCCTTCTATTCTTTTCTGCTATAATTTAACGGTACAGGAACTCTCATTTTTAATGGCGTAAAATAAAGCTTTAGATAAAAATTATGTAGAGGCAATTTATCTAAATAATTTATATTCGTGACGGGTAACGCGTAACGCGTTACGGGAGGTAATTACCGGTGTTCTATAAATCCCAGAAATCAGAAGTAGATACATTGCTAAGGGCAAGATATCCATTGATATATATCATATCCTATGAAGAAGAACGAATAATAAGAGATATCCATGAAATAGAAGGAAAAAGGAAAAATATTCATTACTGGACAGTAACGGGAGGTTTAAAAAGAGAGAACGGAACAATTACAGGTAATACAGAAAGCCCCCTGGAAATATTGAATCATATACTCAATTACAGATCTGACGGGAACAGCATTTTTATTCTTCTGGATTTTCACATATATTTTAAAGATCCATATGTACAATCTGCCATAAAAAATCTGTCCCGAATATTGAGACAGACAGATAATAACATAATTTTTATATCTCCTGTACTGGATTTACCGGTGGAAATAGATAAAGATATAAAAACACTGGAATATAATCTTCCTTCATATGAAGACATTGAACATTTATTTCATCATACTTTTAAAGGTAAACATAATATTTCCGAAGACGAGAATACTATAAAACATTTCATAACTTCATGCCGCGGTCTTACTATGAAAGAAATAGAAAGAGTCATTGAAAAAACCTTCATTGCAGGCCATGGAAAACATCTATCGATTAATTCGATTATAGACGAAAAAAAACAGATAATAAGAAAAACAGAATTACTGGAATTCTATACAGACACAGAAGGCTTTGAATATACAGGGGGACTCGAAAATCTAAAAAAATGGCTTTTAAAAAGGGGAAAAGTTTTTCAGAGAAAAAATCTTATTACGGATCAACCGAAAGGTGTAATTCTTATTGGCCCTGCTGGCTGCGGTAAAAGCCTTATAGCCAAAGGACTTGCACGGGAATGGTCTATGCCTTTAATTAAACTCGATACGGGAAGGCTCTTCAGCCCTCTTATGGGTTCGTCAGAAGAAAATCTGCGTAAAGCTATACTTACAGTAGAAGCCACATGTCCTGCGATTTTATGGATTGACAATGCCGACAGAGGCTTTCACGGAGTCAATAAATCGACAGATTCAGGCGTAAGTGCAAGACTGTTCGGAAGTTTTATAAACTGGCTTCAGGATAAATCTTCTCCCGTATTTGTTATTGCCACTGCAAACAACCCCTTCAATCTTCCTCCTGAGTTTCTCAGGAAAGGCAGATTTGATGAAATATTTTTCCTCGATCTGCCTGATATGGAAGAAAGAAAAAAAATTTTAAAAATATATACGGCCAGTGTGTTTATGTCAGATAAAGAACTTGAAACACTGGCAGGGAACAGCAAAAATCTGAGCGGTTATGAGATAAAAAAAGCTATTATTTCATCACTTTATGATTCTTATGAAGAGGGAAAAACCTTGAGTTATCAAACAATATTGAAAAATCTTCATAATACTACACCTTATGTTTCAATAGAAGAAACGGCTAGACTCAGAGAATGGGCAAAAAATAATGCAAGGAAAGCAACATAGTCAGTGACCAGTTATCAGTAAACAGTTATCAGTTATATGGAGAATTGTAATGTGTGACGCATGACGTGAGGAACATTCTCATCTTTTGTTATCTCCACAGGGGGCACAACGGTTATCGCTTATAATAACTTTACAGAGTCTAAAGTTGAAAATTAATTTTATCTACAAAATAGCTTTACTGGTCACTGGTCACTGGTCACTGGTCACTGCTAACTGCTCACTGACTTTTCCCCTATTCACAAAACATGACAAATACACTATAATATTGAAAAGAGGTGAAATAAAATGTCCCATTTTACAACTGTTAAAACAAAGATTACCGACAGAGAATGTGTCAAAAAGGCTATTAAAGAACTCGGATATAATTACAGTGATGTAAGGGCTGAAATCAAAGGTTATCAGGATAGAAAAGTTAAAGCAGATATTGCGGTAAAAACCGGTACATCCTGTGACATAGGTATAGTATGGAACGGAGAAACCTGTGATATAGTGGCAGACTGGTGGGGGGTGGAACAGGGTTCTAATATAAAACAGAAGAACTTTATTCAGGCCATTACACAGAAATACGCCTATTTGAAAACAAAAGAAATTCTTTCAGAACAGGGGTTTACCCTGGCAGAAGAAGAAGTTAACGAAAAACAGGAAATAGTCCTTACAGTACGTCAGTGGTAATTGTATCGTGACTTGTAACATGTAACCCGTGACGGGAGGGAGAAAATATTATGAAAGAAATGAAAGTCAAAATCTTGCCTACAGGAGAAGTAAAAATACTGGATATAAAAGGTGTTCAGGGACAGGAATGCATTGAATTTACGAAATTTATCGAAGACTCTCTCGGAGAAGTAACTCATAGAGAATTTACAGAAGATTACTATAAAGAAACTTACAATAATATATCGGAGAAAGAAAAACAATTTTAAGGGAAAGGAGGTGTAAAAAATGTCGGCATGGTTAAAAGCCGGTCTGATTTTTGGAGTAATAAATTTTATAGTTGTTTTAATATTTACCGTACTGGCTCAAATAGTTGGTTTCGTTAATTTATGTATTCCTCCTATATTTATATGTCTCGGTTTTATCTGTGGGATAGTGACAGTTCTGTTTCTGAATAGACCCGGTATGGGTCTTGCAGTAAAAGAAGCCCTTAAATCAAGTCTATTCAGCACTATAATTTCTACTATTACACAGATTCTTATATCAAGCCTGTGTTTTATTATTTACGGACGGCAGGTTTCACAGAAGATACTGGAAGAATTGGGAAAAGCAACAGGTTCTCAGGCAGAAGTTATAGGTCAATATATAGGAGGTCTGGGAACAATAGCATGCTGTGGTGTAATAAACGTTATTTTCTTTATAGCGGCGGCATCAGCAGGAGCATTAATAGCAAGCAAGCTTTTTGTAAAAAGTCAAAATATATAATGGGTGTCCTGAATTAATCGGTAATAAAATGGTAAAAAAACTTATACTGATAAGTGTTTTCGGCATATTTTTCTTTATTATAGTTGCTTCTATAATGGCTCCTTATTTTGTATCTCATAATAACAGAATAATGAGTGATATTCTCTATGGAGGTATGAAGGCCTTATGCCATCAGAAACCGGAAAGATGTATATTTCTATGGGGTCATCAAATGGCAATATGTGAAAGATGCCTTGCCATATATGTCTTTCTGCTCGGAAGTGGTATTTTTCTTTATATATTCAGAAAATCTTTCAAAAAATATCACTGGAAAATAGCAATCCTTTTAATGTTACCTGTTGCAGTGGATGGTCTTACACAGTTTGCAGGTCTCAGGGAGAGTAATATATATCTTCGTTTTGTAACAGGAAGCCTGTTTGGTATTGCCTTTGCATTACTCCTCTGTCCCCCTGGCTTCGAAATCTGCCTTGATGATTATAAAATGGAAATCTGATGGAAACAAAAAAAAACATAAAATTACTTATAAAATCCGGATATCCTGTCATCTATCTCATTACCTGGGAAGAAGACAGGGTCATGTATATGTGTTCATCCATTGCGGAAGAAATGAAAAAAAATCTTTATTTATGGACAGTTACAGACGGTATGATATGTGCCGATAAAGTAATATCCTCTGCTAAAACGCCTTACTGCGCTCTGGAATTAATAGAAGCAAAAGACGATGGAATCTTTATATTAAGGGATTTTCATCATTATATAGATGATCATATAATAAAAAGAAAACTCCGTGATCTTGTTATATCATTTCGAAATTCTTCCAGAACTATAATAATCACTTCACCTGTAATGAAAATACCTGTAGAACTGGAAAAAGACATTACTGTAATAGATTATAAACTTCCTTCTTTATCAGAAATGGACAGCATATTTTCCCTTGTTGCAGATAATTTTTCTTCTCAGGGCATAAATATTTCCATCGGTACAGCAGAGGAAAGAGAAGAAATAGTAAAATCACTTCTTGGCTTTAGCAGAAGGGAAGCAGAGCAAATACTTGCAAAGGTAGCTGTAATGAAAGGCAAAATAGGGACAGAACATATAGAATTAATCCTGGAAGAAAAGGAACAGATAATAAGAAAAGCAGGTTTTTTGGAGTTCTACCCTTATTTAGAACATTTCTCCCATATAGGAGGATTGAACAACCTGAAAAAATGGCTGAATAAAAGAGCACTTGCCTTCACACAAAAAGCCAGAGATTTCGGCCTTCCTGAACCGAAAGGTATACTTCTCACGGGACTTCCGGGATGCGGGAAAAGTCTCTGTGCCAAAGCCATTGCAGGTCAGTGGAAAAAACCTCTTCTTCATTTCGATCTCGGCCGTGTTCTGGGAGGACTTGTAGGAGAGTCTGAAAAAAATATGAGAAAAGCACTGAAGATTGCAGAAAGTGTCGCTCCTGCCATATTATGGATAGATGAAATAGAAAAGGCTTTTTCAGGGGTCTTAGACGGGGGAGATAGCGGCGTAACTTCCAGATTGCTCGGAACTCTCCTCACATGGATGGAAGAGCATAAAAGTCCTGTTTTCATAGTGGCTACGGCAAACAATATAAATATTCTTCCTGAAGAACTGATAAGAAGATTTGACGAGGTATTTTTTGTAGATCTCCCCTATCAAAGAGAAAGAGAAGAAATTTTCCGTATTCATCTGAGTAAACGTAACAGAGACACAAGAGATTTCAACATGGAATTACTTGCCCAGAAATCAGAAGGCTTCAGCGGTTCCGAAATAGAACAGGTAATAATTTCTTCCATTTTTGATACCCTGTCTGATAATGTGGACTTTAACAGTGATCTTATATTAAAAAACATTAAAGAAACATTTCCTCTTTCGGTTTCAATGAAAGAAAGGCTGGACTTACTCAGAAAGACAGGGAAAGAGAGATTCAGACTGGCTTCCGTCGAAGCAGATCTGCCGGGCTTTCACGAAATAAACCTGGGAGATATTATAAAATTTTCTTAATGATCTTTTATTTTTCCGCCATTTATTTTATAATAATGGCATAGAATCTGTAATAATTATAGTACAGGATAGATATATTAATGTTTCACCCGGACACTGGAAGAAAATGTTAGCTAACAACCGCAGAGTGACTTCTGAATAACAAAAGGAGTATTTATGAAAAATTTCTACATATTTTTAATTATATTAATAACTCTGGCTCTTACAGACAGAGCCTGGGCCATTATAGGAGAAAAAGACGATCTACTCGGAGGCAATGTAGATGTAAAAATACTTGCCCAGAATTTTTCAGGAGAGGCAAATTCCAATGAATTTCATATATGGGGAAGTGTAAGACTTGAAAAAGATGAAGCCACACTCGAAGCAGATGATATAAAATTCAACGGGAAAACAAATATTGCGGTAGCATCGGGAAATGTTGTATTCAGCCAGCCCGGAACAGTTCTTTCCGGCAATACTGTAACAGTAGCATATAAAGAAAAAAAAGGTGTATGGGCAGGAAATGTAAAGATAGTTCAGACAAAAGCACCTGAGAAGGGAACAGCGAAACTTCAGAAAACCTTTAAAGACGGGCCTGTAACGATAGTTTCCGACACACTTGAATTTACCTGGGATGAACCGAGCAGGGTAATGGCAGGAGGCAGAGTGAAGGCGACTCAAAAAGACAAACATGTTTATGCAGACACTGCCACCTATATGTCTTCCCCTCAAAGCCTCACTCTGTCCGGGAATGTGCAACTCAGGAGAGATGACGGTTCATCTCTGACATGTGAAAAACTGATTATGGATTTAAAGCAGAATACCTTTGAAGCAAAGAGATCACCTGAATCACAGATAAAAGTAGATTTTTATTTTGACAAAAAGAAAAAAGGGTTATTTTAAAATCGTGATGCGTGATGCGTAATGGGTGATGCGTGTTTCATCTTCAGGGCGTTTAATAAAACGCCTACACATAATCATCTGTTCTATTCTTCAATCTCTCTGCCATTTCTTTTAATATAGAAAAGGTAATTTTTCCCTCTTCTCTGAGAATAATACCGAAATTATCCTGAGAAATACATACGAGCTGTGTATGTTCTTCTGCTGCAACAGCAGAGGCAGTTCTTTTTGTATTAATAAGCAGAGAAATTTCTCCGAAATATTCCCCCTGTTTCATAACATTAATAACCTCATTATTCCTTGTTATATGTACAGAACCGGAGAGAATATAAAACATTTTATCGGCTTCTTCGTCATAATTGAAAATAACATCATCTTTCCCATATGTTTGAACAAATTTCCTGCTCATTATATGTTGTATTTTCTTTTTATCATAGCCATTATAAAAAAGTCCTTTCAGGAAGAGGGCATCTTTCTTTCTGAGATTTGAAATAACTTCCGCTCCGAGTAAAATTACTGAAAAAGAATAATAAACCCATATAAAAAGAATAAAAAGAGCCTTTAATGAACCAAAGGTATAGCCATAACTGGGATTAAATTTAAGAAAAAGAAAAAATACAGGTCTCATAATAGACCAGAGTAAACTACTGAATAAAGCTCCTCCGAGCATGTATTTAATTTTTACCTTTACAGGTGAAAAAATACCATAGAAAACGGTCATTAAGATCACGGTAAGAAGAAATGATGCAGTAATATTACTTATACGATGAAGGACAGGGGTTTTAAAAAATACTACCGTAATCATAGAATAAAAGACTTCGCTTACTACAAGTATTATAGACAGAGCAACTATTATGATGGCAGCCAGAAGATCAAAGGTTTTGGATTTAAAATATGGAAGTTCTTCATCGGTTTTAAATATTTTTGTGAAGGCATTTCTGATTGTACCGACAAGAGGTGTAAGCCACCAGAAAAGGGTTATAATTGTTATGGGCCCCCATATTTCTCTGTGTTCTGAAAGTGCATAAACTTCTCTTGCAATTACTCTGATAAATTCCGGAAATATCTGAGATGTCACATTTTGAACTGCTAAAAAAGCTCTGTCAGATGAGAGAATAAAATTACCAAGAATATAGAAAACAAGAAGCAATAGGGGAATAACAGAGAAAAAGCCGAAAAATGCCAGTGAGGCAGATCTTTCAAAATTATTATTCCTCTGAAAAGATTTCACAGATTCATTGAGTACTATAAAAAAATCTTTTGTTTTTTCTTTAAATTCTTTCATAAAATATAATTTGATAGGACAGGTTAGTGTAAGTCATAAATTATTGAGATTTAAATGGTCGTGACGGGTAACGTGTAACGCGTGACGGGTTTAATTCCTGCACATCACGCATTACGCCTTACGCATTACGAGGTCATTATTTATGGACACTTATGAAATATTATAGCTTACAGGATTATTTTTTTCAATCACTGACCTGAACATAAGCATGTAATGATAGTGTTTTTTATGACAGGTAGATTCACTTTTACTGGAAATTGCACTTAATTTTGTAAATCTATTAATTAGTGAATAGTGAGTAGTGGATAATGAAAAGTAAGTAAAATCCAATTTTTTCACTTTTCACTTTTCACTTTTCACTCTCAATATTCTGTGATAAATTTCTTTTTCCATTGAAAAAAAATAGTTCTTCCATAAATTAAAATACGTCTTAAGATAGTTTGTCACGTAAGGATTTTTATTATATAATAAATAAAGAAGAAATCTCCGTAAAACAGGAGGGAAATATTATGGATATGATAGGCAGTATTATGTCTTCATCAAGCATACCGGGTGATGTAAAAGCTGCGATGGTAATGAAAGAAGCCATGGCACAACAGGAAATAGCGATTGAAATGATGAAAAAAGTCATGGAAACACAGATGTCGGAAACAAGCGCCCTGATGCAGATGTTAAACAAAACAGTCCCTCTTAACAGTGATGCAATGGCAATAGATGTATATGTTTAATATTTCCACATAAAATATTCGACATCTATTACTCTTCCTTACCTTCTTTTTATTTTCCCCTTTCGACTTTTTCAGAATATTTATGATATAATATAAAATATTCGTAAGCAGTCAGCAGTTAGCTATCAGCTAAAAACTTAATTTATAATCTATTTCATAACTTACTGACCTGAGTATAAGCATGTAATAAAAGTCTTACTCAGTCACGGTTTACGCGTTACGAGAGCAAAGCTGAAAGCTTACAAATATTCTGTCAATTTTTCGGAAGGTATTTGTAGTATACATGGAAGAACAGAATGAAGTCAGACAGGCTTATGTTATGAGCAGATTTGCAGAGTTCCGCAAAGAAATAAAGAATATGGCGGACGAAGATTTAAGAGTGCTCATTTCATTTGGAAAACTTTCGGATTTCCTTCTCGGTTATCCAGTAGCCACCATTACGTCATCATCATGTACACTATCAGACTACGGAGGCGATACAGGGAAAATGCTACTGTCCGGCCTGTCTCCCGGTATGGGAGAAGAATTTACAGATAATTCTGCTTCTCTCGGAGGAATGGGACTTGCCGCTCTCCTCGGCTTCAATGAAATGAGTGAAAATCTCGGAAGCACAGCCCTTGCATCTATGGCATTAGGAGGTTTTCTTGGTATGACCCTTCTTCCTCCTCCTTCCATGTTCGGAAATTATATATTCTACAGAATGGCCCTTGGCAAATTTACCTCTTCCCCTTACTTAAATGCCAGAGAAATGCCCTGTGGTGACAACCTGGAAGGACGTAATTCATTCCTGGCTCATGGCCCCACCGGTTCATCTCATGGAGGTACCATGATGGCAGCCTTAAGTGGCCAGGGAAGAACTGTAATGAAAGGAGAAACATCTTCCTGTCCCGGTGCTTTACTGGGTTTCTGCGGAGAATACGGATTTTATTGATAAAGAATTACCGTTAAAGGAGACGAAAATAATGAACCTGTTTAAAATAACTGATTATATGGACAATATTCTTAATATAAAAGATATTGAAGATAAGAGTCTGAACGGCCTTCAGGTAGAAAACAGCGGAGATATAGAAAAAATATATACAGGTGTAGATATATCTTATGAATTTGTCAATCAATGTTCTCCCAACAGTTTAATTATAGTTCATCACGGATTTTTCTGGGGAAAACCTCTGGCGATTAAAGGCCGTATCTATAAAATAATCCATTCATTAATAAAGAAAAACTGTGCTCTTTATGTATCACATCTGCCACTGGACAGTCATGAAGAATTGGGAAATAACCATGGATTTTATAAACTGGCAGGATGGGATGAATTTAAAACAGAGAAATTTGATCTTACCAGTATAATAGAATTCCCTGAAGCAAAACCTCTCTGTGATGTTCTGGAAAAGATAAGAAGTGTAATTGGGAAAGACATAACTCTGTGGGACTTCGGGAAAAAAGAGATAAAGAAACTGGCTTTTGTATCGGGAGGCGCAATCTATATGATTTCCCTGGCAATAGAAAAAGGCCTTGACCTATATATAACAGGAGAACCATCTCATTCCTCTTACTGGACTGCAAAAGAAAATAAAATAAATGTAGTATTCGGAGGTCATTATAATACGGAGAAAACGGGAGTTAATCTGCTTGCAGAACATGTAAGTGAAAAATTCTCCATTGATTACAAATTTATAGATTTACCAACAGGTCTGTAAGAAAGTGGGTGGTGAGTAGAGATAAAATACTCACTGCTCACAGATTACGTTTGCAGGTAATAGATGAACAAAGAACAGACTATATGAATTATTTATTCCCGTGCCTTATATTTTTTCTTATCTGCCTTTCTGTACCTCTCTTCTTTAAAATTCTGGAATTAATTCCTTCAGAATGCCCGTCGTGCAAAAAACGAAAGTTGAAGAAATATAAAGAAGAAGAACAGCCTGGATATGGTGTAAATATTTTATATAAATGTTCATGCTGCGGACATATAAAGAATGAATTTATAAAAAGAATGCCCTATCTATAAGTCGTGAGTGGAGGTAAGATACCTGCCACTCACTGCTCACAACTTACTTTACTTCTCCTCCGGCACCTGACAGATCCCTTATATCAATAAAAGGTGTGGCACCGCCGCTTACCTGAGGTAAAACTCCATTCCATTTCTTTATCGATTCATATTTTATAAGAACAGGTGTTATAGACTGAGAAATGAGTTTATTTGCCTCAGCCTGGGATTTTGCTTTCGTAAGAATGGCTTTTGCCTCTCCGTCTGCTTCAATGACCTTCTGTTCTGCTTCAAACTTCCTTCTCTGAAGTTCATTCTGAGCTTTAAGGGCTTCCTGAACTGCAGCATTTTTCTGTTCTATAGCTTCCATAATTGTCTTTGGCGCCCTTATTTCATTGAGCGTGAACTGTTTTACCACAAATCCGTATTCACCAAGTCTTTCCTGGAGAACCTTCTGTACTCTCATAACTACAGAAGCCTTTTCTTTACCGATAAAATCTTCTATTCTGGTTGTACCTACCACTTCCTGCATGGACTGTCTTATAGCCTGTTTTACAAATCCATGGGTAATATTTTCTATAGGCTGGCGAAAAGCCACATAAAGATCGGGAACCTTCTGGGGATTCAGTTCAAAAGCAAGAGAAACATCACAGCTTATAGGCTGTCCTTCCGTAGAATTTACATTTATCTCATCATTCGATTGAGAACCCTCTGTTGAAGCTTTACAGAGAATAATAGTCTGCATATAAACAGGATATATTATAACATCCTGGGTGATAAAATTTCTCATGCCATAACCGGGATTTAATGAAACATCTGCAATACCTTTCGTATTGCCTGCAGGTGGGATTTTAAAAATAAGAACTCCTACATGCCCGGGCGGTACATAGTAAATTGTGGAGGCAAGAATAATAATTATAATAAAACCGATAGCAATTATGACTGCTCCTGTTATTGACAGAGCGGAAAAATTGAAACCTTTAGATTGTTTCGGAACTACATTCATAAAAAAGCTCCTCTCCTTATTATAATCTCTCTTAAAGAATATACACTAACGACGATAGTAAGTCAACCTGCAATAGTTTTTCATATACTGTCGGGCGTACAATGACAGGGGCAGTTTATGAACTGCCCCTGTCTAACAATTGTATTATAAAACTGATATAAACAGTTTTTACTTTACAGATTCATTATCTGTTAATTCATCGAATTTATTTAAAGTCTCTTCATAAGTTTTAATTTTTTCCTGATTATTTTTAATGGCTTTTTTGTCATCATAAATCTCCGAAGCGTTACCCATAAATGTAAATGCTCCGATGCCAGTTATTAAGTGAGGCCATACAGGAGCACTCATTCCTGCTGTAACCCACAGAGCTGTCAGTCCTGCAATACTAATTACTCCTCCTAAAACTGATTTCTTCACACATGATAACATGTCTGTATCAAGATTTTTAATGTCAGATTGTTTATTCTCTATTGATTTTGCAAATGTCTCTTTAACTCTATTTTCAAATTTTTCTTTATTGGCAGGCTCAACAAATGTTGTATTGGCCAATACGTCTTTTATTTTACCATTTTTAATATTCTCAAGGCACTTTTCCGGATCATTTATATTACTGCCCAGTAATTCAACTGTATTATCAAATTTACGATTAAAAGCTATATCACTTATTTTATGCAAATCTTCCTGAATTTTTTCCTGAACAGTTTTATTACCTTCCGTAATATTACCATTTATATTACTACTTACACTGTTATCTTCTGAAGTTTCAGTAGTACGTTTAAAAATTCCCTTCTTTGTAACAGTAGCGTCTGATGTACTATGTTCATTTAAGGCCAGATCAATTTTAGTATTTTCTTCTATTATTCTTTCATCCTGTTTCTTCTGTAAATTTGTAGATAACATAGGTTGAAGTTCATTAAAAATACTGTCAATAGTCTCTTCAGTAATTCCTTCTTTATTTTTATTAACCCATATATCTCCATTTACATCTATGACATGTTCATTTTCCAGATTATCTACCATTGCTTTTTGAAGTTCTCTGAGTTTTGTTGATAGACCATGGATTTCGTCCTGACTTACACTATCACTCTGAAGATATTTATCTGTTGTCTTAACTACAGAGTTTACCTCTTCAGATATTGCATTCCAGGCCTGCTGGGTGTGAGCACAATTTTTTACTCTATCGTAAATAGGAATCTGTGTTGAATTAATTTCATTACTCAAAAATAATCGTCCTCCTTTTATAAAAAACGTAGCCATAATCAACTATGGATAATAATAACAAAAAATTGAATAAAATACAATAACTTTATGTTAACTTTATGTTAACAGTTTGCATAAAAAGATTGCATTAAAAGCTGACCTGACCATAACCATGTAATAAAAGTCTTCCTCAAATGTTGACAGTAAAATAAAATTACTATATAGTTAATTTCATAGTTAAACATTCTATTAATGAAAGGAGAAAAATCATGAAAATTTTTCTTGACAGTGCCGACATTAAAGAAATCAGAGAAGCAAATACGATGGGGCTTATAGATGGAGTTACAACAAATCCTACCCTCCTTGCAAAAGCCGTGGCAGACCAGGGTGGTAAGGTTAATATGAAAGAATATATAGAACAGCTTGTAAAAGAGGTTCAGGGGCCTATAAGTCTTGAAACAACGGGAAATGATGCGGAAACAATGGTAAAACAGGGAAAAATACTCGCTAAATTCGGACAGAATGTAGTGGTAAAAATACCGCTTTTTATAGAAGGTTTGAAGGCTGTAAAAGAATTGAAAAAAGAAGGTATTAAGTGTAATGTAACTCTGTGTTTCAGTGTATCTCAGGCACTTCTTGCAGCAAAAGCAGGTGCGTATTTCGTAAGTCCTTTTGTAGGAAGACTTGATGATATAAACCAGGACGGTATGCAGCTTATTGAAGAAATTGTTCAGATTTATGATAATTATGATTTCAAAACAGAGATAATAGCAGCTTCTATAAGACATCCTGTCCATGTTCTTCAGTCTGCTTTAGTGGGAGCTCATATTGTAACAGTTCCTCTTTCCGTAATAAAGAAACTGAGCTTACATCCGAAAACAGACGAAGGTCAAAAGAATTTCCTCAACGATGCGTCAAAAGTTCCGGAATATCTTAAACTTCTGGAAGGTTAGACATTATGAGCAGTGGCCGGAAGGTCACTGCTCATTAATCAATCAACCTTTTTAAGTATATCTTTATATTCTCCTTCACCTTCATCAAGAAATGCGAGAGATTGGCAGAGTTTATTTTTTGCTTCAAGGGCAAGTTCAAGTCCATATTGAATATGTGCGGTTTTTCTGTCTTTTATATAAAGTTTAAAATACTCAAAAGCTTCATCATAGAGGTCAAGAGCTTCTATGCAGGTTTCCATAATCTCTTCTGCTTTATCGGTTCTTGTTTCTCTAACATAGGTTTTTAGATTATTCTTAAGGCCATCAGGGAAATATAACTCTCTTGTTATGTTATAGTGAAGTTCTTCTATGACAGAAGAATATTCTTTTACAGAAATATTTCTTTCCATCATATTTTCAGCCGTTTCCAGGAGGAGTTTAAATTTCGGTGAGTACCAGCCGTAATCTACTATTTTCTTATAAATGTCTTTATCTAAAATATTAATAGTTTCTTCCGGCTTTTCCTGAAAGATCTGCATAAGAGTGGCATTACAGAATTTGCAGTATTTTGCCTGAATGGGATTAATCCAGTCACAGTTAAAACATTTTTTTGTATCAGAGCCCTCTTTTAAATCATCTAAATCATCAAACATAGTACGTTTATTTAAGATAGAAAAAGCTCTCTCCAATCAGTTCTTATAATAAAACATTATGTTGAAAGCTTTTTCTATTCAAAAAATCTCCTTAACAGGCATGACCGGACAGATCATTACCGGATTGAAGATAACCTGCAGTGAAGCATCAGCTTCCATTATTCTCATATAAATTATTTGGATAAACTGCCTGTACATAATTTTCATTTAAAACTTTATTTTACACCATTAAAAATGAAAATTCCTATACCATTAAATTATACAAGTCCTGCCACACCTGATTTTACCTTGTTCTTTGAAGAAGCACTTTTACTTTTATCCTCTTTCTTATCTCCCGCTTCCTCTGCTTCTTCCGAACCCAGTTTGTCTATGCCTATCTCAGGTGGACCTTTTAATTCTACTTTTAAATCATCGGCTGTAATACGTTCACCTTCACCTTTACCTCCGCCGGATTTTTCAGACTTCTCTGCCTGCTTTGGTTTTTGCTGTTTTTGTGCATGTTTTGAAGTAGAGCTTTTTATAGTGCTCATTATAGACCCTCCTTCTTAAAGTATTTCCTTATTCTGATGTTACATATCACTCCACCGGGCTAAAAGGCCGGGGAGGTAATAAAAAAATCACAAATCCCCTGAATATAATAATAACGTATAATCCTTAAATAATCCTTAAATATTTCTCAAAGAGCCATGACCGTTTCGGTCAAAACTAAAATAAAAAGATATTCCTATCTTCACTCTTCACACTTCACTATTTTCATATAAATCTATTTAAGAACTTTTTCTATTCTTTCCATTGCCCAATCAATATCTTCTTTTGTTATAACAAGAGGTGGAGCAAATCTTATAACCTGGTGATGAGTTTCTTTTGCCAGAATCCCCTCTTCTTTAAGAGCTTCACAGAAAGGTCTTGCTGTTCCTGACTCTTTCTTTATTTCTATGCCTATCATCAGGCCTTTTCCCCTTATTTCTCTAACATGGGGACTGTTTAGATCTCTCAATCTCTTCACAAAATAATTACCCATTTCCAGAGATCTACCCGGCAGATCTTCTTCTATTATTACCTCCAATGAAGCAATTGCCACTGCACATGCGAGAGGATTTCCTCCAAAGGTAGAACCATGATCTCCCGGTGTAAATACATCTATAATATCGTTGTCTGCCAGTATGGCAGAAACCGGATAAAGTCCTCCTCCAAGAGCCTTACCTACTATCAGTATATCAGGCTTTACTCCTTCATGATCACAGCAAAAGAGCTTACCTGTTCTGCCGAATCCTGTCTGTATTTCGTCTGCTATATAAAGGACATTATGTTTTTTACAGATGTCAAAGGTTTTTTTAAGATACCCTTCATCAGGAATAAGAACTCCTCCTTCACCCTGAATTGGTTCGAACAAAAAACCTGCAGTGTTTTTGTTAATGGCTTTCTCCAGAGCTTCAGGATTATTATAAGGTATAACAGTGAAACCGGGAGCAAAAGGTCCAAATCCTTCTCTGTACTGTTTTTCAGTTGAAAAGCCGACTATTGCAGTGGTACGGCCATGAAAATTATTTTCTACCACTATAATCTCTGCCCTGTCATGTTCAATATGTTTTTTGCTATAGCCCCATTTACGGGCTGCTTTTATAGCAGTTTCAACAGCTTCTCCGCCTGTGTTCATGGGAAGAACTCTGTCCATGCCGGTAATAGAACAGAATTTCTTGAAAAATTTCCCCATAACATCATTATGAAAAGCCCTTGATGTAAGAGTAACCTTATCTAATTGTTCTTTAAGAGCATTAACAATTTTTTTATGTCTGTGTCCCTGATTTAAAGCAGAATAGGCACTTAACATATCTAAAAATTTTCTGCCTTCTATATCCCATACCCATACACCTTCCCCTTTAGATATTACTACAGGAAGAGGATGGTAATTGTGAGCACCG
The DNA here is from genome assembly GCA_036746235.1 of Vulcanimicrobiota bacterium. GTDB lineage: Bacteria > Vulcanimicrobiota > SpSt-956 > SpSt-956 > JAKJGF01 > CALARM01. The sequence continues at coordinate 33,934 of DAIOEN010000019.1, read as the reverse complement.
TATTTTTCGGCATCTTCTATATATTGTTCCGTTAAATGTGTCAAGCAAAGTCACTCCTTTATTGATTCTAATAAAAAATTATAATCCATCCATAAATACTGACCTGAGTATAAGCCATATAACAAAAGTTTTCTTCCTGTCACGCGTAACGCGTCACGAGAGCACATATGTATTATTTATTCTCACCTCAGTAGATATGATTGCGTATTTTATGTAATTTAAAATTCTACCTTCCCGGGGTAATTCCTCTTTAAATAAAGAAATTCCGCTCTTAAAGCGGAACCTATATAAAAAGCATTCAGCTCTTAGCAGACATTTGTTAAAATCTTACATCACTTCACCATGTCCTTCAATTACAAAATTAATAATATATAAAAATTCTCCGTCCTTTTCCTCTTTACAAATACAGTTTTTATCCAGATTCTCTATAAAGAAAGATAATAATGAATCAAATTTTTGCAGAATATTTATTTTCTCTTCTGCCGTAACAGGTAAAAAAGAAATATATGGAAAAAATAATAAATATAATTCTTTACCGGTAATGGAAGGTAAATTTAATAATTTCGATAAAATAATTACTTTTATAAATTTATCAAGTAATAACCATTCTATCCTGATTTTACATCTTTCTCTTGCATTGTTTACAAGATAGTGATATGTTCTGGAAGCATCTCTGAGGATTTTATGCATAGGAAAATCATTTACATAAAAAACTTTCTCAAATAATTGATCTACAAGGAAAAGCCTGTTAACGCTCCTTAATAATTCCTTACTGCAATCATCCAGCTCCAGATAATATTTAATATTTTCTCTGCTAAATTTCAAACCTGTCACATATACCCCTCCGGATAAAGATTTTTCATCTGACCTTTATTAATTATACTACAAAAATACAGAATAGTTGTTAACATTTTGTTACTAATATTAACAAAATGTTAACAATTTGTTAATATTTTGTTAATAAAAAGACAATGAATTCAGTTACCTTTGATTAATGGGTATAGTTACTAAATTATTCAGAAGGTGTTGCAGAAGCAGGTATTGGAGATAATAAATTTTCCAGAATTTCTTCTGCAGATTTTCCCATAATCTCACCTATACTTGCTGCTGCTTCACTTCTGGTAACGGGGGCTTTAGGATAGATCTTCTTTATTCTGCCGAAGGTTCTGTTCAGGACAGGAAAATCCGGTGTCATATCTTTATAGAATGATACAAGATAAGATTTGTTTATATCATTTGGATCTCTGAAATAATTTTGTAAATCAGAAATACATTTTGCATTATCCATTTGTCTTATATCAGTATATTGTATATTATATTCAAAGCTGCATCTTATCATCATCAACTCTTCCCTTGTAAGTTCCTTATCAGGTTCAAAATGAGTTCCGTCTATACCTACAATATAACCTCTATCATGAAGGAATTGAATATAAGTAAAATCGCTGTAATCGGGCTGCACATCATCATAATAATTTTTAGACAGACTGGCCAGAGATTTAGTAATTTCCTGGTCAGAACATAAAATATTTGCTGTCGTTACAAGCCATCTCGTATATTGACCTCTCGTAATTTTATCATATGGCTTAAACTTATTCCCGTTTATTTCTTTAAATATACCAAGTCTCTGAAGGGCAATTATATAATCTTTCGCGAAATTATCATCTATATCAACAAAAGAAACTTTCGTTATTACAACAGGAGTAGGAGCTGCTGAACTGGTAGGGGCAGATGTGGGTATCATAAGGGCACCGGGCGTTTCCACAGGGCTTTCCATTGCCACAGGAGTGGCAGAGACTTCAGTAGGTTCTGCCGGAGTGGCAGGAGATGCTATTTCCGTAGGTTTCGGATGATGTGATAAAATATTATTCACAATAGGGTATACATAGGAGCCTATAACAGTCAGCAGAACCAGTATAAATATTATTCCCACACCTGTAATAATAATAGGATAGACTGTAGTTTTCTTTTTAGGAGATGTAACCAGATTTTCCAGCTCAGCCTGCTTATGTATACAATTAGGACATTCGCCAGAAGGAGAGAGTTTGGAACCGCATACAGGGCATGCAATAGGTTTCACCTGTTCAGGAGTAGATTTTTTTATTCCGATTTTTTTCTCCTCTTTAAACTTTGTTACAGGTGGTGGTGCAGAAAATCTGCTTTCTTCTATTCCCTGTTTTGGAGCAGTTTCCCAGTGGCTCTTCTTCCTTACAGGCTTTGGTTTTTCTTCTTCCACACTTTCCTGAGGCATGATTTCTTCAGGTATATAATCTTCTTTGTCTGTATCTTCATGAGGTAATTCCGGTTGTTTCACAAATTCCTGCACTGTGCCATCCGTATCAAATACCTCATCACATATCCTGCATTTCACTGCTGTTACAGGATTCTTTTCGCCGCAGAGGAGACATTCTCTGTGCAGATCACCGGTAAGAATAGATTTTTTCACAGATTCTTTAGGTGCAGCTATAGTTTCTTTATGTTTTACAGAAGGGATTTCGGCTCTGGGAAGTTCTTTATCCTTAAGTTCCTCACAGCAGAGTTTGCAGTAAGCAGCAGAAAGAGGATTTTTCTCACCGCACAGAGGGCATAGCTTGTACATTTCTTCCCTCCCTGCATTACTGGAAGAGCGACTGGAGAAGGGTCTTGTATCTCTCGACTGGCTCACATAAGCATCTTTTTGCGGAATGGAAGCTCTATTAGTAAGTACCTTACTGGGAGTGAGGAGGCTTTCTCTTTTTTTAGTCATTTCCTGAGAAATCTCTCCGATAGGATCAGGAGGTACGGGAGATGATCTTTCATCGGTAAATATTTCATGGCAGACTCTGCATTTAACGGCATTTATTGAATTTTTTTCACCGCACAACAGACATTCCCTCTGAAGATCTCCTGTAACTACAGATTTTTCCACGCTTCTTCTGTCAGTGCCAGATTTATCGGAATAAGGTAATGTTGCTTTCGGGGAACCACTTCTGATGCCATCAGAGTAAGGTAATGTTGCTTTCGTGGAAACACCTCTGGCACCCAGGGAAATTTTCATTATTTCTCCGCAGGCTGAACATCTGATAGAAGAAGGGCCATTTATTTCTCCGCAAAAAGGACATTCTTTACCGGAAGGAGAAGGAGGTTTTTTTGCCATAGTATCGGCAAAAACATTACCACAGAAAGGGCACGATCCGTCTTCAATGCTCAAAAGCTGCTCACCACAACAATTACATATCTCTACAGCAGGAGGCTGATCTTCATAGGGGAAAAAATCATCTCCAACAGGAGGTAATCTATAGGTGCTGAAGCCACTCTGCTGTTCATTCTCTTCCAACGGTTCAGAAGGTGTCTCATAACCGGTCTGTATTTGAGGTGCTGCAGGTCTGCCCTGTCTGGCACCGGAAGAAATCAGAGACTCTCCGCAGTAATCACATACAGTGGCATTAATATCCAGATTTTCTCCACAGAACATACAGGGTTTTGTCTGAGGAGAAACATTATCCAGAAATTCCTGACAGAATCTACACTTTACGGCATTTGCCATTATAGCTTCACCGCAAAAGGGACACTGTTTCATTGGATTATTATATCTGCCATTCATTTTTTATCTGTACTATGTTCCCTATAAAAATTTCTTTATATTATACCATAATAATTAAAATTATTAAATATTTTTTAAAGATTGCCTTTAAAAATCAACAGGGCCTATATCAAATGAAGGTGAAATATCAATAACCGGAGGTGAAATCACCTGCGGAACAAAACCGTAAGAACCGAAATAATATCCGGGTGTATATCCCGGAGGATAATAATATCCCCAGCCGGGATTGGTAGAATAGATACATGTACCCAGAGAAGAATAGTAAGGATCAGACTGAAGGGAACGATTATTTTTATCAGGCAGATTACCATGGGAATTGCTATCAGAAGGTTTATAGCTATAGGTCGGGTCAACTCTAAAATCTCTGTCTGTTCTTATCCTTACTATATCTTTACTGAAAATAGGATTATAGGTATATCTGACACCGAGTGATTTTAAAACAGAAAGGAGAGGCAGACAGAGAATATCTTTTGTTCCCAGTTTAAGTGTACCTCCGTAAGGAGCATAACTCTTAATCTGTTCCTCTGAAAGTTTAAACCAGGTTGTAAAAAAAGATGAATCTACATATAAAACATCACCCTGTTTTACAGCGGTAACATTTACCTGATTGTTATCTATGGCCATATCTATCTGCTCCTGTTCCAGAATATTAATGGGATCGAGTGTTACAGGTGTTAAATTTTCCGATTTCACCTGTACAGAACAGGTACATAATATCAGAACTATGAATAAAATGTTTAACATCGGTTTTAACATGTTCATTACCTCCTTATCTTAATATAATCGTGATGAGTTACGCGAAGTCAGAGTTATTCATGTCCGTCATCAAGAAAACTCTTTAATTCACTGAAAACCGCTCTGTCTTCCGGAGTATTTCCTTCATTGTCCTTTATATTCACATCTGCACCTGATGATATAAGAAACAGAGCAATATCCTTATTACCTCTTAATGCAGCTATATGTAAAGGAGTACTTCCATTGTTATCTCTGGCATTTACCGATGCGCCGTTGGATAAAAGTAATTCACATAATTGCCTGTTACCTGTAAAGACTGCCAGATGTAAAGGGCTTATACCATAAAAGCTGATGTTCACATCGGCTCCTTTAGAGATAAAATGTTCGACTATATCCAGAGGTTTCACAGAGGGAGCAGGCTCTCTCGGACTATCATAGCTGCAGACAGCAACAAATAAAGGGGTAAATCCATCCTTTTTTTTCATATCCATCCCTGATTTTAAGAAATCAGAGAAATCTTTATATCCGGCAGAGTCAACCATATTTATTACAGACATAGCATCGGTATTTTTAGCATTTACATCTGCCCCGGCTCCTGTAAGTAGCTCAATCATATCTTTCTGACAGAAATAAGCTGCCCAGTGTAAAGGAGTATAACCTTCAACAGTTTTCGCGTTTACATCTGCTCCTTTAAGAACAAGTAATTCCGCTACAGGTATATTACCGTTACTGACTGCATAAAACAGAGGAGTTTCTCCCTCTCTGGTTTTACTGTCTACATCAGAACCTCTGGCAATGAGAAATTCAGCAAGTTCTTTATTATTTCCCGCAACTGCTATATGAAGGGGTGTGAATCCCATGGGGCCTTTATTTAAAAAAGAAGTTTCATTGATAAACTTCTCACATAAGGTTTTATCTCCTTTCATTACAGCGCAGTATAAATCTTCTTTTGCCCCTCTGGATATAAGAAATTCAACTGTTTCTTTCTGATTATTAACAGATGCATAAGCCAGAGGCGTAAATCCTTCTATATCTGTCGCATTTACATCTGCACCTTTAGAAAGAAGGAGTTCTACCAGTTCTTTATGTCCGTAATAGGCTGCAAGATGTAAAGGCACATCACAGGAAGCAGTTTTACAATTCACATCAGCCCCTCTGGCTATAAGCATTTCTGCAAGGTCTTTATTATTTCTCAATATGGCCTGATATAACGGAGTAGCTCCGTATGTGTCTTTTTCATTCACCTGTGCTCCTTTTGTTATTAAAAGTTCTGCCATATCTCTGTTTAACGCTATATGTAAAGGAGTAAGGTTCTGATTATCTCTGCTATTTACATCTGCTCCTCCTTTAATTAAAGCTTCCGCAAGTTTGATAAAACCATGTTCAGATGCTATATGTAAAGGAGTTCTGCCATGATTATCCCTGCAGTTTATCTCCGATCCTTTTGAAATAAATAAAAGGGCTCCGTCTGTGCAGTTATATAAGGTGGCTACATGTAAAGGGGTATAACCTTTATTATCTTTTCCATTCCCATCTGCTCCTTTTGAAATAAGGAGTTCTGCAATTTCTTTCTTTTCTGCCTGATGGAGAGGAGTCTCTCCGTCATTGTCTTTTCCGTTTACATCTGCACCTTTTGAGATAAGAAAGTCTGCCACTTCTTTATTTTTTGCCACATGGAGAGGAGTTTCTCCTTTGTAATCTCTTACATTTACATCTGCTCCTGCTGACAGGAGTAATTCTGCAAATGATTTATACCCGTATTTTGCTGCCAGATACAGAGGGGTAATAGAGTAATAATTTTTCTGATCTATCTTTGCCCCTTTTGATATTAATAATTCTCCGAGTTCTTTATCTCCGAGGAATGCCGCACCATGAAGGGGGGATTTGCCTTTAAAATAAGTTTTATTCACATCAGCACCTGAGAGGATAAGAATTTTTGAAATTTCCTGTGCCTCTTTTTTCAGTTCCGGTAAAGGTTTATAATAAACATGAAGAAAAATTTCAAAATTCAAAGACATGAACAAAGGAGTAAAATCGTCATAAACAGAATTCACATCTGCTCCTTTACTTATAAGTAATTCTACAAGGGCTTTATTTCCATAGTAAGATGCTATATGGAGCAGAGTCATGTTATGTAAATACCTGCCGTTAACATCCACCGATTTAAGAGAAGGATCTATTTTTATAATCCCAGAAAGATATCTTCTGCCCTCCAGATATTTCTCTTCCTGCCAGTTTCTGAGCTGATACGTGTCAAACAAAACAATTGATTTATTTACGAGAGCAGGTATAAAATTTTCATTTACCTGAAGAGCTTTATCGTATGAACCAAAGGCTTCTTCATATTTGCCCTGAAGTGCCAGTTCATTTCCTTTTTTAACCAGTTCATCCGGGCTTTCTCCTTTCACAGGCACCATATTAACAAATAAAAAAAATATAACTATGACTATAAAATTTTTCATTATCATAGACATGCCTCCTTTCTTTCATCTACAGGTCAATTTTTATTGGCATTATAATATCTATACTTTTGCAGAATTTTGAAAAACCGTTGTCCCGTAAGGGCATCCCTCGCGGATGCCCTGCAAGGTAGAGTAAGGCTTTGTTTAAAAAGTGCAAAAGTATAGTAATATATATCTTTAATTTTAGTGATAACTGTGGGAAAGTCAAGAAAATTCTTTTTCTGACACATATGATAAAATGTATTCTATCTGATTGTTTTTTTTCATATAAACCTTTATAATTAATATTTAACTTTACTCAAAGGAGGTGAACGGCGTGTTTAAAAAATTATGTTTTTTGATATTTATTTTTTCCGTAATGTTTTTCACAGTAAATACTTTTGACTATCTGAATATACCTGGAGATAGTAATGACGAACAGAATGACATGTATGCCAGTAAGTTTGAAAGCAGATATAATTATACATACATAAGTCATAATTCTTTTATATCATTAAAAGAATATAAAGTACTTACAAACAGGGATATAATCGATGACCCTCAATTTGATTTCATCTAACTTAATTAAATAAAGAAAGGAATATTTACTTTATGAACACTGTTCTTGCCCTCTCTCTGTTTCATCTTTTTATTTTCATCATGCTTGCCCTTGATTTAGGAGTATTTAATAAAAAATCCCACAAACCCACTTTGAAAGAAGCTTTAATATGGAGTGCCATATGGATTTCTTCCGGCCTCATTTTCAACGCAGGAATTTATTACTTTCAGGGAAGTCAGAAAGGCATGGAATTTCTCACAGGATATCTGATAGAAAAATCCCTCTCTGTTGACAATATATTTGTCTTTGTTCTGATTTTCAGCTATTTTTCCGTACCTTCGGAATATCAGCATAAGGTTTTATTCTGGGGAATAATAGGAGCTCTTTTCATGAGAGCCGGTTTTATCCTGCTGGGAACGCTTTTGATCAAACAATTCCATTTTATACTATATATATTCGGTGTTTTTCTTATTTACGGAGGATATAAAATGATGTTTCAGAGCGATAATGAAATAGATCCTTCGAAAAATCCTTTTCTTAAAATATGCAGGAAATTATTCCCCGTAACAGACAGTTACAGAGGATCAAATTTTTTTGTAAGAGAAAATAATATACTTAAAGTCACGCCTCTCATACCGGTTCTGGCAGTTGTCGAATCTACCGATTTAATATTTGCAATAGATTCAATACCTGCAATATTTGCAATAACCCAGGATGCATTTATTGTTTACACGTCAAATATTTTTGCTATCCTCGGATTGAGATCATTATATTTTGCTCTGGGAGATATTATTGAAAAATTTACCTGTTTAAAATACGGGTTATCAATAGTTCTGGCTTTTATAGGCATAAAAATGCTTATTATGGATATATATAAAATACCTACGGTGTTTTCTTTAATAGTAGTTGCCGTACTTATATTTGGTTCTGTTTTTATCTCTCTTTTCATAAACGGCAAAACAAAGTCGGCTCAGCCGGTTCTCAGTGAGTAGTGAAAAGTGAAAAGTGAGTAGTGAGTAAAGTGAAATACTTTCACTCACTACTCCTGTAAACCTACCTGCGACCTCCGCCGCCGTGAAAACCTCCTCCGCCGTGGAGCGGCATAAGAGGCGGGTTATGTATTATGGGGTGAACAGGGCCGACCCTGTTCCCTATAAAACCATAGGAACCGAAATAATATCCCGGTACATAGCCGGGAGGATAATAGGTATCCTGGTTATAATAATAATCATAATCTACTGCAGATGAAGAAGCAGATACCGTATAATCCTGAGCAGGCAGATTTCCCTGTGAACTGTCTGAAGAAGGTTTATAGACATAATTTGGATTGACACTGAAATCTCTGTCTGTTCTTATCCTTATTATATCTTTATTGAAAACAGGATTGTAAGTATATCTCACACCGATAGAAGTAAGGACAGAGAAGAGAGGAACACAGGTAATATCTTTACCTCCGGCTTTTACCGTTCCTTCATAAGCGATATAATTATTCATCTGTTCCGGCGGTATTTTAAAATATTCTGTAAAAAAATCAATATCTATATATAAAGTATCGTTCTCTTTTACAACAATACAGTTCACAGGCTGATTATTTAAAGCTATATCTACCTGATCTTCTGTCAGTACATCTGAGTCATCAAGATTTATAATCTGTATATTTCCTGCCTGTACCGACATAGCCAGAAATATTATAAAACCTGTCAATAATATATAAAATTTTCTCATTCTTTAAACCTCCTTATAGTAGTAATTTCTGTCCTATTTATTTATCTCTTCTTTGTTCAAAAAATCCTTTATTTCCTTTATAACTGCCAGGTTTAAAGGGGTATTGCCATCATTATCTCTGGCTTTTATATCGCCCCCCCTGGATATAAGGAATTCTGCCATAGTCCTTTCACCTTTAAGTGCAGCTATATGAAGAGGTGTACAGCCTTTGCTGTCTCTTCCATTCACATCTGAACCTTTTGAGATGAAAAATTCCGCAAGTTCTTTATTACCGGCCCATACTGCCATATGTAGCGGTGTTAATCCGTAAAAACCAGTTTTTACATCTGCTCCCATTTTCACAAGAAACTCTATCATTTCTTTATGTTTGTTATAAACAGACATGTCTGTTCTATCGGAAGCGGTAAGCAAAGATACCATTAAAGGTGTAAATCCATCTGATGTTTTTTTATCTGTCATTCTGGATCTGAGGAATTCAGAGGTATCTTTTTTATCTGATTTATTCATTAAATCCAGAACAGGCAACACATCGGTATTTTTCTCATTTATCTTTGCCCCTTTAGCTATAAGTAATTCAGCCATGTTCTTTTGAGAGAAATAAACAGACCAGTGTAAAGGTGTATAACCATTAAGGTTTTTCGCATTTACATCAGAGCCTTTAGCTATAAGTAATTCAGCAATATTCCTTTTACCTGTACATACTGCATAAAACAGAGGTGTATCGCCTTTCTCTGTTCTGACGTTTACATTACTGCCTTTTGATATAAGAAGTTCTGCCATATCCCTGTTTCCCATAGAAACTGCTATATGTAAAGGTGTATATCCCATAGGGCCAGTTTTAAGGTCTGTTTCCTTTATCAAAGACAGAACAAGTTCCTTATCACCTTTCATTACGGCCCAGTGTAAATTCACTTTACCGCCTTTTGATATAAGCAGTTCACCTGTTTCTTTCTCTAAATTGACAGAAGCATAAGACAGCGGGGTAAACCCGTCATTATCTCTGGCATTCACATCTGCCCCTTTTGATACAAGCAAATCTGCTATTTCTTTATCACCGTAGTAAGAAGCCAGATGTAAAGGAGTATCTCCGTCTATAGTTTTACTCGTTACAGAAGCACCTTTTAATATTAAAAATTCTGCCAGTTCTTTATTACCATCTGATACAGCCATATATAAAGGAGTTTTTCTGTGGCTGTCAGGAATATTTATATCTGCACCTTCAGACAGAAAGATTCCTGCAATGTCCTTATTTGCTGCCACATGTAACGGCGCAAGACCATTTTTATCCTTTGAATTTACATCTGCACCTCTGGACAGGAATATTTCAACAATCTTCTTATAGCCCTTTCCCGACACTATATGAAGAGGATTTCTGCCGTTATTATCTTTAATTTTAATATCTGCTCCTTTTGAAATTAATAAAAGGACTGCATCCCTGCAGCCATAGAAGGAGGCTATATGTAATGCTGTAGCACCATTATTGTCTCTGCTATTAATATCTGCGCCTTTAGAGAGGAGTAATTCTACAACTTCCAGACTTTTAGCCTGATGCAGAGGCGTTCTTCCTCTGTTATCTTTTATATTAACATCTGCTCCTTTTGATACAAGAAGTTCTGCTATGGATTTATGTCTGGCAAGGTAAAGGGGAGTTTCGCCTTCATTGTTTTTAACATTAACGGTAGCGCCTCTTGAGATTAAAAGTTCCGCCACCTCTTTACTTCCGTTATCTGCTGCAGTATGTAACGGTGTAAAACAGTCATAACCTTTTGCATTTACCTGAGCACCTTTAGATAAGAGAAGTTCCGCAAGAACTACATCGTTAGTAAAGGCAGCACCATGTAAAGGGGATTTTCCGTTCACAAATGCAGTATTTACATTTGCACCTTTATTTATAAGTAGTGTGGCCACATTTCCTGCCTCTGTTTCCAGAGCTGATAAAGAAGTGTCATACCTGTGTATAAAGCTTTTAAAAAACAATGCCATAGATAAAGGAGTCAGATTGTCAAAACCTCTGGCATTCACATCTCCTTCCTTTGATATTAAAAGGCCGGCAAGTTCTTTATTACCGTAATAAGATGCCATATGGAGCAAAGTCATACTGTTCAGATAGGGCGTATTTACATTAATGCCGTGAAGATTTTTTTCAGTAATATGGCCGATAGTTTCTTTACCTTCCAGATATATGTCTTTCTGCCATGTTTCAAGTTTATTTGAAAAACATAAAACTATTGCTTTATTTGCAATGGCAGGAACAAAATCACCTTTAAGTTCCAGAGTTTTATTGTAGCAATTCAGAGATTCTTTGACATTTCCAATCTTATAACAGATATTACCTTTATTAAACCATAATTCAAAATTCTTCGGTTCTTCCTGTATTGCTTTATCATAATATTTGATTGCCTCTTCATATTTACCATGTTCACATAAACGCTCTGCTTCTTTTGAAAAGGTCTCTCCGCAGGCAGGCAAAATTGCGGATAAAATCATTATAAACAAGATAACTATAGAGAATTTCTCTGATTTCATAAGATAAAACCTCCTTAAAAATTATAATCACTTATTCTTTATATTTTAATACATATCCTGTTAAAGAATTTATTTAAGTGTTAAAATTTGTGAAACCAATCTATCACTTACATACCTTAAATCCTGAAAACAACCATGAACTGTTCGGTCAAAACGAAGTTTGAGAATCTGTAATCCCGGTAGGAGTTATATTTCAGTTGTCGAATAGAATTTTATGTCAAAAGCATCAAAAAAAATGATTTATATAACAGCTACAGACAGGGAAACAGAGGAAAAAATAAAAAAACTTCTGTCACAGGAAGATATAGAGGTAACTTTTATAAAAGATATTCCGTCTGTCTATAAACTTAAAGGGATAATGCAAAAACTGAGAGGTGAACATGGTTGCCCCTGGGATAAAGAACAGACTCACAGAACACTCGTGCCGTATCTGACAGAAGAGGCCTATGAAGTGGTCAATGCCATAGAAGAAAACAGTAAAGAAAAAATCTGTGAAGAGCTGGGAGATCTTTTATTACAGATAGTCTTTCACTGTCAGATTGGAGAAGAAGAAAAAACTTTTACCCTTGAAGATGTGGCAGATGGCATAGTAAAAAAATTAATAAGACGGCATCCCCATATATTTTCCGATGTAAATGTTTCAGGCTCCGATGAAGTCATAAAAAACTGGGAGGAAATAAAGAAAAAAGAAAAAGGGAAACAGGTAAAATCAATCCTGGAAGGACTCCCGGAACATCTGCCTGCGCTCGTAAAGGCAGACCTTACGGGGAAAAAGGTGGCAAGGGTGGGGTTTGACTGGCCCTGTGCAGAGGAAATACTGAAAAAGCTTTTCGAAGAGATAGAGGAATTTCAGGGAGCCATAAAAGAACAGAACAGTGACCATATAAAAGAAGAACTGGGAGATATGTTATTCACAATAGTCAATCTGGCAAGACATTTTGATGTGGAACCGGAATATGCTCTCAATTCCACAACAAAGAAATTTGTAAAAAGATTTAAGAGACTGGAAGAGATTTCACTGAATAAAAAAGATGGAAAATCCCTGAGTGACAGAACACTTGAGGAACTCGATGAAATATGGGAACTGGTAAAGAAGGAATATAAGCATGAGACTCGATAAATATCTGAAAATAAGTAAACTGATAAAAAGACGGCCCATAGGCAATCTTATGTGTGACGAAGGTAAGATTAAAATAGATGACAGAACAGGGAAAGCAAGTTCTACGGTAAAAGAAGGACAGATCCTGGAACTGGATATGGGTAGAAAAAGGATTAAAGTACGGGTGCTTCTTGCGCCTGAAAAACTTTCAGGAGGCATAAAGCCGGCAGATCTTTATGAAGTAATTGAAGAGATAAAAGTTGAGGAAATTTAATGAATAATGATATAATATGTTCAGGAGGTGAGTGAATATGATGGCTGTAAAAGAACACATTTTAAATGAAATCAATCACCTTGATGATAAACAATTATATGAAGTAGAAAAATATATTAAATTTTTAAAATTCAATTCACGTTTTTCATACCATTCGAAATATAACGAAGAAGACCTGGCCAGACTATATGGTGAATATGGAGAAGAAGACAGGGAACTCGCAGAAGAAGGTATGGAAGATTATATGACAAATCTTAAAAAGGAAGATATAGATAACTAACAGAGGAAATTCAAGGAGGCAATCATGACAGATACAAATATATTCAGAACAGTAGCAAGACAGATAC
>DAIOEN010000019.1:19321-20548 GCA_036746235.1 Vulcanimicrobiota bacterium | reverse complement strand
AAGGAGGCAATCATGACAGATACAAATATATTCAGAACAGTAGCAAGACAGATACTGGATTCCAGGGGGAATCCAACACTTGAAGTGGATATATGGCTCGGTAACGGTGTAATGGGAAGAGCAGCAGTGCCTTCCGGCGCATCTGCCGGCACCTATGAAGCACTGGAAGTCAGAGACGGTGAAAAAGATTATAACGGCCTTGGAGTTATGAAGGCAATAGATAATATAAACGGCATAATAGCACCGAAACTGGCAGGAGTGGATGCGACAAAACAGATGGAAATAGACATGATGCTCATACTGCTTGACGGAACGGACAACAAATCAAAACTTGGAGCAAACTCCATAAGTGCTGTTTCAATGGCTGTGGCGAAAGCCGCTGCAAATGCAGTAGAAATGCCTCTCTATCAATATCTCGGCGGCCCCTGTGCGACTCACCTGCCTCTGCCTCTTATCAATGTAATAAACGGAGGCATATACGGAAATAACAATCTTGATTTTCAGGAATTTATGATAGCTCCTGTGGGAGCCCAGTCCTTTTCCGAAGCAATCAGAATCGGAAGCGAAGTAACTTATTCTCTGAGGAAAATCCTTAAAGAAAAAGGACTCAGTACGTCCGTTGAAGATGAAGGAGGTTTTTCACCTCAGTTAAAATCCCATGAAGAAGCAATGGAACTTATAATAGATGCCATAGATGATGCAGGATATAAACCTGAACAGGAAATATGCATTGCCCTTGACTGTGCGGCGACGGAATTTTATAAGGACGGCAAATATATATTAAAAAGCACCGGTGAAGAGCTTACCTCTGCAGAATTAATAGACTCCTATGAAAAACTGTCGGGGAAATATCCCATTATCTCTATAGAAGACGGCCTTTCTGAAGATGACTGGTCAGGATGGAAGGCCATGACGGAACGACTGGGAACAAAAATACAGCTTGTAGGCGATGACCTTTTTGCAACAAATATAAAAAGAATAAGAAAAGGCATACATACAAAAGCGGCAAATTCCGTATTGATAAAACTCAATCAGATAGGAACCCTTTCTGAGACACTTTCTGCCATAGAATTTGCAAAACGTTCGGGCTATACATCTGTCATATCCCACAGATCGGGAGAAACAGACGATACCTTTATATCACATCTGTCTGTAGCCACCAATGCAGGACAGATTAAAACAGGTTCCATCTGCAGAATGGACAGGGTCAGTAAATACAATGAACTT
>DAIOEN010000019.1:0-19221 GCA_036746235.1 Vulcanimicrobiota bacterium | reverse complement strand
GATTAAAACAGGTTCCATCTGCAGAATGGACAGGGTCAGTAAATACAATGAACTTTTAAGAATAGAAGAAGATCTCAGATTCGCCGGCCAGTATTACGGAAGAGGCGTTTTTTATAATCTGGGCTGGTAGATTTTTTATTATCAGTTATCCACAGGCTGTGTAAAACCTGTGTACAACTTTTTTATAAAATAAAAGGAGTTGTCCCTGAAGGCTATTTTGAGGACAACTCCTTTTTATCAACATGAACTAAATGCGACTGAAGTCGCAAGACTTCATGATTCTATATTCAAATTTACCAGGTAAATTTATGGCCCCACAACATCATCAGGCGTATTGCCAGTAACAATCCAACCTGCTGCCTTGGAATAGATGGCACCCGTTTCGTTATAAATTCCTCCTCCTGCAGGCGCTGTATGAGCACTGGAATTTCCTGTTATTGTTCCGTTGCCGGATATAGTACATGAACTGCCGTGAAAATTGCAAATACCTCCTCCGTAATAGTTTCCTGTAACTTCATTATTATTTATGGTTCCCGTAGCAGAAATATGCAGTATTCCTTCATTTGCTATGCCACCACCTGCTGCTGCTGCAGTATTTTTATTTAAAGAAATTGTGCCGTTAATATTGAGAAGGCTGTGAGGTTCTTCTATATATATTCCTCCTCCCCATCCGCCGGAAATATTGCTTTCTGCGCCAGTATCTCCTCCGATAATCGAATTACTTACAGTACATGTTGCCTGTACATGATAGGTATTATAAACGGAAGTATACTCAAAAATACCTCCTCCACATACGCCGACAGAGTTTGATTTTATAGTACTGTTATTAATAGTACAGGTGGCATAATTGGTAATACCGCCTCCGCATATTGTTGCACTATTTGCATAATTAACATCTGGCGCTACAGGAGGACTTCCAATATATGAAGTATTTATAGTGCAATTTCCTACAGAAACCACTGTATCGGATTCATCACTCCAGAAATCGTTACATATACCTCCTCCATACCCGGTAGTCGTATTTGAGGATATTAACGATCCTGTTACTGTCATAGTTGCTGCATTATATATTCCTCCTCCGTAAGCATCTACTGCTGTTCCGGAGTCATCGATGAGTATATTTCCTTCTATAACGGTATTTTTCAGAGTGCATGTACCTTTCAGGACAGTTCCGTCGGAAAGTTCATATACAGTATTACTAATACCTCCTCCGGCGAGGAAATCGTCACTATAATCACTTAGCACCATATTCGACTGTATAAGTCCGCTGCATGGTGTATTGCCATCCCCACCATCATAGGTACCTGTAATATTACAGGTGCCTATATTGGCAATTCCTCCTCCGGCAAAAGTGCTATAAGTGGTAGGGGGAAGTTCAGTAGGATAATAAACTATATTATTTGTCACATTAGTATCAACCAAAGTCATATTTCCTGTATTGGCAATTCCTCCGCCGGCAAAAAGAGCTCCGTTTCCCAGAATCGTTCCTGAAACTCTAATTGTTCCTCTGTTGGCAATACCTCCGCCGGCAGGAGCATAATTTAAAGAAATAAGATTGTCTCCCCTCATATAACAGGATGCTCCTGTGTCTACTGAAATACCTCCTCCGAATCCGCCGGAAGGCATCTCTGGAACGTCAGAAGCAGTCATTTCTCTTAAATGTTTATCATGTTTTCTCTTACCTGTAACCTTACTGAAATCGCGTTTTTTCGTGGTGATCTTCTCACCATTACCTATAAGACTGTTTCCGCCTATCATACAGCTATTTATAATACAATTTGTTCCTCCCACTGCAATACCTGCTCCGTTATGGACAGGAGGAAGAGTGAGAGTATAATAATTACCGGTTATGGTACAGTTATCAATGGTGCAGGAAGTGCCGGTTACTCTTATTCCGCTTCCCTCTGCTACATACTGAACCGCACAATTCTCAATCTTACAGCCAGTCCCCTCTACTCTTATTCCACTTTCATTTCCGGCTGTTGCCGACTGTGCATTTGTTACATTCTGAATAGTCAAATTCTGAAGTGTATTAGAACCTGCAAGTATTATTCCTGCAGAGGAATTTATAGTGGCACCTTTGAAATCTATTATACATTCATTGTCTGCCGTATTCGGGTCTGAAACATATTTCCTCAGAGTTACACCATTTCTTATACTCAGAGTAGTGTTAGGATCATAGGTTGTAGGATTATCCGGCGCTATTAATGTAACGGTTCCGACAGTGGTATCATTATTTGCCACACTGATACCTTTGTACACATGCTGATATGGTCTGGCAAAAGAACCGTCACCATTCGGATCACTGCCATTTGGATCTACAAAAATCTCCTTTGTAGCAACAGGAGGAATAGCAGTAGGTACAGTTACTACAGCATTTCTAATAATGATAGTAAGTGTTGTTCCTCCGTCTCCGGTACAGGTATAGGACGGATTCGAGCCTGTCCCGAAGAGGCACGAATAAGAACCTCCGGGCTCTATGGTAACAGTATTTATCTTACCCGGTATTGCAATTGTATGGGGAACTGTATCATTATTTACCCAGACAAGGGTATCTCCTATGTAGATAGTTATTGTTGAAGGGTAAAAACCATCTGCTAAAATTGATATACCCAGTATTACATTTACAGGTACTGTCTGCCCTGATAAAACATTAACCTCTGTTATTCTGCTTGAAAGAACTGTACCGGCGGCATTCAGACCTTTAAATTCTAACCGTACCGTGCCGGGAGGAATATCGGATATAACCTTTGTCGTTTCTCCTTTATTCAAATAAATAATAATTGGAGTCGGAATATTACCTCCTGTTATTGTTATTTCTATTTTTTCCACTTCCGGCTGAATTACCTGAGCTGACATGTCATCGCCCGAAGCGGGCCATTTTGCGGAAAATTCAAGAGAACCTGATGATGATGTAATAGACTGTGGTGATGTGACTGTATCTCCCCCTCCTCCACAGCCTGAACATAAAAACAAAACTAAAATTGCGGAAAGTATTATTAATTTCCTCACACCTTTCCCTCCTTAATTTTTTTTAATATATATACTATATTTTTTTCTAGAAATTTTTATTCTATTCCTCTTTTTTTAAAAAAATTTATAAAGGTTATCGATAAAAAACATATAAATTATACAATGGTTAATAGTAAAGACAGAAATATACAGAAAAGAGAAAAACATATAAATTGTCTGATTATTCACAGATTGCCGGCACTATAACAATAATTTTCGAGTGTATATCTTTCATGATTGCCTCCATGATTTTTATTTCTTTTTACAGGAAAGCCATGGAATTCCGGCGTCCTGCTTTAATTGTTGCCCTTATAAATACTTTTTTTGCCGTAATAAAATTTATACCCTTTATATTCAACTGGCCATGTCTGACAGAAAACCTTAAAAGCCCTGATTTTTCAGGATATTTAACATCAATGTTATTCATTATTCCCTATGATTTAATAAAATTATTTATCTTTATAACGGCAGGATATGTAATCTATACATATTTAGATTTAAGGCCCTTAAGAAGAGATTGGAAATCGGCATGGTACTGGATAGATATTCTTATAACCTGTATAATATTTATAGGACTTACAGAAAGTCTGATATATTTTATTCATCCCGTAACATCGGAACAGGGCAGAAAAATTTCGGATTTAATGCTTTCTTACTATGTTTCAAAAGAGGTGGGACTTTTCCATATTGCATCATGTGCCCCGTGGGTTGAAGAAGTAACATGGCGTTTTTTCTGGCCTGCTCTCTTACTTTATACCTTCAGAAATGTAAGATTAAAATGGGTTTACTCTATAGTAATAACGTCTGCTCTGTGGAGTATAGCCCATGCCGGCATGTTAAATCCCGAATGGATGAGGTTTATACAGATATTCGTCTACGGCCTATTACTGGGATGGCTCTTTAAAAAAAGAGGACTTGAAGCATGCCTTGCAAGTCACTTTATGTCAAATATAATATTGACGGCCATACATTTACATGGCCAGTTTTAGTTGCGTGATGCGTGATGCGTGATGCGTATTTTCACCGGTACCGGGCGACCACAGGCAGGCGCCCCTACGACTCACCCTTCACCCTTCCCCACTTACACATTTGCCACTATGACCGGTATATCAAGCATATTCAGCACCTGTTCCGTAGTTCTGCCCAGGAAGAATTCCCTGATTTTATTATCTCCGTATCCACCCATTACCAGACAGGAAATCTGTTTTTCTTTAACTACTTCTAGAATACTTTCCACTTCTTTCCCATGTTTCCATATAGTTTTTATATCTTCTTTATAGGGGAGGAGATATTTCTTTGCTTCTTCAATGAGTAATTTTGCCTCTTCCCTGTCTTCTTTTACTGTAATAACAGTCAGTTCGGGATTTAACAAAGGTATAAATTCCCCTGCAATTCTGAGGGCATTATTGGCTGCAGTAGATCTGTCATAGGCTATAAGAAAATTGTTTCCCAGTGTGTCACCTTTACTGACAGATATGATGGGTTTGTTGGTTCTCTGAATCACATTAAAAACATAACCCTGTAATTTTCCTTCACTATCTTTTTCAAGGCTCTTTCCCATTACGAGAAGATCTACCGAATGAGTTTCCTTCAGTATCTCTTCTGTAATATCACCTTTTATAACAGTAAGAGAGTTTTTAGATTCTATGGTATTTTTACAGTCATTATAAAGTGTCTGAATAAAGTCCATCTCTTTTTTAATGTTTTCTTCAGCTCTTTTATTTTCCAGTTCAAGAGACGGTGAATCAAAAGAAATACCAACTCCTGCAGACATGTAATTCATCATAGTGACATTTATCTTTCTCATATCTTCAATATAAAGCAAACGCAACTCTGCCTTAAAAAGATTGGAAAGATTAATTGATGTTTTAAGTGCGGCGACAGAACTGTCCGAAGTGCCCATAGGCACAAGAATACTTTTAATCATAAATAACTCCCCTCTCTTTTTCAGTTACTTGTATTATATCATAAAAAGTGAAAAGTAAAAAGTGAAAAGTGAAAAGTGAAAAGTGATGGGTGAAATCTACCCGTCACGCGTTACGCGCTATGCGTCACGATTATAGTATCACGCATTACGCATCACGAAACCACCTGTTACCTTTTACGATTATAATAATCATAACCGTACAGAGCCGCCACTATTACAGCTAACACTGCAATTCCTGTCAGTCCTTCAGGGCCTCCAATCAGGGGGTTAACATTTCTTACCATTAAATATCCCAGAGGGGTCATCTGTTCAAATACACCGTAAGAAAAACAGACTACAAGTATGTTGTTTGTTTTAAGATAGATCCATGAAAGAAGAAGTCCGAAAAGAAGAGAGAAGAGAAGTTTCAGTAAAACTCCCTCCGGTAGATGAGACATAAAATAATTCCCGGAAGTAATATACCAGTATGGTTCTCCCGTCCATATCTGACAGTAAATGGAATAGCCCTGATTGTAATATCCCGTAAATACAAGGGGTAATGCCCATATACCACAGAATAATCCTGTAAGTAAAAGAGCTTTCTTTTTTCCCTTTTCTATGAGATTTACAAATAAAAAACCTCTCCATGCATATTCACCTCCAAATGTCAGAAATGTAGAAAACACAAGAAAAAAACTGCTGGCAAGTATAAAATCTGCAATGAACTGCCTTGGCGGAGAAAAACCCTGGCTGGTATGGCCTTTTAATACGGCAAAAGTTAAATCTGCCATGCCGCTCCCCAATATTACAGTTAAAAGAAAAGATAAAGAAACAAAGAGAAAAACTATAGCCCATGACATAAGATAATGAATGATATTTCCCCGCCATAGAGAAGGGAGTTTAAATTTTACCTTCGGAAATATACAGGTTGTAAGAATAACTGACATAACAGGACAGAAAGCAATTATTCCCCTTAAAAGGTTATAATTTTCGGAATTTACTCCTTCTCCTGCAAGATAAAGTCCTGCCATAGTAAGCCAGCTTGAGGTGTACACTATAAAGAGAAATGTTACGATTTCTTTCCATCCGGCAGAAGTGGTTATTTTATCTTTTACAGGCTTTATTGCAGTCTTTACATGTTTTTCCGGCGCTGCAGGTTTTACCTGTTCCGCAGGTTTCACCGTTTCTTTTTCTTCTATAAAATCAAAAGGACTGACAGGATTTTCTTCATCAAAGAAATCAAATATCTGCCCTCTGGGGCTGGAAGAAGATGTGGGTTTCTGTCCCTTATATACATCAAACCCCCGTTTTTGTTTGAAATGTTCAAAAGTTTTTTGAAATAATTCGGATTCCTTTTGTTTGAAATACTCTGTACAGGATTTATCCAGATTGTCTGCTTCAGATCTTTTCATCTCATCTTCTTCGGAATTTTTCTTTTCAGAACTAAAACCGGAAGGAGGGGAACTTAATATTTCATATACTTTATTTAACTGCTTCATCTTCTCTTCAAAAAGTTCTTTAGCAGCTTTTCTGAGTTCTTCGTCTTCAATATGTAAAACCCTGTCGGCATGGTATTTTTTCACAAGATTCTTATATGCACTTTTAACTTCTTTAAAATCAGCGCCGGGACCGAGTCCGAGAAATCTGTAACATTCATCTCTGTCTATGTTTATCACGTCTTTCATGGATAAATAAGTGTCATTATTATAACATAAAAGTTTTGAAAAAAGTATTTTTTATTCGTGACAGGTAACGCGTGACGGGTGGTTCGTAATGCGTGATACGTAATGCGTATTTTTACCGTTACCGGGCGACTACTCACGAATCACGAATCACTTACAAACTATCTGAAAAGTAATATTTATTGTACACCACTTCCGGCGGATGAGGCTCTGAAGAAAAATATATACCGTATTAACAGTAATTTGTAAATTAAATAAACGTAATATCGTAGCAGTATTTAAGAACATGTTGTTTTGCACGAGGATTATATATTTTTCGGAAGAGCCTCACCCACCGGAAGGTATTTGATGACTTTTCGGATAGGCTCTTATTTGAAATTTTCAAAAATATAAAAAATTGTAAGCTTATACCTAGTTATTTAAAAAAAGTTACGTTATAATAGCATATAGTCTAAATGAAATATTTCACTGTAAGTAAAAGGAGATAATATCTTGAGTAAAATAATCATTTTGCTTTTTTTCCACATCTTTATTTTTGCAATGCTTGTCATAGACCTTGGGTTCTTCAATAAAAAAGCTCATAAACCTTCACTGAAAGAGTCTGTCATATGGAGTATTGTATGGATTACCTGTAGCCTCCTGTTTAATGCAGGGGTTTTTTATTTTCAGGGTAATGTAAAAGGGATGGAATTTCTTACAGGCTATATTATAGAAAAGGCTTTATCGGTAGATAATATATTTGTTTTTGTAATGGTATTTTCGTATTTTTCTGTTCCTATGGAGTATCAGCACAAGGTTTTATTCTGGGGTATAATCGGCGCTCTTTTTATGAGAGCAAGTTTTATTCTTCTCGGAACAGTATTAATTAAACAATTCCATTTCATTCTTTATATATTCGGCGCTCTCCTTATATATGGCGGTTACAAAATGATGTTTCAGAATGATGAACAGATAGACCCCGGGAAAAACCCTTTTCTGAAACTCTGTAGAAAGATATTCCCTGTAACACCCAATTATATAGGTTCAAATTTCTTTATAAGAGATGGTATGAAGCTTTTAGCAACACCTCTGCTGCCTGTCCTTGTAGTAATAGAAACAACGGATCTTCTTTTTGCCATTGACTCAATACCGGCAGTATTTGCCATAACACAGGATGCTTTTATTGTATATACATCAAATATCTTTGCAGTTCTCGGCCTCAGGTCACTCTATTTTGTGCTTGCAGGAATAATAGACAAATTTGTCTATCTGAAATACGGGCTTTCTATAGTACTTGCTTTTATAGGTGTAAAAATGCTGATTATAGACATATATAAAATCCCCACGTCTTTTTCTTTAATGATCGTAAGTATTCTCATAGCAGGTTCAACCGTGTTATCTCTCTTCGCAAAAGAAGAAAAACTGGCAGCTTCTTCAGTGACCAGTGAGCAGTGAGCAGTTACCAGTGAGCAGTTACCAGTTACCAGTTACCAGTTACCAGTTACCAGTGATAAAATACATTCACCTTTTACTGGTCACTGATTACTGATAACTGCTCACTGTAAAAGTCCTTCTTTTACACCGCATAAATAATGATATTGAAGTAAAATATCGCGGAAAAATTTGCTGTCTTTCTTTTCTCTGCATTTATTAATCAACCATCCGTCGGGTTTTATGAAGGAATGGATAAAAAGAGAAAGGGGATTCATACCCAGGAGGTATTTTATTTTCCAGTCTTTATGTTTCCTGTAAAATTTTACGGCAGACTGGCCTGCTTTTCTCATTATCTCACATTTTTTTTCCAGAGGAACAGGATGGAGATGATAGTTTACGGCAGATCTTGCATAATTAATATGCACACCTTTGCAGGACAGTCTGTAACCGAGTTCTATATCTTCCCAGCCGTAGTCCTGAAATAACTCGTCAAACATGCCGGCTTCAATCAATTTATCTCTTCCGGCAGATGCATTGCCTGTCATAAAATAAAGCCATGAAAGTTTTTTTCTGTTATGAGGATGCATTTCATGTCTGCTTTCGGGATGGTTCTTTACATGTTCATATTCCTCTATGGATGAGACTTGAACTTCAAGCCCTATTACTGCTTCTCCCGGATATTTTTTATGAAAAGCGGCATGTTCTTTCAATAAATCAGGTGATGCTATTATATCTGCATCTGTAAAAAGAATTATTTCACCTTTTGCCTTTTTTATCCCCGTATTTCTTGCACCCGATCTGCCTCTGTTTTCCTGACTTATAAATGTCACAGCAGGTTTCATGGGGAGGTTCTTTACCATTTCTTCCGTTCCGTCAGTAGAGGAACTATCGACTACAATAATCTCATACTCTTCAGACGGAAAATTCTGTTCATCAAGAGATTTAAGAACAATCTCCAATGTATCTTTACGGTTAAAAGCCGGTATGACTACACTTATAAAATAGGACATAATTAATAAACTACAGGCTTTTTTCTATATTCAAAACCTGTAACCCTTATAAATTCTTCAAAAGTAATTACTTGATTCTTAAGAAGTTCCACTGACTGATCGTGAAAAGTCTTCATACCTTTTTCTATGGATTTCTGTCTTATATCGGACATATTTCTTCTGCTTACTATCATATTTCTTAATTCTTCATCTACTGAAAAGATCTCATAAATGACATAATAACCTTTATAACCTGAATAATTACAGTTTTCACAGCCCTTTACCCTTACCAGGACAGAAGGGGAAGAAAAAAGACCTGAAAAATTCTCCATCATACCTTCATCAAAAAGATATTCTTCCCTGCAGTGAGGACAGGCAACTTTAAGAAGTTTTTCGCTCGTAATACCCACGAGAACACTTCCCAGGGATGATGGTTCTATAGCCATATCATAAAGCCTCTGCATGGCATTTGCCGCATTTCTTGCCATAATCTGTGCTATAACAAGCTTTGTTCCCGATGAGGTAACACACAGGGAAGCTCTGTCTGAATTTCTCACTTCACCGGTCATAATTATATCGGGATCTGAATCCATAACAGAGTTGAATATCTCTTCATAGTTATGGTCTGTCTGTATCTGATTTACTCCGTCAAGCATATATTCAATATGTTCTTCAACTGTCATAATATTCAGACCGGCCCCTGTTTTTTCTTTTAACATTGAATAAACAAGTGTTGTTTTACCGCTCTGAGGAGGGCCGCTTACAAGTATAAGTCCCGAAGGTTTTGACAGCATATCCCTTATTTTATTCACATCTTCTTCTGTTTTCAAACAGCGGGAAAGATTTGTTATAACATCTGCCAGGTCAAAAAGCTTCATAGTATATTTTTCCCCGGCCAGTGTTTCTATGACAGAAATTCTTATTTCCGACAGGATATCACCTTTAAAAATCATACGGCCTTTACGAATATTACCGGTCAATCTGAAAGCTCTATTTATTTCCCTTAAAAGAAATGGGATTATTACAGAGGACATATCAGTTACTTTTGAGAGTTTACCTTTAATTCTATATAACAATTCATAATTATCTCGTGCCACAGGGTTTAAATGTATATCAGTAGCTTCTTCTGACAGCCCATCCATGATAATAAGATAAAGAAGTGCATCTGTTTCATAATCAATGCCTTTTTGATGGATATTACAATCTTTATATTTAAGTCTCTGAATGAAAAATTCAATAGTTTTATTTAATTCATAATAATCTCCGCTTTCTTCCGTACCTTCTGTCTGCATAAATTGAATCAGATCTTTACGGTAAAAGCGCCATTGTTTACCTGCTTTAAACCCTTTGATTTTCGCCTCGCTGAGCCATCTGTAAAGGGTCGGATGGCTTATTTTAAGGAGTTCTGCCGCCTGAGTAAAGTCAAGTATATCGCTCATGCCTTTACCTTCCTGACGGAGCAGTTCATCTAAATCATCTTCAATCATAATTCATCACCTGCCCTGAGCCGGGTATTATAGTTATTTTTGTTCATAAAATTCATCAACCTTATATCCAAGTATTTTTGCTTTTTTAATATCTGCCTTTGATTTATCATACTCGCCTATCTTATAATAAGTAATTCCTCTGTAATAATAAGCTTCTTTATAATCAGGGTTAAGTTTTAATGCCTCCGTATAATCAGAAATAGCTTTATTATATTCTCCACTCCTGCCGTAGGCATTGGCTCTATTATAATAACTTTTCTCATATAAAGGATTCATTTCTATTGCTTTTGAAAAATCTGCAATTGCCCTGCCATATTCTTCTTCACTATAATAAGCACATCCGCGATTAAAATAAGGGATGAAATTATCAGGATATTTATTCAGAGTATCAGACCACAATGTTATACTATCTGACCATACGTGGCATCTATTCCATGTAAGAAAAGACAGAGTTAATATTAATAAAGATAAAATTATGACAGGTACCACTTTATTATATTTATTATATAACCAGTAAAAACCTTCTGCAATAATATAAAAAAAGCCTATTGAAGGAATATAGGTATAGCGGTCAGCTGCTATACCGGGAGGTACAGGAATTAATTGACTGACAGGTAACCAAGTAATAAAGAAAAAAAGGCTTCCAAAAATCACTTTTTTTGTATATCTGATTGAAAAAATTATAAGAAAAAATAAAACAGGAAGAAGAAAAAGAGAGACTATAAAAAAAGGATGCAGAACATATCCGGAAGGGTGTGGATAAAGACAGGCCAGTCTTACAGGTAATAATAATTTACCTGTATAAAAAAATATTCCATAACTGGCAATACAGATATTATAAAAAAAGGTAAAATGTTTACTATCCGGATTATTATATAATATTTGAAGAGAAATTGTCATAATTACAAATATTACTGACAGTAAAAAATATAAAATCTTATCTGTAATAATATCTTTATTGACTTTTCGTCCCATAAAATAATCAAAAAGACATAAAAGGACAGGAAGACTTACTCCCATAGGTTTTGAAAGAAGTGACAGGGAAAACATAATTAAAGAAATATAATAATATTTATAAGATGTTTCTTTAATGTAATAAACATAAGAAATAATAGAGGCAAAGAAGAAAAAACTATATAGAACATCCTTTCTTTCACAAATCCAGACAACCGATTCTACACGGAGAGGATGTATTGCAAAAAAAATTGATGTAAAAAATGCTATAAAAACATTCCGGCTGAGCATAAGAACAAGCCAGAATACAAGGAGAGAATTCAATATATGAAGTATAAGATTTGTTGTATGATAGACAGCAGGATTAAGCTGAAAAAAGTGATATTCCACTGCATAACTCAGGTAAGTCAGAGGAAGATAAACACTTTTTACAAACGGAATATCCCCTTTATCACCGCCAATACTAAAAATGCTTTTTATATTTTCTATGGATAAACTTTTTATCATATTATTATTTATGACAAATTCCTGGTCATCCCATTCAGTAAAGCCATTTTTAAGACAGGGAGAAAAACTAATGAAAGTAATGAAAATTATAAGCAGAATTGATAATTTTACAGGACGTGTTTGCATCAAATATTTTACATCGCCAATCTTTTCCTGAAATAAATTATTTAGATAAATTGCCTCTAGTTAATTTTTATCTAAAGCTTTATTTTTGACCGGGATTTTCGGGATTAAAGAATTACCGGGATTAGAAATTTCAAGTAAAATAATTCTATTTATCATCCTGGTAATCCCATAAATCCTATAAATCCTGGTCAAAAATGAAAATTCCTATACCTTAAATTAACCTGTTATATAAAGATTTTTTTTATCTATATACGGCCATTTACCGTATAAATTAAGTTCTATTGTATATATTAACTGCAAAATTGTCAATCAAGTCTGATCGTTTTCTACACTTGCCATATATGATATAATAATGTAAATCAGGATTGCGTAAAAAAATGGCAGGTAATTTTACATATAAATGCAAATTAATTAAATTTTTCAGGTTTTGGGTTTTGCATATTCTCAACCGTCACCGTTCACCCAAAACTCTCATTAACGGAATTCAATAAATGTCATTAGTAGAAGTAAAAAACTTAAAAAAAACCTTTAAAGACAAAAAATTCGGCTTCATAGATGCAGTTTCAGATATTTCTTTTTCCTTTGAAGCAGGAGAAGTCTTCGGTCTCCTCGGCCCGAACGGTGCGGGGAAAACCACGCTGCTTCGTATGCTCTCAACAATACTTTCACCTACATATGGGACTGCCACAATCGGAGGTTATGACATAAGAGAGAATCCTCTTGAAGTAAGATCTCAAATAGGATTTCTTACTGGAAATACCGGACTTTACAGTCGTCTTACAGCAGTTGAAATGCTGCATTATATAGGAAGCCTCTATGGTATGAATAAAGAAACATTAAAAAGACGATGTAAAGAAGTGAGTGAACTTCTTGATATGAACAAATTTTTACATCGTAAATGCGGACAGCTTTCTACAGGACAGAGACAGAGAATCTCCATTGCAAGAACTATTATCCATGACCCTCCTGTATTATTCCTTGACGAACCGACTCTTGGGCTCGATGTTATGACGAGCAGAACAATCATATCATTTATAAAAAAAGCCAGAGAGCAGGGTAAAGGCATACTGCTTTCAACTCATGAAATGGAAATAGTCGAAAAGCTGGCAGATAAAATATGTCTCGTCCATATGGGACATGTTATTGCATCGGGAACCCTGGAAGAGCTAAAGGAAAAAACAGGAGAAAAATATCTGGATGACGTATTTTTATCATTGATAGAAGAGGATAACGGGAAAATAAATGAAATGGCCATTCAACCTGAGAACAATTAGTATAATTTTTAAAAAAGAAATGAAAGATACCCTGAGAGACAGGAATATTCTTATTTCACAGTTCCTACTCCCTCTGGTGCTTTACCCTCTTGTAGTTATTATTACATCATCGCTCTTTACGGGGCAGATAAAAAAAGCAGAAGACAGTATAAGCAGGGTATATATATATAACAACATAAAATCTCCCATACTTTCTGAAACAATAAAAGGAACCCCTCTTATGAAAGAAGTAGATCTGAAAAACCCCTTTAAAATGCTTTCAGAAGGCAAACTGGAACTTATCATATTTATTCCTGACGATTATACGGAAGATCCTGTAAGCAATAAAAGTTTCGAGCTGAAATTTCATTATAATTCTACCAATGAATTATCCATGATGGCAAGAAGCAGAATTGATGAAGTACTTAAAACCTATAATGATATACTTGTAAAAAATCGTCTTAAATACAGAGCATTATCTATATCTCTTATAAGTCCTCTTAAAATGTCATCTGAAACAGTTTCTACAAAAAAAAGAGAAATAGGATCTATGATAGGAGGCATTTTACCTTTTTTAATAATACTCTTTACTATTACTGCAGGCTTTCTTCCCGCTCTTGATGTAATTGTAGGAGAAAAAGAAAGAGGCACTCTTGAGACACTCCTTGTTAGTAAAATAACAAAAAGCGATATTATTATAGGTAAATTTATGGCTGTATGGGCTACGGCTCTCATGTCTACATGCCTCCATCTTCTGAGTTCCACCGTTACCTTTGCAACACTTGCCCAGGAGGCTCTGGCAAAATTGCCCATTTCTTTTACCTGGACTGCTCTTATGGCAGTAATTTTTCTGATGATCCCCCTTACGGGATTTGTCTGTTCCGCCATAATGGCTGTTACGATGGTGGCAAAAAGCTACAAAGAAGGTTCAAATTATCTGTCCGCCCTTACGCTTCTCATGTTCATGCCCCTTTCAATCATTTTCTCGCCAAGCATGAAAGCTACGTACGCAACATCTATAGTGCCTATATTCAATGTATCAATTCTGTTCCGCGATATATTAAAAGGAGATTTTAATGCAGGCCATACGATAGTCACATTTCTTGCAACATTTTTATATACGTCTCTCATACTGTGGATAGCACTGAAATTATTCGAGCAGGAAGATATTCTTTTCAGAGAAACAGTCGATGTTTCCATGCCTCATTTTTTATCCAGACAGAAATTAACGAGGAAAGGGAGATTTCCGTCTCCATCGGAAGCTTTTGTGCTTATTTGCATAATCTTCATTCTCTTCTTTTTCCTGGGATCAAGGTTTAAAGGTTTAGGGCTTATCGGAGGGGTATATATGATTCAATTACTTCTCATATTCAGCCCATGTATTATATTTCTATATTTCTGGAAATACGATATTAAAGAAATACTCAGAATAAGAGGATTTTCCATAGGTACCATCCTTATAGCCATATTGCTCGGCCTGTCCGGCATGGTAGTTACCATGCAGGTATCAGCTCTTCAGAATGTATTTTTCCCATTCCCTTCTGCAGAAAAAGTTCTAGGTCCATTACTCGATGTACTGAAAAGTAAAAATGGTTTACTGGATTTCATTATTAAATTTTCTATGATTGCCCTTCTTCCTGCCCTCTGTGAAGAAACACTGTTCCGGGGAGTCCTTCAGTCAACCCTGGAAAAACATTTAAAAAATAAGCTTCATGCCATAGTTTTTACAGCAATAGTATTCGGGGCATTTCATATGAGTCCCTACAGATTTATTCCTACTATGATTATAGGACTTTATCTGGGATATCTTGCTCAGAGAAGTAAAAGCATTTTTCCCGGCATGTTAGTTCATGCCATAAATAACGGTCTTGTTTATATTGCCATCTATTTTATGCCGGAAAATGATCCCGGTACAAAATGGCTCTTAGAAGAAGGAGCTTTTCTGCCATTTTATATATTTATTCCCGGCATGGTCGTATTTATAATGTGCATATATCTTTTGAAAAGATTTTATAGTGATAAAATCGTGACGGGTGAAGCATGACACGTTATCTACATTTTGAATTGCTTTATACCAATGTCAATGTTATAATTGTGAAGAGTGAAAGGTGTCAGTAATATACATTTCTCATAAACTATCAACACGGGAATATCGTGTCACACATCACGCATTAAGACAATAAGGAGGTTTAATTTATATGATCGGGCCCATATCTTCTCAACAAAAACCGACAGAACCTGTTACAGTAAAATCACAGAAAGAGGAATCTTTTGAGTTACCACAGGACAGTGTAGTACTGCAGGGTAATATGAATAAAGAAGAACCGTTTCTCCAGAAAATAAAACAACCGATTGGTGCACCGGAGGCAAAATCTTTTAAATTCGCTTCTAAATATACAGTTGAAGACATTATGACAGATCCTATTAAGGCAAAAGCCTTCGAACAGGATTACCTCAAAGGTGAAGGTGAATATTTCTCTCTGGCAAGAGATAAAAAAACAGGGCTCATATTTGACGGGTTTAATCTGGATGAAAAAACGGGGCATATTAAAGATGTACGTTTCTGGAGCGCTCCTTCAAAGGAATCTCTCGACATAGGCTTATGTATTAAAGCACTGGAGGGAGACGAAAAAGCCGCTCTTGTAGTATCGAAGAACAATCCCGGTATGGCAAAACAGGTAGCAGCAGACATATTAAAAAAGAAGATGGACAGTTATATGGATTTCCACAAAAAAAATCCCGGTTACGGAGGGTTTTTGCCATGGATTTATATAAAAGACGAAGTCACTCCTGCCAGTGACTGGGTCGGCGCCATACCCGGCCTTGATAACGGAGAATGGGTCTGGAGTGTTCTTTCGGCGGAAAGAGCTTTAAGAAAATCAGGAATGACAGAATTAGCCGATAAATACAAAGAATATTCAGATCTGCTCACATCGAAACTGGGAAAGATATTTTATGATAAAGAAGCGGGGAAAATAAGGGCAGATGTCCAGGTTGTAACCCCTGAGTCCGCCGATACGGAATATAAAACAAGTAAAAATGTTCCCGGTAAATGCGATTACCTGGGAGATTTCCACGAAGGGCTCATGTTAATACTCTTCGTATCACTTTTCGGTAAAGATATTTCAGAAGATGATCAGAAAAAAATATGGGGAAATGTCCATACAAAAAGAGTGGAACATAAAGATGGCACCACGTGGGAAGCATGGTGCGGTTCAGCCCATGAAAGCTGGGCCTATCTGTTCCTTCCTTTCCGTGACATACCTGAATATAAAGATCTGTTCAGAATAAGAGAAGAAATAAGAACACAGAATGCGGCAGAAAGAGGCTATCCCGGTCTGGGAGCTTCCACAAACGAGCCGGGAGGAACAGGATATCTCTCTGCATGCGGTATAGAAGGAATAGGCACAATGGAGCCTGTTCATAATGATAAATTTGCTATTTACGGCGTATTTCCGACCCTTCAGGAATGTGCAGGGAAAACAGAAGGGAATCAGGGACTGGCGTGGCTTCTGAATATGTTGAAAGCAAATAAAATGCAGGGGCCTCTCGGAGGAGGAGAATCTGCTACAAATGACGGCAAAAAAGCATGCTGCGTAAAAACAGTAGACGGCACATTCCCGAATCTTCTTGCAATGACGGGCGGCCTTGAACATGAAGCGGCAGATATGTTGAAAGATTACGGTATATATGATAAATTTATAAATATTATGGAAAGTAAATATAAAGAAGCTTTTGGCACAGAGCCGTTAAAAGAGCCGAAAGGGCTTGCTATTCCTTCTGTTTCTGTTCCGACTGACGGTTCAGGCGATTATATGTAATCGTTACATGTGAAGGGTGACGGGTGACGGATTAAATATATGAATCTTATTAATAAATCTAAAGAAGAACATTACACTCTTCCCGGGAAGATTGCTTCCACGTTTATGGACGGACCTGCAATTAAAATGACAGGTCAAAAAGAACCTGTTATGAAATACAGAGAAGAATTTTTCATAGAAAAAGATTTCTTTGAAAATATTGACAGGGCTGTTCAAAGACTCTACAGGACCTTTCGTAATGGGAGAGAAAATTCACAGGATAAAACCTGACTATCGGTACAGGTAAAAGGGTATTCATAAAAAGCTTCTGTCTGGCAGGCTCTGGAGAAGAAAAATTAAAGGGACTGTCCCAATTTTTCGGGACAGTTCTTTACTTTCAGGTTTATTCTTCAAGAACAATATCCAGACCGTAAAGAAGGGAGACTGCTTCAGGGAGGGAGAATTTTGCTTTTTTTATGTCGTTTAATGTGGCATTGATATTATAATTACTGGCTCCCGTAAAATCTGATTTACCGAGCATTGTTCTGACAAAAAGGCTATCGGAAAAATCACTGCAGGACATATCCGCTCCTGAGAGATCGGAATCTCTGAAATCGACATCTTTTGCGACACATTCTTTAATATGGATTTTCTGTAATTTCAGCCCGGTGAATGTGGAATGATTTATAAGACAATTAAAAAAATGCACGGGAGAATAACGGTCTTTTTCTTTATATAATGCTTCGCTCCAGTTGACTCCTATTACTTTGGAATGTTTAAACACAGTATTTACAAAAGAAGAATATTTTATTTTAAAAAGGCTCAGATCACAGTGAATAAAAGTGCAGTTTAAAAATCTGCACTTTCTAAATATTGTTTCACTGAAATCACATTTTTCAAAGGTACAATCCTCAAATTCTTTTGAAACAATTTCCCTGTGCGATAAATCCAGATCTTTAAAGATCGTTTCCGTATAATCTGTTTCCGTTAAATCCATCAATAGATTTCTCCCCGGTAATATAATCCTGTATATTCTGTAATTTTGCAGAATTTTGAAAAACCGTTGTCCTGTAATAGGATCCATCGTGAATGCCCGGCAGGGTAGAATAAGGTTTTATTTAAAAAATGCAAAAGTATAGATTTCAATTCTCTATAAAAATATCCTTTTGCATCAAAGTAAAAAAGATTTTCAATAAAATCTTTATTTTTCCATATTTGTAGTGATATATAGATGTAATAATTTTCACTAACAACTATGACTGGTTCGGTCACAACGAAGTATGAGAATTTGTTCCTCCCGTAATGTGTTACGATTCTCATATAAATATCAGCTTAAAATTAGAGGTGTGGTTTTTATGGTAAGCGGTGTAAGTAACAATAAGTCAACCGGTAATGTGTCCGGCCAAAAATCAAATAATAATTCCCCTGCCAGGAAAGAAACTAAAAATGAAGTAAAAGGTAATGCGCAGGGAACAGCAGGAATAAAAGATGTGGCTCCGAGCAATTCTGGTCTAAAAGAAGGACGCCTTGATGCTCTTACAGATGCTCAGGACGCTGCAAGAACCAATAAAGCTTTTCAGCCCAGAGACGGAAAAACGTACTGTAATCTGGGAGTAGCTCAGACTCTAAAAGACATCGGTATTGATGTGACAGATGAAAAAGTAGGTATTTCAAATCCTAAAAATGGTCAGGCTTATCTGGCAAATAAAATAGCAGATAATCTTTCCGAATCGGCAAAAAAAGAAGACGGATACTGGCAAAAGATTGATGCAAAGAAGGCACAGGAACTGGCAAATGAGGGATTTCCTGTAGTAGGAGCATTTAAAGGCTCTCCTCATGGCCATGTAGTTACAGTAAGACCTGAGGGATATGATAAGGGACTATCTTCGGAAAATGGCGGAGTAATTGTAAATAATATAGGCTCCAACAATGTAGTACAGAACGATACAAGGCCTTTCAGTTATTACGCTCAAAGAAATACTCAGGGATATTAATCAATAAAAATGTAAAAATATATTGACATATTATAATTTATGAAGTATATTTAAATATTATACTATTTTTAATTATGGAGAGTATAAGATGAACGGAT
>DAIOEN010000018.1:48333-56374 GCA_036746235.1 Vulcanimicrobiota bacterium | reverse complement strand
TGGCTCCGTCTCCTATGAGATTTAATCCTGCTATGATGAAGAACAGCAGGGAGACTTTTAAAAGACTCAGAGACCGCACCCTGGCATTAACAGGTCAGGTCAAACTGGTAATAGTTCCGCCGTCTTTGGTGGATTTACACAGTATATTTTTAAAGGTTATAGAATTACAGATGGAAGGGTATAATATAGTTCTGCAGATTCTTGAAAGCGGTGATGCGTCACAGTTGTACAGGGCTGTGAATGTTTTTGAAGAAAGTTATAAAAATCTTCTTGTTTTTGAAGCCATGCAGAGAGCCGCCGGAGGGCAGTAGTCTGTTAAATTTTTCTAAATGTTTACATAATGTTAACAAAAATCTTCTTACTTTATATGAATATTTCTGTTAAAATATAATAGAATTATCCGTTAGAAATTATGATTTATGAGAGATTATTATGAAAATAAACTTTCACAGGAAACCGGATGGGATGAATTTATAGGTAAGTAGATTTTTCGGTATGATAAATTAATTTGTGAAAGCTTGATAATATGGCCGGTGAAAAATTTTACAAAAAGCCTCTGAGTGTTCTTCTTATGTCTGCTTTTATACTTCCCGGTATGGGGCAGTTTGTAAACGGGCAGATTTTTAAAGGTATTATTTTCCTCGTTGGAACATTTGGTCCTTTAATAGCTCTTGTAACACATATTATTTTATTTTTTACAAGAAATTTTGATATGATATGGGATAGTTTTAATAATGCCTCTGAACCATTAACTGCACCGTCTATTTCTATTCGTCTTGTAATAGGACTTTTAATTGCTTTTTTATTTTTTTATTTTTACGGTATGATAGATGCCTATATTGTGGCTCATAAAAAAATTCAGAAAAACAATCAACAGACCTTTTTATAAAAAATTTTTTTACCCCCCTTTACATTTTTTTAAATGTCGTGATATAGAAACTGTAAAAATAAATTATAACTTCAGCGATAGAATATATAAAAATAATTATTTATAAGGAAGGATGAGTGAATTATGGGAATAGGAATTGGAAATTCAAAAAAGAATACAACAGTTATTAATAATTATTATGGTGGCAATCAGATGCAGCAGATGGGACCAATGGGTGGAGGACCTATGGGACAGATGGGTCAGGGTGGCCCCCAGCAGATGATGATGCAGATGATGCAGATGATGATGCAGATGATGCAGATGATGCAGCAAATGGGTGGCGGCCAGTGTTGCCCCATGCAGCAGCAGGGTATGAATCCTATGATGGGCGGAATGGGCGGAATGAACCCGATGCAGGGTGGTATGGGCGGAATGAATCCTATGGGTGCTATGATGGGCGGTATGATGGGCTCCATGATGGGCTCCATGATGGGTGGAATGACAGGCGGACCTATGGGTGCACAGCTCGGTGGTATGCTCGGAGGTTTCCTTGGAATGATGCAGGGTGGAATGCAGGGTGGAATGCAGCAGGGTATGATGGGCGGCGGAATGATGCCCGGAATGATGCCCGGTATGTTCTAAACTGTCCGTATAAAAAGAAGAGGGAAAAAGAAATTTTTCTCTCTTTTTTATTTTTCTATTTACTTTTCAGTAATTGTCGTGATACTTAATAGAATAAAGAATTAAACATCAGATAATTTGTAGATAAATTGAAAGGATGAGTGAAAAATGGGAATAGGCATAGGAAATCAGAAATCCAATACAACAGTTGTTAATAATTATTATGGTGGCAACCAGATGCAGCAGATGGGAGGATTCCCCGGTCAGATGGGTATGGGGCAGATGGGTGGCCCCCAGCAGATGATGATGCAGATGATGCAGATGATGATGCAGATGATGCAGATGATGCAGCAAATGGGAGGCGGCCAGTGTCAGCCTATGATGCAGGATCCATTTATGGGTATGGGCGGAATGCAGGGTATGGGCGGAATGAATGGTATGGGTGGAGGTTTTGCAATGGCAGGAGCAGGTGCTGATGGAGCATTTGCAATGGCAGGAGCAGGTGGAATGGGCGGAATGAATCCTATGATGGGTGGTTTTGGTGACCAGTTAGGCGGATCAATCGGTGGATTCCTCGGTATGGGCGGCGGCGGTTTAGGAATTTCCGGCGGACTTGGTATAGGTATGGACGGCGGCGGTTTAGGAATTTCCGGTAGTCTTGGTATAGGTATGGGCGGCGGCGGTCTCGGAATTTCCGGTGGTATTGGCATCAGTGCCCAGTTACCCGGATTTGGTTTCTAATTAAATAAATATTATCCGAATAAAAAAGAGAGAGAAATCTCTCTTTTTTATTTTTCTAATGTTTGGAGATTATCTCTTTAAATCTGGAACTCCTCGGAAAAAAATCTAAACTGGAGAGTCTATACCAGACTTACATTATGCCACTTGCATTATATTCGATATAGATAGCTCTCTCTTTATGATATTTTTCTCTCTTTTTTTTTTATACCCCTTTACATTTTATGGTTTGTCGTGATATATAAAATGTAAAAAAGAAATTAACCTCAGATTTAATAAAAACTTTGATTGAAAGGATGAGTGAATTATGGGAATAGGAATAGGAAATAAGCAAAGTAATACAACAGTAGTCAATAATTATTTTGGTGGTGGAGACCAGGGAATGCAGGGCGGTATGGGTATGATGGGAGGACCCGGCGGACCTCACGGACCTCACGGACCTCACGGACCTCACGGAATGAAGCATAAAATGATGAAAAAGTTGCATAAAATGATGCATAAAATGATGAAGATGATGCAAATGATGGGTGGCGGTCAGTGTAATCCTATGCAGCAGGGTATGGGCGGAGTTGGCGCAATGGCCGGAGCAGGTGGCGGTGGTTCCTTTGCATTCGCAGCAGCAGGTAATATTGGTGGGTTCCTTGGAGCAGGAGCAGGTGCAGTAGCAGGTGCCGGAGCAATGGGCGGCGGATTAATGCAGAGTATGTTCTAATTTTAGATAAACTTTTATAAAAAAAAGAGAGAGTTTACTCTCTCTTTTTTTATTTTCTGAAGGAATTTCTCCTGAACTTATAAAATTATAGTGTATGAATAAAATATCATTGAAGAGACATCATAAATAAGGAGTATTTATGAATATTTTAATACGTGAAGTTTCTGAAGAAGATTTTTCCTTTGTTTCCGAACTGGCTTCTGATGTAGTTAAATATCAGGTTTCTCCTCTCAGAGGAAATCCTGATATGGAGAAAGCCAGAAAAAATTATCTCATGGATCTGGAAATAGTGCGTTCCAATATGTCCAGTTATCCTAATTCTCATTTTCTTATTGCCATATCAGATGGTGTTAAAGCAGGTTTTTTGCTTATGGCTACCGATGTCAGTGAAAGTACTACAGGAATAGAACAGGCCTGGATATTTGATATAGCTCTTTATGATCATTACTGGGAGACTGATGTTCCTCATAAACTGCTAGATTATGCTGAAAATCTGGCAAGAGAAAAAGGACTCCGTCATATAGCTCTTCAACTTGTATGCTCTCATGAAAAGGCTTTGATTTTCTTCAAGTCCAGAGGATATGAAGAAGAGAGAAAAAGGATGTTCGTGAAACTTCCTTTTGAAGCGGAAGATCCTGATAAAAATAGAAAAGATATGTTAAAAGCTCTGGAGGGCATAAAATTTAAATTTAAGATGAATAAGTAATAAACAGTGAGCAGTGAATAGTAAGTAATGAATAGTTCGCATAATTTATTACATAAAAATACAACTGCTTACTGGTCACTGGTCACTGATAACTGGTCACTGAAAAAGATTGGAGCTTTAAATCATGGATATTATCATAAGACCTGCAGAGTTAAGTGATGTTCCTTTTATGAGACGACTCCTTGAGGGTTATCTTGATTTTACTATTTCTACTCTTCGCCGGTACAGTAAAGATGAAATAGAAGAGGCCAGAAACAGATTCTGTAACGAACTGGAACACAGGTTAAGGAAAAAGACTTTTATAAGTTTTGTTGCAGAAAATAATGGAATTCCTCTTGGTTTCTGTCTTCTGGAACATATTAAGGAACGGATAACAGGTCAATGGGAAATACACATAAATAATATAGCAGTAGAACAGCATGCCATGGGGAAAATGGTCAGTAATAGAATAGTAGACAGAATTCATGATTATGCAAAAGAGCATGGCATACCTGTTATTACAGGAGATATTGCTGTATCCAACAGGCGTTCTATGATGTTTGCCATAAGATATTTTAAATATAAGCCGGAAAAAGTAGTTCTTTTAAAATTTTTATAATATTAAAATAAAAGGAGGAATTAAAAAATACTTTGTCGAAAATTAAATCTATTCAGATTTACCAACTATTCTTTAAGAAAAGTAGTAGTGTGATTTAAGAAGGAGGCGCATTTTCATGGGTATCGGTGACAAAGATTTTAATGAAGATATGGAACAGGAAGGAAATGAAGATTCTATAATGGGGTTTGCATCTGCTTTTGGAGAGTCTTTCGATGTTGAAGTAGATACAGAAAAATTAAAAGATAAAGAAGTTGAACAGCTCAAATCAGAGCATGAACTTGCATCAGATTTACCTGACTGGGATGATGCTGAATTACAGCAATATCAATCACCTCATTTGAAAGAATTAACTACAGTAGGAAAAGGAGTCTGTGACGGAAAAGTTTCTGAAGGAGAGCTGAAAAAAACAATACAGAAAATAACTGCAGAACTGGAAAAAACTATAAAAGAATTTGAACAGATAAGAAAGGCAGAGCCTGATTCCCTTACTGCAAGAGAGCAGGTTGTACGTATAGAAAGAGCATTTAATCTTCATAGAGATGCTCTTAAAGAAATGAATTTATATTTTGATGATAAAAATGGGAAACATATACTCGATGGTCTTGAGATGGCGCAGAAAGCAACTAACAGACTGTATAAATCCTTTCTGCTTCTTCAGGAAAGTTCTGAAATTGCTACTACAAAAGTATGTCTCCAGTGCGGCCATCGTAATCCTGCTACACTTAATATGTGTGAAGTATGTAATGCACAGTTACCAAAGGGAGCAGGGGGCCCTGCAAGTCAGATTGAAATGACAGTCGGTGCGGAACAGCCTGTTTATTATACCAATCCGAATTTTGATCGTCTTTATAAAGAAGCAATGGAACTTAAAGAAGGTAAATTCCCTGCTGATAAATTCAAAAAGACCATTGAATGGCTTACTAAAAACCTTGAAACTGCAAGAAAAGAATATGAACAGCTCGATACTTCTTTCTTTACGGAAGAAGAAGAAAAGATGTTTGGTGACGTATTCATTTTTGCTAAAAAAGCCTTTGATGAGTACGATAAAGCCTTTACTGAATTGAAGAAGTATTTTGATGATAATAATGCAGTTCATTTAGATGAAGGATTAAAACTGGCTTTCCAGGCAACACAGATAATAGCTCAGGTCGAGGCTTTCTCTGCCGATGTGGAAAAGACTCTGAAAGAACTGGAAGCAAAACAACAAAAAGAACAGCCAAAAAAGTAATTAATTAAATATTTATATATTTACTAAGGGGGACAATAAGTTCTCCTTTTTTATGTTTAAAAAACTTTTACTTATATTCTTGCTGATTTTTATTATTTTTCTTGGCCTTTATACAAAAGGTTGTTTTTCTGCAAAGAAGGAAAATATCGATTTAATCTTTGAAGAAGGGCAGAGCTGTGTTAAAGCCAGAAAATGGCATGAAGCCATAAGAAAATTTCAAAGGTTAGTAAAATTAAAACCTGATAGTGTACCGGGACATTTTTACCTGGCCCTGTCTTATTATAATGCCGGGAAAACAGATTTAGCAATCGAAGAATATAAAAGAACTATAAGATTAGATCCGAATAATTCAGAACTCTGTAACAGGCTTGGTTATATATATTATGAAATTAAAGACTATAGAGAAGCACTGAAATATTTTGAGCGTGCTATTACTATAGATAACAGCAATGGAGATGCATGGATTAATCTTGGAAATACCTATAAACAGACAGGTGAAGAGGAGAAAGCCAATAAATCTTATGAACAGGCTGTGAAACTAAACCCTGATAAATGGGAAGCTCATTATAATTTAGGTGTAGCCTCAAGAGAGAAAAAACAGATATACAAGGCCATCAATGAATTTAAACGTGTAATAGAGTTGAAACCTGATAACAGTAAAGCATACCTTTATCTGGGACAGATATATATGGAACAGGGTAAATATACACCTGCAATCAGTAGTTTCAAACATGTACTGGTTTTTGAACCGAAGAATGCCCTTGCTCTTATATATCTTGGAGCTGCTTATATAAAAACAAAGAATTATAATAAAGCTCTTGTGGAATTAAATAAAGCATATAAAATTGAACCGGATAATGAATTTTTACACAGAAACCTTGCAGAACTTTATGAATACCAGGGTAATCTCGGTAAATCTATAGAAGAGAATAAAGCAGTTATCAGGTTATCTCATAATCTTGCCTGCAAAGGTGACGCTTATTTTAATCTGGGTAGAATTTATTACAGGCAGAAGAAATGGAAGAAGGCTATAGCTGAATTCAAATCAGTTATAGAGGTATTTCCGAATGATCTGGAAACTTACAGATTACTTGCAGCATGTTATATGGCTGACGGGAAAATAGTTTATGCCATAGAAAATTATAAGAAACTTTTACTCTTTAATCCGAAAGATCCTTACCTGCATTATAATCTTGCAGGAGCTTACAGTAAAATCGGACAGGAAGAAGCTTTTGTAAATGAATTGAAAAAGGCATATGAGCTTTCTGTATCCCAGGGAGATACTTATCTTCAGGAGAAAATAGAAAGGCATGTAGAGCAATTGACAAAATGATGATAAGATTATTATTCTTTATTTTACTTGTATTTTTACCATGTAATGCTTTTGCCTTGGAAAGTAATATATCCGGTATGGAAGGGACAATCATGGGCAAAGTATATCTTGATGAAAATAATAATGGTGTCCAGGATGAAGGAGAAAAAGGGATAGAGGGAGTAGTGATTATACTGGAAAATGGTATAACAGTAATGACCGGCCCTGAGGGAAAATATTCAGTTACAAACATAAAAGGAGGATTTCATGTTTTAAAACTTGATGACTGGACTCTTCCGCCCGGATTGGTTTTGATTACTGAAGAAGAAAGATGTAAATTTATAAATCTCCCTGCCGGAGGCAGCGGACATATCGATTTTATCGTTAAAGAAGATTTGTGAGGTGTAAAAAATGATATCAAATAGAATTATTGAATGCAGGCAGATTATACAATCTTTTGCAATAGCAATTGCCGGTATTGCAGCCATACCGATTCCTTTTTCAGACTTTTTTCTTATGACTCCTCTTCAAGTTGCTATGGTAATAACTATAGCAAAAAAATATAATAAAACTATCAGTTATGATACGGCAAAGGCATTGATTGGCACAATAGCAGGCGGTTTTTTAGGCCGTCAGCTCTGCTCTACTGTTATAAAATTAATACCTGTTGTAGGTTCTATGATATCTATGCCTTTTGCCTATGGATGGACTTTTGGTATAGGTGAAATGACAATTTTGTATTTTGAGACCCAGGGAACTGCAACGCCGGAAGAGTTAAAGGAAGGATTTAAGAAAGTTTCTAAAGAAGCAGAACAAAAATATTCAAAAGATAAAATAACACCTGAGGAAGCACTGGAAAGTATAAAATCACATCTATCTGAAGAAGAATATCTTAAAATTAAAGATAAAATAGCTTCAGATGAGCAATAGTGTGCGGAGCATGGAAAAAGAATTTTGTTAAGTCATGAATAGTGAAGGGTGAAGGGAGGAAGACCTCCAAAATTATTTTTAGAAAAATTATATTGACAAGTATAAGGTAAATATGATACACTGTGTTTCGATAAATTTGGGCTCTTAGCTCAGTTGGTTAGAGCGCATCCCTGATAAGGATGAGGTCTCTGGTTCGA
This sequence comes from Vulcanimicrobiota bacterium, assembly GCA_036746235.1. GTDB lineage: Bacteria > Vulcanimicrobiota > SpSt-956 > SpSt-956 > JAKJGF01 > CALARM01. Next base: position 48,464 of record DAIOEN010000018.1, on the reverse strand, counting down.
ATCCAGAAGGGCCCATAAGGGAATTTGTATATAAAATAGTTTTCGGGGGTATAGCTCAGCTGGAAGAGCATCTGTTTTGCACGCAGAGGGCCAGCGGTTCGAATCCGCTTACCTCCATTATCAGGGGCGAC
>DAIOEN010000018.1:42369-48233 GCA_036746235.1 Vulcanimicrobiota bacterium | reverse complement strand
CAAGAAAAGCTACAAAAGTGGCAGGCTCTGACGGACTTTTTATAAGAATGGAAGAGAAATATAAAGAAGGTGAACAGGAAAAAGTCCTTATAGTAGACGAATATTTCTTTATTAAAAACAATCAATGTATTATAATACATTTTGACACTGCAAAAGAAGGTTATAATAATTTTAAAGGTGATTTTGATAAAATAATCTCTTCTTTTTTACCAGGTGAGAAACTTTTTGAAGATATTATAACATCCGGGAAAACAGGAGCATCTCAGACTGCTAAGCCGTCTCCGTCACCTAAAAAGTAAATAGTGAAGGGTGAAGGGTGAAGAGTGAAGGGTAGTTATGAAACCTTCACCATTTACCATTCACCCTTCAATACTTATAAATGATAATAGGGGGTATATATTTATGAAAGTAAAGTTTTTGGCGATAATGTTTTTACTTTTTATCGTACCTGCCATAGCTCAGGTGGAACAGACTGTAGGAGGATATAATTACAAAAGTGGTCTTTTTAAAGATCCTCTCAATAGATTTTCTATTAATTTTCCTGCCGGGTGGCTCGGACATTCGGAAGAAAAAGGGGGACCTGTGGAGTTTATTACCTGTAAAGACAGTCATTTTGCTTCCTGTTCTATAAGAATTCTTAAAGAAGAGGATTATACGATGGAAAAACTGAAAAAACGTGTAAGTACCGAAGGGGTGGATCCTAAAAAAGTAAGCATTATTTCAGAAACAGATTTAACACTGGACGGGTATCCTGCAAAATGCCTTTGTCTTAAACAGGAAGGTATGGTAGCAGATATATATTATTTTATTAAGGATAAAAAACCATATATCATTCAGATGGGGACGGATGGCAAGGGATATGATATATTTAAAAAAGAGTTTAAATCTATAATAGATAGTTTTACCTTTGGTAACGGTAAAAAGTAATTGGGATTGTTGTGAGAAAAGTGAAGAGTGAAATAACTCCTCATCCTTTGCAGTAACTACACTGGCATGGCAGCTACCAGGATTATATGAGAATGATGAAGGTTATTACTTCACTAAATGCTGCTTCTCATATCTGATTGTGACCACTCCGGTCATGTCTGTTACCGGGATACTCATCATCCCGGTAATCCCATAAATCCTGAAAATCCCGGTCGTCAAAAGTCGAAAGAATATTTTTCAAAATTTTTTTCTATGAGTAAGAGGAATTTTCTTTCTTTTTCTCTATCAACATGAGTAAGAGATTTTATAGGTTCGGAAGATTGAGGTTTGTCTTCTATGATAAAAGAAGTATATTTCTTATAGGTTTCTAATAGTTTGTTTATTACTAAAGTATCTTTCATAATTAATTACCTCTGACGGCTCTATTCAAAGAACCGGTATAATAAAACAGATAAATATTCTATAATTCTTCTTCATATCCTTGTTATATAAAAAAACTCTTGAATTTTATTTTTTTTTATGATATAATCTTTCAGTTTATAGAAAAATCACGAATGTTGGAAGGTGAATTAGATGCCAAATACTAAGTCTGCTATAAAGAGAAATCGCGTTGAAAAAAGAAAAAGACTCAGAAATAAAATGATAATTTCTTCTATGAAGACTGTATGCAAAAATGCTCTTGATCTTCTTGAAACTAAAAATAAGGAAGAATCTCTCAAAGCAATTAAAATTGCAGAAGGTGAACTTGATAGAGCAGTATGTAAAGGTAAAATACACAGGAATAAAGCAGCCAGAAAAAAATCAAGACTTATGAAGAAGTTAAATTCCATAGAATAAAAAATAAAATAACCAGGCAAATTCTGGACTGTGTCAGAAATTTTGTGTAAACCTCCGTGAAAGCGTTATTTCCCTGTAAGTTTACGCAAAATTTTTTGTATTTTTATATTTTTGCCTGGTTTTATTTTTTCATATGGTGCTTTTAGAGATTTCACATGCCAGTTTTACATTTTCTTCCAGCAGTATGAGATTTGCTCTCTGACTTTTCCCTGCTGTATTCAGGTTTAATTCCTGTAATAGAAAAGGTGTTAGTTTATTGCCTGTAATTCTGTTATCTGTAGCTTTGTTAAGAGCTTTTCTGTAGGCCTCTGCAAATTCCTTTTCAGAAAGACAATATTCATCTTTTAACGGATTGACTACAAGAATACCTCCCCTTATGGAAAGTTCCTCTTTTGCCTTCATTATTTTTACTATGTCATTTACCGTAAGGGCATTTATAGTTACAGGATATTTACTTCTGCCAAGAAAAAAATGAGGACAGAAGTCAGTTTTATATCCTATTACAGGAACACTTTGAGTTTCAAGATATTCAAGGGTAAGTTTTAAATCTATAATTGATTTCGGCCCTGCAGATACCACCACTGTGCCGGCTTGAGACAGTTCCTGGAGATCTGCCGAAATATCAAGGCTATGTTCTCCTCCTGTATGGACACCTCCTATACCGCCTGTAGCAAATACTTTAATACCTGCTTTTTCTGCAATAAAACTCGTAGCTGCAACAGTTGTCCCTCCTGAACCTTCCTGCGCTATTACCATTGGTATGTCTCTTTTACTTATTTTGAACAGACCCTGATCTGTAGCAAGTTTTTCTATATCACGTCTGGTCAGTCCTACTTTTATCCTTCCATTTATAACAGCTATTGTGGCAGGAGTAACATCGAGACTTTCCGCCAGATCTTCAAGCATTTCCGCCAATTCCAGATTTACGGGAAAAGGAAGACCCTGGGCAATTACACTGGATTCCAGTGCAATTACAGGCTTTTTATTATCCAGAGCATCTCTGACTTTATCTGAATATATTATATGAGAAGACATAATTTTTACCTTCCTTTAAACAAGAGTTTTTCTCAGAAGCATTCTGCTTTCAAGCTCTCTGTATATAGCTTCAAGTTTGGCAGGAGTTAAATCATGGCTTACTGCTTCCCTTGACGAAAGGGTAATAGTGGCAGTTGCAACACCTGAAGCAATTGCAGAAGCTTCTGACTGTCCTTTCATAAGCCCGTATATGAGTCCTCCTACAAGAGCATCTCCTGCACCTATTGCATCTACTACCAGTGTCGCCACTGATGGTATGAACCCTTTCTGATTGGCAGTCGCAAGATAGACTCCCTCCGGTCCAAGGGTTATTACTACCATTTTTACTCCTTTCTTGAGTAAAATTTCTCCTGCATGCCTTACTCCTTCCATATCGTCAATAGATATATCTACAAGCATTTCCGCTTCATCTTTGTTAGGAGTTATAATGTCTATTTTATCAAGTAAATCCTTTACGTAATCGCTTTTACTTACAGATACAGGTTCCACACAGAGAGGAATTTCGTATTTTTGACACATGTCAATCACAGCTTCAATGGTTTTTCTCGGTATACTTACATCTATTACAACAATGGCAGATTCCTGAAATATATGTTCTTTTGATTTTATATATTCGGGGGTTATGAGATCCAGTATGACCATATCTGAAATTGCTGTTTCCAGGTCACTTTTTTTATTTAACACTGCCATAAATATACTTGAACGATGTTCTTTAGAAGATATAACTTCTGCCATATTGACTCCGCTCTCTTCAGTGCGTTTTCTTATGAGTGTGCCATATTCATCTTCTCCTATAGCAGTCAGGAGAGTTGTATTTACCTGTAATCTTCCGAGATTCTCTGCAATATTTCTTGCCACTCCTCCAACACTCAGTTCTATTGTACCGGGATTTGAAGTATGAGGTATAAGAACCCCTTTTGAGCGGCCTTTAATATCCACATTTGAACCGCCTATTATAAGTACTGTTTTTTTATTCGCTTTTACAAACATTTTATGTATTCCCCTCTCTTTTTTATTAATTTATATGAGAACTGTGACGCGTAACGGGTGAGCGTGACGCGAGGAACAGATTTTCTTTTCGGTTGCTCCTGGATTCAGTCATTTTTAGTTGTAAAAAGTAATGTATAACATTATAGTAAATGGTAAAAAGTGATAATAATATCAGTGAATCTGATCACTGGTCACTGGTCACTGTTTATCTGGTCTGTAGAGTCCGGCTTCATTTACTCCGAGTAAGCCTGCGTCGTAACTGCGTTTATCTACAGGAGAAAGGATTTTCACTGTTCCTTCAGGCATAATCGGATAGTGTCTTGATTTCTCAAGTTTATCTATAACAGGTTCAATACTGTTATCATCTGTCATCCAGTTTATTTTATCGAACTGTTGAAGAGATAAAAGGCCGGAATAGCCTCTCAGGGTTTTTTCTGCTTCAACATTGTAATAAAATTCGAAATAAGATAGAACCAGTTCTCTTAGAGTTTTAAAAACCGGTTCTCTAAAACGTATGCCAACGAAATTGGATTTTGCAACAGCACCCATAAGCCCGTCTTTTTTATATATGGCAATAACATGATCATCATCTCTGAAAGCAGTCATTTCCATAATAACAGGTGGATAACCCAGTTTCCTGAGGGCAGCGGCAGCAAAAAATGCTCCGTCAACACAGTGAGCTTTTCTGTCCCTCAGAACACTTCTGGGAGAGCGGTAAAAATGATCGTCACTGTAAGAAGTGCTGTCAATAAATTCCTGTATAAGATAGGGGCTCTTCAGTTTATCAAATATGAGTAATTCGTCGTATGTCCAGGGATTATTATTTGAACCAGTCATAGTTGTCTCCTTAAATCGTGATGCGTAAAGCGTGATGCGTAATGCGTATTTTTACCGGGTAATACGCATCACGCATCACACATCACGCATCACCCATTAAAAATTACCGATGTTAGATAGTCACGGGCATTTGCCCTGAAATTCTCTTCCATGAGATTTTTATAATATCTGGCCATATGTCCATGTTCTTCCTTCGGAAAATCACTGTAATGCATGGCCATATCGATTATTTTATCAATATTTTTGTCATAGAAATCTATCATTTTATCTTCCAGACCTTTGAAGTTTTCTTCACAGTATTCCTGGAATTTATCAATCTGGAAGTATTCTTTGTTCATTTCAGCACAGAATTCATACTTTTCTAACTGTGATACCTTCGGGTCGTTAAGAATCTTTTGATATCGTTTCTGTTCCATATCAACCCTTAAATCTACGTCCGTTACGGCACAGAAGGTGCTCCATTTTACGAGGGCACATATGAGCCACGGGAAGTGGGCATGGAGAGAAGTAAAGAAGCTGTCAGGACATGCATTGGCATAATCTATGGGATGAATGACTCCTTCTTTTATGAGACATTCGAAAGAATTATAGGTCCATCTGTGATAGGAATTGATATGAAGTACATAATTTTTAAGTCTTTCAAAAACGTCTTTATCTATTCTGATTTTTTCTTCGCTGTAGTGCTGATGAATCGGTGCTTCCGGCTGATATCTCATGGGAAGTACCTGAGGGCCTATGGCCATACATCTTATGAATATATCATAATTTTCAATGGCTTCCTGTATATGAAATACCTTTCCGCCTGTTTCGTCATATTTTTCATATAATTCTTCAAGACTGTTTACTTTATAAACATCACTGCCTCCGCCTCCGAAACCTTTCTTTAAATAGAGGGGGAATTTATTGTCAAAATATTTTTCTACTGCTTCTTTAATATAATTTCCGCCTTCATAAAATGCAGCTCTTATTTCTCTTATTTTTCCGTCTATCTGTCTGGAACGTTTCATTTTGGCATTGAATTTATCCCAGTCAACATAACTTCTGTCCGGATCAAAACCGAATTTGGTGTTTGCAATAATCTGTTCCTGTTCTGCCTGCCACCAGTACTGACTGATCTGGTCGTCTGTATAAGGGTTAAATTGAGGTAAAAGCACTGTAACAGGATGTCGATCATGGGGGTGCATACCTTTTATAAGTACATCATAACAGTTCTGTTTATCAAGATTTGAATTGGTCTG
>DAIOEN010000018.1:0-42269 GCA_036746235.1 Vulcanimicrobiota bacterium | reverse complement strand
TACCTTTTATAAGTACATCATAACAGTTCTGTTTATCAAGATTTGAATTGGTCTGGCTGTTATTGGCAAATTTTATTCCTGAATTCATAGCTGTATGGGCCATACATTTATAGTAGCCGTTCCAGTGGGAACATCTGTCTATTATAAAATCTGCTTCTTCTTTTATATCTGTACCGCACAGATGAGGTTTTGCTGTAAGCTTGCCCAGTTCTACTTTATACTCCTGACCTTTATAGTGTATAACAGGATCTACATAGTTCATAAATGCAGTGAGTGTTTCCCACATATCCCAGTCTATGAACATCATGGTTTTGATTTTTTTGGTAATCATTAATAACTTCCTTCCTTGTTAATCGTGATGCGTAACACGTGAGACGTGACGCGAGTGATGATTTTTGTGTTTTTTGTGTTCTAACATATAATGATTTTAATTCTATCTCATTTTTTATATACCTTCATTAGAAATATAGTTTTTTATTATAGTTTATATGAGAATTGTGAAGTGTTAAGAGTGAAGGGTGAATGGAGGATAAGTTCAGAAGGAATGATCAGAGAACAGTGGGCAATGCCCTATTCTTTTCACTTTTCACTTTTCACTTTTCACTCTAAAAAATAAAGGAAAACTCTTAAATATAGAGAATAATCTTCAAATGTACACTAAAGATAGGTACGATAAAGAAAGGTAGCGATTTTTTAATGACAAAAAAGATACATATGGTAGGCATTGGCGGTATAGGTATGAGTGCCATCGCAAGGTGTTTATTAGATAGAGGATATGAAGTGAGTGGCTCTGATCTGAAAAGTAATGAACAGATAGAAAGGCTTGTCAGCCAGGGTGTTGTTTTCCATCAGGGACATAAAGCATCAAATATTGACGGCACTGTCGATAAAGTCATACGTTCTGCTGCTATAAAAGATAATAATGAAGAAATAATAGAGGCAAAAAGACATGCTATAGAAATAAAGAAATATTCGGAAATGCTCGGAGAATTGATGAAAGGTAAAAAAGGTATAGCTGTAGCAGGATGTCACGGAAAAACCACTACAACATCACTTATTTCATATATATTATGTAAGGGCGGTCTTGATCCTACCTTTGTATGCGGCGGAGATATACCACAGCTCGGAGGCAATTCCTCTCCCGGCAGGGGAGATTTCTTTGTGGCAGAAGCCTGTGAATTTGACAGATCTTTTCTTAATCTCCATCCAGAGACTGTTGTAATTACAAATATTGAAGAAGATCATCTTGATTATTATAAAGACATAGATGAAATAGTGGCTGCTTTTAAAGAGTTTGCATATTTAACAGGAAAAACAGGGGCAGTTATAGGTTGTGTAGATAATGGCCATACAGAGAAAATAGTTAAAGAATTTAAAGACAGAGGCATTGGTTACAGTGTAATGAAAGATGCCACATGGCGTGCAGGAAATATAAAATTTGAAAAAGGTATCAGTTATTTCAATGTTTTTCATAACGGTAAAGATTCAGGACAGTTTACCATGATGATCCCGGGCATATTTAATATAAGTAATGCCCTGGGTGCCATTGCTGCTTCTTACCTTGCAGGTCTTGATATAAATACAATAAAAAATGCACTGGCAGAATTCACCGGTGCGGCAAGACGTTTTCAGTTAATGGGTCAAAAAAATGGACTAACGGTAATTGATGATTATGCACACCATCCTACAGAAGTAAGATCCCTTCTCAGGGCAGCAAGGGAAAAATATCCTGATAAGAAGATATGGGCTATATTTCAACCCCATCAGCACAGCAGAACAAGGATGATGTTACATGAATTTGCAGAATCCTTCAATGATACCGATCTTGTAATAGTTCCGAATATATTTTATGCAAGAGATGATAAGTCGGAACTTGAAAAGATTACCTCCGGTCATCTGGCAGAAGAGATAAAGAAAACAGGCAGGGAAGCTGTTTATCTTCCTGAATTTGAAGATGTTCTGGATTATCTTCATAAGAATGGTGAGCCTGATACGGTGGCTCTGACCATCGGAGCAGGCAATGTGAATGAAATTGCCAGAAGATTCCTTGATAAGTAATTATGACACCTCAAAGAGGAGATTTTCATGAATTTTCCTAAATTTTCTATTATTTTATTTCTTCTGATTTTTTCTTTTTCCATAGCCAGGGCAGGAAATGTCTCTTCTGTTGAATTTTTTTCAAATTCCCTTGACCGTAACTGGGCCTATACCGTATATCTGCCGGAAGGATATAAAGATTCAGCTTTAAGATATCCTGTTGTTTATCTTCTTCATGGTAACGGAGGTAATGAACAGGACTGGCTTCTTAACGGAAAGATTGTAAATACGCTGGATAAACTGATTTCTTCCGGTGAAATACCTCCTGTTATAGTGATTACACCTGATGTCGGCACAGGCTGGTATGTAGACAGAAAGGAAAAGTTTGAAGCTGCTTTTATAAAAGATCTCATTCCCGAAATTGACGACAGATTTCGTACTGTTCCCGATCGTTACGGAAGATTTATTGCAGGGTTTTCCATGGGAGGCTATGGTGCCCTCAGGTTTGCTTTTGTTTATCCAGAATTATTCTGTGCTGCAGGTCTCATTAACCCTGCTATTTATGCTCCTGAACCTCCTGAGACTTCTTCTGCAAGAAAAGTAGGAGTCTTTGGCGATCCATATGACGGTAATATATGGAAATCATTTAATTATCCTGCCTTTATTGAAGAATTCCTTGAAAAAAATATAAAGGTTCCTCTTTATATCGTATCAGGTGACGATGATTATTTTAATATAGAGTTACATGCCACTCTTCTTTATGAAGAACTCAGAAAATCAGGCCAGCCTGCAGAACTGCGTATATATAACGGAGGCCATACGTGGGAATTCGCTTCGGAACGCATCGGGGAAGTATTGAAATATATTTTATTCTGTTCACCTGAGAATGGCAAAAACTGTAATTAGTCAGGCTTTTTGCTTTTCTTTTCTTTTCGTATCTTCATTCCATTTCTTTTCTGATACCTTCTAAATGTAAAAGGATTTCTGTCATAACTTATAGAATTTTAGAGAAAAATAGAAAAATAACTAGGAAAATGAGGGAGGCAATATGGCAAAAAGAAAAAAGTTCTCTAAAGATTTAGACTCCGTAAAAGAATCTGTAGAATATCATCTTAAATATACCATGGGAAAAGAACTTTCGGAGATTTCCGGAAGAGATATTTTCATGGCCTTTTCTCATGCTGTCCGTGACAGAATACTCGACACAATGCTGGAAACAGAAGAAAAATATATTAAAGAAGGTTCCAAAAGACTCTACTATCTGTCCATTGAGTTCCTCCTGGGAAGACTCCTGGAAAATAATGTATATAATACGGGCCTTTATGATATTTTTGCAAAGATATCAAATGATATGGGGGTGAATTTTGAAGATCTGGAAGAAAAAGAAAATGACCCGGCACTTGGAAACGGCGGACTCGGAAGACTGGCTGCTTGTTTTCTCGATTCTCTTGCAACTCTTGATATGGCCGGTTACGGATATGGTATAAACTATCAGTTTGGTCTCTTCAAACAGAGGATAAGCAATGGCTACCAGATTGAAGTGTCTGATCAATGGCTATGGGAAGAATCGCCGTGGCTTATAAAAAGGCCGGAAGAAGCCTGTGTCATACCTGTTTACGGCAGGCTCGTTCATGATACAGATATATCCGGGAATTATAATCCTCTCTGGCTTGACTGGAAGGATATTATAGGAGTTCCCTATGATATACCTGTTACGGGATACGGAGGAAAAACAGTAAACTATTTGAGACTGTTCTCTGCAAGAGCTTCCGAGGAATTTGATATGGAAATATTCAATGAAGGCGATTATTTTAAAGCAGTAGAGAGAAAAATGCTTATAGAAACAGTGACAAAAGTCCTGTACCCGTCAGATTCCTTCGAAGAGGGAAGAGAACTGAGATTTATACAGGAATATTTCCTTGTGGCATGTGCCATAAGGGATATAATGAGGAAATTTAAAAAAGAACATAATGATTTGAATAAATTTTCTGAAAAGATTGCCATTCAGATGAATGATACCCATCCTTCCCTTACAGTGGCAGAATTAATGAGAATTCTTGTAGATGAAAATAATCTTCCCTGGGAAAAAGCATGGCCTATTACAGTAGAAACACTTGGCTATACAAATCACACATTACTCCCTGAGGCTCTCGAGAAATGGCCTGTACCACTCTTTGAAAAGGTTCTGCCTAGACATCTTCAGATTATATATGAAATCAATCATCGCTTCTTACAGGAAGCAATCAAACTCCGGTCTGACAGCGGGGATATTATAAGTAAAATATCCGTTATTGAAGAAAGCAATCCGAAACAGGTCAGAATGGCAAACCTTGCCATAATAGGAAGCCATTCCATTAACGGTGTTTCCGCACTTCATTCAGAACTCATAAAGACGTCACTGGTACCGGAATTTTATCATATGTTCCCTGAAAGATTTAATAATAAAACCAATGGTATAACCCAGAGAAGATGGCTCAATCAGGCCAATCCGCTCCTGGCCGGATTGTTAAATAAAACAATAGGAGACAGATGGATAACAGATCTGAGCCGCCTTAAAGAACTGGAAAAGTACAGGGGAGATAAAAATTTTCGGGAAGAATTTATGAAGGTGAAAAAAGCCAATAAAGAGAGACTTGCGAAAATAATTAAAGAAAATACTGATTTTATCGTAGATCCTTCATCTCTGTTTGATATTCAGGCAAAACGTATGCATGAATATAAAAGACAGTTATTGAACGTAATGCATATTATTCATGAATATTTAAGCCTCATAGAAGACGGAGTGGAACCGGCTGTCCCCAGAACCTATATATTTGCAGGAAAATCGGCTCCGGGATACAGGGCGGCAAAACAGATAATAAAACTTATAAACAACATGGGCTCTGTTATTAATACGGATAAAAGAGTAAAGGATCTTATAAAGGTTATTTTTATTCCTGATTACAGGGTGAGTCTTGCCGAAAAGATTATCCCCGCCGCAGATCTGAGCGAACAGATATCTACTGCAGGTATGGAAGCATCGGGGACAGGTAACATGAAATTTGCTCTTAACGGGGCTCTCACCATCGGTACACTCGATGGCGCAAATATTGAAATAATGGAAGAAGTAGGGGCCGATAATATTTATATATTCGGCCTTAAAGCAGAAGAAATAAATTATATGAAAGAAAATGGAACATATAACCCGTGGGATTACTATGGAAATCCTTATATAAAAAGGGTTGTTGATGCTTTTGCCGGTAATATCTTCTGTCCTGAAGAACCGTATCTCTTCAAATGGATTTATGAGAATATACTTCATGGAGATACTTATTTTCATCTTGCAGATCTCTCTTCCTATATAGAAGCTCATAAAATGGCGGATAGAGATTATATTAACAGTTCTGTGTGGGCAGGTAAAGCCATATTAAATGTAGCAAGAACGGGAAAGTTCTCAAGTGACAGGACAATCGTGGAATATGCAAAAGATATATGGAAACTTTAAGGTTTTATGGAAAAAAACAAGAAATCTCTTAAAACCATAATTTATAATAATTATCTTACATCTTCCCTGATACCGATTTTTACTATAGAAATAATCTTATTGATTTTATATTTTACTATTAATAATTTTATTGCTAACAAAAGTAAAGATATTTTATTGAATGAAGCCAGACAGAATGTTGATAAAATATTATTGAGAGAAGCGGATAAAATTAACAGTGAACTCAAAACCATATCCGATTATTCCATAATTTTACAATCAGAAAATCGGAGATTTTTCGAATATCCCGGCGCCTTTGCTATTCCCGGTGAAAAACCTCTCTTTAAAACGGCAGAGAACGGAGTTTTTTACAAGGTAAATGATAACGGAGGGTGCAGTCTCTTTTACGGCAGAAGAACGAGAGTTAAAGATAAAGAATACAATAAGGCTTTACAGACAGAAGCTTTTGACCCTCTTTATAAACTGGTAAAGGAAAATAATCCGAATATTGTGGCAGTATATTTTAACACCTTCGATGAAATGAACAGATATTATCCTTTTATTCCGGAAGTTTATAAACAATATGATCCTGACCTTCATATGGAAGATTTTAATTTTTACTATGAAGCAGATAAAAAACATAATCCGGATAAAAAGCCTGTATGGACAGATGCCTATTTGGACCCTGCAGGGAAAGGATGGATGGTTTCCTGTATTGTTCCTGTCTATAATAAAGATTTTCTCGAAGGTGTTACAGGCATAGATGTCACTATTGACATCATTGTAAGAAACATTCTTAAACTTAATCTTCCCTGGGAAGCAAGCCTTTTTCTTGTAAATAAAGAAGGAATGATACTCGCTATGCCTGAGAAGGTGGAGAGTTTAATGGATTTAAAAGAATTAAAAAAACATGTCTATAATAATCCTGTAAGTAAAGAAATCTTAAAGCCCGAAGAATATAATATTTTAAAAAATAAAGATAAAAAAATTGTAAAACAGATTAACGGTCTTTTTGATTCAAATATTCATAACATTGATTTTTCTATTAAGGGAAAAAGTTATCTCCTCTTTCAGGAAAGTGTAAAAGAAACAGGATGGCGATTGCTGTTGCTTATTGATAAAGATGTTATATTCAAACCTGTTTATGAGCTTGAATATCTTGCAAGAAAAATAGGTTTTGGAGCTATAGCTTTAATGCTTTTATTTTACTTTCTTTTTTTTATATATCTCCTGAGAAAATCTATAAAGCTGTCAGATATGATTTCAGAGCCTGTTGTAAATCTTACAGAAGCAACATCTTATCTTGGTAAGAGTTTGACAAATGTTGAAGTAGTAATGTCCGGCATAGAAGAAATTGATAAACTCTCTTCAAATTTTAACCAGATGTCTCTTGAACTGGATTTGAGGACAAAAGAATTAATAGATTCACAACTCAGAGAGAAACTCAAAGAAACAGAGGCAGAACTCGCATATAGTGCAGGGCTCTTTGAAGCTGCCAGTTCATATCTTCATAATATCGGAAATGCCATTGCCGGGCTTGATGGCAGGTTGTTGAATATCCAGCATGTTCTGGATTCTATGAAACAATATCCGGAGATTTTTAAAAAAATAAAAGAAACTCCTTTACCTGATAGCAGCCTTAAATATATTGATAAATTTGAAGACATACTCTTAAATAGAGTTATACCGGCATTAAACACCTCTATAGAAGAAATTTCAGAGATACAGTCTCATATGATTATGACTATAAAACATCAGCAGGAAGCTTTTATTGAAACAAGAAAAAAAAGAGAAAAATTTATTCAAAAATTTTCCATAAAAGAACTTATAGAAAATATCCTCTATGATTTTCAACCGGCTCTGGAGCAAAAAAATATTAAGGTAGAAACGGAATTTTCATCATCTGATTTATTTATAAATAATCAAAAGCACCAGATTATTCATGGCATAATCAATTTACTCAAAAATTCTATGGAAGCCATAGAAGAAGGAGATAATAAAGATAAAGGTCATATCTTCATAAAAGCCGATAAAATCTTCAGAAATGATACAGAAGACAGGGTTTTTATAATTTTCCGTGATAATGGAACAGGTATAAAAGAGGAAGATATGCCGTCTGTATTTAAATCAGGATTTACTACCAAACAATATGGCTATGGCCTGGGACTTCATTCTTTCCTTAATTTTTTAAATGAAAATAATGGTTCTATTTCCGTATCAAGTGACGGAGCAACCAGAGGAGCAGAGTTCAGAGTAGAGATAGGAAATTTGGATGTGAAGGGTGAGTCGTGAGTAGTGAAAAGTGAAAAGTGAAGGGTGAAGAGAGGTTGAAACTGGATTATTGTCATCCTTCTTGCAGAATATGTTATAATAAATATACTGCACGGAATTTCATGAATTCTTAATGGAGTCTTTTATGATGATATCAAGAAGAATCTATTCCTGCCTTATTATTATCACTATATTAAATGTTATGACAGGATGCTGCTGTTACGACATATATAAATCTGTAAAATATCCCGAATGGAAAACCATACTGGAAAGAGATGATATATTTTCAGGCATTTCCTTTTCAGACCATCAGAATGGATGGGCTGTCGGGAGTGATGGTCTTATTGTTCACACCTCTGACGGAGGTCTTACATGGGAAAAGCAAAAAAGTCCTTCAAAGGAATCCCTTCTTAAAGTAGATTTCCCCGATAAACTGAACGGCTGGGCCGTCGGAGAAGGAGGAACAATCCTTCATACCTCTGACGGCGGTAAAAACTGGGAAATTCAGCAATCAGGGGAGAAGAAGAAACTTTTACGAGTCCAGTTCACTGATATAAAGAACGGATGGATATGCGGTGCCTTCGGATCAGTTCTTCATACTTCAGACGGCGGGAAAACCTGGGAAAAACAAAAAATCGGAACAAATGTCAGGCTTTTCGGCCTTTATTTTTTAAATGATAAAGAAGGGTGGGTTACAGGGAAAAAGGGGACAATATTTCATACGAAAGACGGAGGCGTGACATGGAAAAAACAGAAAAGCGGCATAACATATCCCATTGCATGTATATATTTTACAGATAATAAAAACGGCTGGGCAGCAGGTGCCGGAGGTATTGTTATCTATACAACAGACGGAGGCTCTACATGGGAAAGGGTATCAGGTGAATTTAAAGGAGAACTCCATGATATTTCCTTCTCAGATAAAGACCATGGATTGATTGTGAGTAAATCCAGTATGGTATTTTATACAGATAACGGAGGCTCTACATGGGTTAAACATGAACTCCATCCTCTGATGTTTTCTCCTCTCTACGGTGCTTCTTTTATTGATAAAGACACCGGATTTATTGCAGGATATAAAATTCTTTTTACTTCTGACGGAGGGCAAAACTGGAATGTAAGCCTTGATAACGGTACTATGGTGGCAGATATTTATTTTGCAGATAAAAATAACGGCTGGACAGCAGGACAGAAGGGAAAGATTTTATATCTGAAAGATGGCGGAGAAACGTGGGTGAGTCAGAACAGTAATACAGAAGAGAATCTTCAGGCAATTTATTTTACTGATCTGAAAAACGGATGGGCTGTGTCATGGGAAGGAACGGTTATACACACTTCTGACGGCGGAAATAACTGGTCTGTACAGTTAAAAGACGATAAAAATCGTCTCTCAGACGTACATTTTATTAACTCTCTGGAAGGGAGAGTTACAGGAAGGGTAGAGAAAGAACATAAAGGTATTATCCTCTACAGTAAAGATGGAGGAACTACGTGGGTGGAAGAGTATAGAACAGCCGGACAGATTAACAGTATATGTTTTATTAACAATAATAAAGGCTGGGCTGTGGGGGATTCAGGTCTTATTGTCCATACAGCTAATGGAGGACATTCATGGGAAACTCAGGTGGCAGATCCCAATGACAGATATTCAGGGAGAACCTATGATCTGAGGAGTGTTCATTTTGTAGATGAATTAAACGGATGGGCCGTCGGCTCAAGCGGAATGATAATCCATACTTCTGACGGAGGTAAAAACTGGATCAGACAGAAGAGTGTAAAAATATCTTCTAACAGCCGTATTGATTTCTATAAGATTTTTTTTGTTGATAAAGACAGGGGATGGATCTGTGGTAACAAGGCCATTCTTTCCACAACAGACGGAGGAAATAAATGGAATATAAACAATGAATCTCATCTCTTCCGCAGTATTTATTTTATCGATAAAGATAATGGCTGGACAGCGGGAGAAGACGGAATAATATTAAAATATATAAAAAAAGAGGGGGAAACAGAATGAAAAGAGCAAACTGGGAATATCATATCTTAATCATAATAACAGGTATTTTGTATATGGCCGGAGCTGTTTATATGACTGGTCTCAGTTTGTTTGCCCTTTCTATGGCCGGTTCGGAAGGCTCAATGGATATTAACGAAGGGATATATGAACTTCCGGAAATTTTTAAATATTACCTGTTATTTAAAATCAACTTCTGGTGGGTTCTATGTATTTTAATTATTATAGAATCCCTTCTTCTTATAGCAGTATGTATTCAACTCATAAGACTTCGCCGTTTTGGAAGAATCTTTATGGTGGTCTTTAACTTCTTTTATATATTGAGAGCCCTGTGGAATATTTTATTATCTGTTTTTGCCTGGAAAATAACCATGCAGGATATACCTGTCGAAGGGCTTGATCCGGTGAGAACTTTTCTACTGACCAACTACGGAGGGCTTATATCTTCTGTCATATGCACGGGGCCGTGGATACTTCTTTATATTGCTGTAATAATTCTGCTCAGTAAAAAACAGGTAAGGCAGCTTTTTACTTAGAGCCTATCCGAAAAGTTACTTCATATTTTTCTCCTGCCGGGCTTCCCCGAAAAATCTGTAATCCTTCGGCAATAATTCCATAAACCACGGAATAATGTCTTCAAAAACCGCCTTATATTATATATCAACAGATTTTCCGAAATCTCTTTGAAGCATATCAGGAGGTAAGCTATATGAACATAAAGATAATATCAAGAGTTTTATTATTCATAGTTTTTTGCTTTATAATCCCCGGTACAGTCAGAGCTTCTGATGAAATTTTTCATGTAATTGCCATGGGAGATATTGTAAAAACCCGTGAATTACTGGATAAAGACCCGAATATGTTAAACACCGTAAAATCTTCTCTTACTCCTCTTTTATGTGCAGTCCGTCTGGAGAGAAAAGATATAGTGGAATTACTTATATCCAGAGGAGCAGATCTTCATACAGAGGATTCTAACGGCTATACGGCTCTGTCTTATTCATTGAAATACGGTTATAACGATATATTTGATTTGCTTATTAAAGAAGAAGCAGAGGAATTCCCATTACACTACGCTGCTTACACAGGTAATCTGGAAACAGTAATTTCATTACTGAATAAAGGTTTTGATTTTAAAACAATCAGAGGTATAAGCCCGCTGTACGTGTCAAAAACAAAGGAAATTTCAGAATTACTTATAGCAAGATGGGCTGACATGAAGAGCGACGGAGAAAACCCGTTACATGGAGCGGCAATATTCGGCAATAAAGAAACAGCGGAATTTTTTATATCTGCCGGTACTGACATTAATATTAAAGACAGCAGGGGATTTACTCCCTTACATTTTGCCTCTCAGAACGGCCATAAAGAAATTGTTGAACTGCTTGTATCCGCAGGGGCAGATGTGAATATTAAAGATAATCAGCAGAAGAGTCCTCTGGATTTTGCCGTAATGGAAGGAAGATTGGATGTCGTAGAACTGCTTATAGCTAAAGGGGCCGGAACAGACGGCAGAGATTTTGAGAATAAGAATCCTTTGCATTTTGCGGCGGCCTTCGGCAGGAATGAACTGGTAAAGTTATTTGTTTCCGAAGGTATTGATATTAATGACAGTGATGTTTACGGTTTTACTCCTTTACTTTATTCAGTCGTGTTTCAGCACAGGGAAACAGCGGAATTACTTATATCCATGGGAGCCGATGTGAAGGCCAGAGATAATCCCGGCGGAGAAAGTGCCCTCCACATTGCTGCGGCATCGGGCCAGAAAGAAATGGCCGAGCTGCTCATATCAGGAGGAGTTTCTGTCAATGCCAGAGATAATAACGGATTGATCCCTTTACATATGGCTGTTACAAAAGAATTGGCCCTTTTATTTATATCGGAAGGTGCAAATGTAAGAGACAGAGATAACAGCGGAAGCACACCTCTGCATTATGCTGCCGGAAAGGCCGTTATATCCGATATAGGACTGAGTTATACGGAATTTCTGTCCGATAACCCGGAAAAGAGAAAAGAAATAGCAGAATTACTTATAGCCAACGGTGCTTCTGTTAGTGACAGGGATAATGAAGGGAAAACTCCTCTCTTCCATGCCGCATGGGGCGGCTTCAAAGAAGTGGCAGAAGTGCTTATAAATAATGGCGCAAATGTAAATGATAAAGATAATAACGGTTTATCCCCGTTACATTCTGCAGGTAACAGGGAAACAGCGGAATTGCTTGTGTCCGCAGGGGCTTCTGTAAATGCTAAAGGCAGTAATGACGAAACTCCTCTTCACGGAGCAGCATTTTACGGCCATAAAGACGTAGCGGAATTTCTTATGGCGAAAGGTGCCGATGTAAATGCAAAAACGGTCAGCGGCAGGACTGCTCTGGACGCAACTGCACTGTTACCGGACAGAGAAGAAATAGCAGAACTTCTTATAGCAGGCGGAGCAGATGTCAATTCAAGAGCTGAAGATACTATGACTCCTTTACACACGGCGATAAAATATAACAATAAAAAAGTAGCGGAACTGTTCATATTACATGGAGCCAGAGTGAACATTACCGATATGGAAGGTTACACTCCTCTGCATATGGCAAAAACGAAGGAACTCGTCGAATTGCTTGTATCAAATGGTGCCGATGTCAATGCTAAAACTGCCGATGGCAGAACTCCTTTATGCTGTGCCCTGGAAGGAATAGCAAATGAAGAACTGGCAGGGTTTCTCGTATCAAAGGGGGCAGATATAAATGTGACTGATAATAACGGTCAGACCCCTTTGCATATGGTTTTCTATTCCGTTGATTTAGCCGGCCTGATTATATCAAAGGGAGCGAATGTAAATGCTGCGGATAATAACGGATATACTCCTTTACATAACTGCCGTGACGGTAAACTGGCGGAACTGCTTATTTCAAAGGGAGCTGATATTAATGCTGTAAACGATGATAGGCGGACTCCTCTGCATGTTGCCTCACAGCACGGTTATAAAGAAGTTGTACTGACACTTATATCCAGTGGAGCGGATATTAATGTTTTAGATAAAGATGGTAATACACCGTTGGAGTTAACTTTAGAAAATCATCATAATGACACAGCGGAAATTCTTAAAAACTATGAAGTAAAATGATCCCCTGAAGGGGAGTTTACAAAAAAAATGTTACGATCCCATCCCAAAAATTAATAGTGGTATTTATTTAAAAGTTTTTTAGCAATTGCATAAATATCCTTTGAACTTCCTTCTTTTCTAATGCCTACAGCAACTATATAAACAGTAACTTTATTATCCTTAATTTTATAAATAATTCTGTATCTTTGTCCGACTGTTCTTATACTCCTGAACCCGGATAATTCATCAACCATAGCTTTACCTTTCTTATCCGGTTCATATCTCAGATCATTTATTCTTTTCTTTATTTCATCAATTATCCGTTTATCTTCTATTTCCAGAAGCATTTTCTTTGCTAATTTTGTTATTATGATACTATATTTCATATTATAATCTTCAGACTTTTTGAAATTTTTTATCCAGTTCTTTTTCTACATCTTCCCAGGGAATAGTGTCCCCTTCTTCCATCTCTTTAATACTCTGTTTTAAAGCATCCATTAATTCTATGTCATTTAAAACTTCAGCAGTTTCAATTATAGATTTATATAAATCCCGTTCTTTTTGAATTTTTTCGTATTCCTCTATAGAAATAATAACTGCCATTGCTTTTTTACCTCGTTCAACAATAAAATCATTGCCTTTGTAGTAGACTTCATTCATAATCTGACCCCATAAATCTCTGGCTTTCCCGGATTTTATTCTTTTAACACTCATTCGTTTCCCCCCTTTTCTAAACAGTTCTTTACAATCTTATATTATCAGAAAATAACCGGTAATTCAAATATTTGATTGTTTTTTCATGTAATAATCTTCACCGGAATTTATATTGCTTCTAACCGGTTATAAAAGTATAATTACATATATAAAAAGCTAACAATAAAAAATTACCGGAGAAATAAAATGAATGAAATCAATTAAGAGCGAGGAATTTAATTCATCCGTTAAAAATATTAAATTTGATAATTTTGAGTCGGAAAGGGAAATATTCTTCACTTCACTGATCATTATCGGTTTTCTTTTGTTTTGTATCGGATTTATTCCGGAAAGCAAATTATTATTAATTGCCGGTTCTGTCATAAGCGTAATATCTTTATTTATCAGGCTGACTATCAAAGAAACGCTCATTCTTGATTCAGAGAAAAAATGTGTCATGAAATATAAAAAAATTCTTTTTAAAGAAAAAACAGAGGTTTTATGTCCCTTCAGCCATATTAAACATGTGAAATTATCAGATGCTGAATATGAAACAGATGCCTATGATGACAGACAAAAATGGGCTGCTCCCGGTTTTGACAGACTTATCAGAGTGAAATATACACTCTTTTCCGTTCAACTGGTATTTCTGAATGATAAAATAAGAACATATAAAAAACAGATCTCAGTAAGTAGAAGGGAAGAATATAATTCTAAAGAGCCTGTTGCATTACTGAGAGACTATGCTCTTGAAATAGCCGGTCTGGTCGGCTGTGAAGTGATTTACAGTGAAAAAATTCCTTTAAACGAAAGACTGCAGCCTTCTGAGATTGGAGATATGAACAGGAGTTTATGCCGATCTGACTGAATGCATCATCAGACAGGTTACAGGCTATCTTCCCGGAATCTCATCCTTGAATGGTATTTTTTATGAGAGCATAACTATTTCCCTATTTTAATATTTTAAAAGGAGGATTTAACTTTTCCCAGTTCTCAAGTGAAGAATAAAGCCCGGTTAAGAGCCTATCCGAAAAGTAATATTTATTTACACCCAGAAAGACATTTGATGACTTTTCGGATAGGCTCTTAATGGTAGATTGGTACATTTGGGAAATTTTGAGAATATAATTTTTGAAAAAAACTTGGATAAAGATTTGACATTTGAATATAAAGCAAAGTTGAATTTAAACCGAGATATAGAGCAGATGTCTATGTTTCGTTTTATTTTTAGAGAATTATTTTTTAATAGACATCAAAAAGATAAATCTGAGTTTTGTATATATTATAAAATAACATTTACTACTATAAAAGAGAATATTACAAAAGGTTATGTGAAACCGACACTTATTAAAGAATTTGTTTTTAGTGTGGAAAGTTTAATTCAAAATGAAAATATTTTACCCGGAGCTTCGATAAAAATTAAATTAAAAGATAGAGAACATTATAGTATTAAATGGGAGAATATCAGCACAATAAGAGCTTCCACACAAAAAATATCACAAAGTGATTTCAAGAAACTTCAAAGTTTTTTACCTGATACCCAACAAGGTTCTGAATTGAAGAATATTATGAACATAGTTTTTAACTTAAATACGAATTTCTCTAACGTATTTAATATAATTACCTCTTATAGAAAAAACAATAAAGTTATAAAAGGTAATACATCAAAAGTTTTAGAGGAAATAAAAAAACTTGAACCTATTACTATTGGTTATTCATATGCCAAAACTATGCTTATTCAAGCAATTAAAAAAATAAATGAACTTATTGACTTTGAAACATTAACTTACAAGATTTCATTTCTGACAGGAGAAGCAAATGCAAAAATCAATTTCAAAAATTTGTCTCCAATATTTGATTTTTCTTCGGAAGAATTACACCGTAGTATACCTATAGAAATAATTAATATTTCATATAATTTACGTCACATTTTAGTAAATATATTTTCATCTTATACGTATATTGGGCCATTACGTGAAGAACCTTCACGAAGATATATATATGAAGATGAGGTTATAGAAGTTGGTATTAAAGGTGAGAATGCTGCTTATATTTACCATTATTAATGATTATAAGTTTACAAAAATTTACTGGACTGATGAATTGGAAGAATTTTTGTGGAATTCTCCCCAACTACCTCCCTGGCGTCTTGATAGAGATTGGAAACTTCGAATTGTACCGATAATATATAATAAACTTAAGAATTACCTTGAAAACATTAATTATAATGATAAAATAACCATTTGTTCGGTAGAACCAGAAATGACCTATAGTTATGGTAAGAGAGAAATATTTGAAAGTTTTCTGAAATTGCTTCACTATATACTTGAGAAGAGAGAAGAAATATTTTTATCCATTGGATTAGAAAATCAACTGATAGATAATAAATATTGTTTTTCCTGTGATTGCCATACATATAAATTAAGACCTGAATTAATAAATTCCCCGGATGATTGGTGGGAGCATATTGATCTGGAGAATAATTACTGTCCTGCTAACTGTAATGAAATGAATAAATTTAGAATTGCCCTGGATATAGAAAGAAAAAGAAGTTATCCGGGAAAAGAGTTTCGCTATAACTATGAATTTGATAGTAATTTTATCAAAGATATTATAGATACCCGCAGACATAGAGATAAAATTTTAAAAAGCCTTGTAATCAGATTAATATCCACCAGACAGGAAGCCGCTTTAAATCCACACCTGCAGGATGAATATATAGACAGTAAAAGAGAATATAGATTCAGAGTAACTCCAAGACCGGCATCGACAAGAATTCATTATATAATAGACAGGCAAACATTACATTTTAAAAGATATTATGACGAAGGTGAACATGATGCTGGTCTATAGTCTTGAAAAATTTTAATTTTAATTTTATTTTTTTGCTCTCCTTGTATTTTAACGGGTGACTGGAGAAGACAAATATAAACTAACCGGGGAAGCAATAGTATGGATAATTTACCTGTTATCATAGATAAACTGACAGGAATATATAATCACAGATATTTCCAGGAAACAATCGAAGCGGAATTCAGGAAATCTTACGAAGACTCAAGACCGTTATCTCTTATGTTAATCGATATAGATTCTTTACAGAGATTTAATTATGATTACGGTCATGTCGAAGGTGATAATCTCCTGATACGAGTTGGTGAAATAACAAAAAATTTTCTCAGGGATACAGATATACTCTGCCGTTACGGAGGCGATGAATTCGCCGTAATCTGTATAAACACGGAGAAAAAAGAAGCTCTACTTATGGCGGAAAATATCAGGCAATCGGTGGAAGATTACGATTTTATTTCAGAGAATAAACCTGTTAAAATGACTGTAAGCATAGGGCTTTCAGTATTCCCATATGATTGTGATACGAAAACGAAACTGATATGGATTGCAGATGAAAATACTTATTTAGCAAAAAAAGGCGGAAGAAACAGAATATTTTATAAAATATAGAAATAATAAAAAAATGAAAAATTTTGTCTGAAAGCCGGCTATAATATATAGTGTGTTTCATAACTTATGAGAATTTTAGTTGTCGTAACGCGTAACGCGTGACTGGTTCAATCCCTGCGCATCACACATTACGAGGTCATTATTTATGGATAGTTATGAAATTAACTGTTACTAAATTACCCGTTACGCGTCACGCGTTACGATTTTAAAGGAGGAGTGTTTTTATGAAAAAAATCTTCTGTCTGTTCTTTATCCTTCTGACGGCAGGTATTCTATTTACTGCAGGACTTGCCGAAGATAAAGAATCTTATTACCTGAGTCATTATTTTACTTCCAATCTTCATTATCCGGGAGAAAAAATTCCTCTCAGTTTGAGCCTCTATTCTTATAACCTCAGGAAAAAAGGAAATTTCAATGAAGATGTAAATATAAAAATCTATAAAATTCCTGCAGATTTATCTTCTGATAAATATGATGCTTTTATAGCTAAAGAAAAACCTTTAGAAGAACTGGACGAAACGGTTACTATGGAAAATTATTCTTTGAGTTACTGGAGCTGTTACCGTAATCTTGAACTTCCTCCTCTTTCTTCAGGGAATTATTATATAATCTGTTCCACAGATAACGCAAAATCTTCAGGCTCCTTTCGCGTAAGTCAGATTGCCATGTCTGCAAAATCTTCAAAAGAATTTATTTTATTGTTTGTCCAGGATCATAAAACAGGTAATCTTCTGGAAAATGTGGACATTAGCATTTATTCAGGCAAAGAGACAAAAAAAATAAAAACAGATAAAGAAGGAAGGGCAATATTATATTACAGGGATTTAAAAGCTTCTCCCGATAATATAAAGATAATTGCCTTCAAAGGAGAAGATACTGCGGAAATAAATCTGTCTCCTTTTTCCGAAGGGAAAACCTTTAAAGGTTATATATATACGGACAGACCTGTTTACAGACCGGCACAGAAGGTAAGTTTTAAAGGGATTCTCAGAATGGAAACAGGTTCTTCTCTTGATTTTATAAGAGATGAAGTGAACATTTCCATCTATGATCCTCAGAGTTCCGAAGTATATAAAAATACTCTGAAGACAGATGAGTTTGGTTCTGTATCAGATAATTTTATTCTTAAAGAAGAACCTGCACTGGGTAATTATTCAGTAACATGTCTTCATCCTTCCGGCCAGAAAGCATACGGTACTTTTCAGGTACAGGAATATCGGAAACCGGAATTTGAGATAAATATAAAACCTGAAAAAGAACATTATATTCAGGGAGAAAAACTGACATTTAATATGGATGTTAAATATTATTTCGGTTCTCCCGTTCCCGATACGGATTATACCTATGAAGTATACAGAAGTTATTATTATCCTTATTTCTGGAATTACTGGTGGGAAGAAGATATTCTGCCTTATTACAATAATTATTCAGGAGAATTTATATCTTCAGGAAAAGGTAAAACTGATAAAAACGGGAAAGCCGTATTTTCCTGTGAAGCAGCGAAATCAGGTTATGATGCAAAGTATAATGTAGTGGTGAGAATGACAGATGAAAGCCGCAGAGAAGTTTCAGGATCTGCGGGAGCACTCGTAACGGTAGGCGGTTTTTATATTACCGTTACACCTGAGAAATATTTTTACGAACCGGGCGATAAGGCTCATGTGAAGGTTGGGACAAAAGATTATGACGGAAAACCTGTCAGTTCCGATATTACTTTAAATCTGAAATATGAGTTTTATAATAAGAAACTTGAAAAATGGGAATGGAAAGACCTTGACAGAGTGACTCTGAAAACAGATGATACAGGCATAGCTTACTATGATTTCCTCCCTGATAAAGACGGATATTATCAGATTGAATGCAGCGGACTGGATTCTTATAAAAATGAAATAAAGTCTGCAGGAAATATTTACTGTTACGGCGGAGGGTATTATAACTGGTACAGATTTACGAATGTAGAAATAATTCCTGATAAAGATATCTATGAAGCAGGAGATAAAGGGAAATTTTTTCTTGTATGCCCTTTCCCCGTAAAAGCTCTTGTATCTGTCGAAGGAGAAGATATTTTTAGCCAGAAAATAGTTGATTTCTCGAATAAAACTGCATCCCTTGAGGTGGACATAACAGAGAAATATACACCGAATTTTTATGTTACGGTAAGCTTTTTCTATGAAGGAAATTTTTATTATCAGACAAAAAAGATAATATGCCCTTCAAAAGATAAATTCCTGAATGTGTCCGTTGAAGCAGATAAAGAGAAATACCGTCCCAGAGATACGGCACGATTTATTCTGAAAACTACCGATCAGAATGACAGGCCTGTATCGAGTCAGATTACCATGGGTATAGCAGATGAATCCGTCTATGCAGTTGTAAGTGATAATACTCCGAATATACAGAAATTTTTCTACGGTTTGAAAAAAAATCAGGTTGCTACCTGTAATTCAAACGGAAATGTCTACGGAAGAGATTATTATTACGATGACTATGACAGTTTATATTATAATGCCGGCCCTGCGCCTCCTCCACCACCATGTCCTCCATGTGTAAAAATGGAACTTGGCGATACTCCAAAACAATCTACAGGAAAAACTCAGGTCCAGCCTGATTTTACCCGTTCCTTTTTCCCTGATACTGCTTACTTCAATCCTTCGATAATAACAGATGAAAAAGGAATTGCAGAAGTGCCTGTGTCCATGCCCGACACTCTTACAACATGGAGAGCTACGGCCAGAGCAGTGAGTAAAGACACGAAAGTCGGTGAAAACACTAAAAAAGTTACAGTTACTAAAAATCTGCTTGCAAGACTCATTACAACAAGGTTCTACACGGAGAGAGATGAGGCTGTAATAACAGGTGTTATACATAATTATCTTAAGAGTGAAAAAACAGTTACGGCACAGCTTGAAATAGACGGCGGAATCGATCTTTTAGATAAAGAGGAATTCTCGATAAAAATTCCGGCAGACGGTTCGAAATCCGTCGATTGGAATATAAAAGTAAAGAAGACAGGAGATGTTAAGATAAAACTCACCGCCCTTACGGATGAAGAGTCCGATGCGGTGGAACTTACTGTTCCCGTTCTTCCTCATGGAACGGAAAAGTATGTTGCCGCAGGAGGAATCACTAAAGATGTGGCAGAAGAAAAAATAAATCTTCCGAAAGATGCGGGAAAAGGCTCCGCAAAATGCATAATAACTCTTGACCCGTCTCTTGCTTCTACAGTGCTTTCTTCTCTTGATTATCTTGTGGGATATCCTTACGGATGTGTGGAACAGACCATGAGCAGATTTCTTCCCAATGTAATTGTCACAAAAACCATGGGAGAATTGGACATATATAATGAAAAAATGAATAAAGAACTGCCTGATATGGTGAAGAAAGGTTTTGAGCGGCTTTATAATTTCCATCACAGTGACGGAGGCTGGGGCTGGTGGGAAAACGATGAAAGCCACCCTTATATGACAGCCTATGTGGTATACGGCTTTACAATGGCAAAAGAAGCAGGATATTCCGTTGATGAGGGCAAACTTAAATCAGGTATCGGCTGGCTTCGTGAACATTATAAAAAAGAAGAGAATTTAAATACGAAAGCCTATATGGTTTTTGCCCTTACAAAAGCAGGTGAAGACGTTAAACAATGGCTCAAGGAACTTTATGAGAAACGTGAAAAACTGGACAGCTACGGAAAAGCTGTTCTTGCCATATCTCTCGATAAAAGCGGATTGAAAACAGAAGCAAAAGAAGTAGTTAATTTACTCGAAAAAAGTGCCGAAATCTCCGGTACAATTGCGTGCTGGTCAGGGATGACGGGGAGCCACGGATGGACGGATAATACCGTTGAAACTACGTCTTATTGCCTCACTGCTCTTCTTGATATAAAACCTGATAGTGAACTTATATCAAAGGTTGTGAGATATCTGTCAATAAGCAGAAACGGCTCCTGCTGGTATTCCACAAAAGATACTGCTGCAGCAGTCATGGCTCTTACAGGTTATATAAAGAACAGTAAAGAGATGAACCCTGATTTTACTGCTATCGTATATCTTAACGGTACGAAGATAGATACTGTTAAGTTTACGAAAGAAGATGTCGGGAAAGAAGGACATAAAATAGAAATACCTTTTGACCGGGGACTTCTGGACGGAGAAAATAAGATTCGTTTTGAAATGACCGGGAAAGGCCTTCTATATTATGCGGTATATATGAAATACTATACGGAAGAAGAGAATGTAAAATCTTTGAATTCCGGCTTTAAGATTACAAGAACTTATTATCTCTTAAAACCGGGAGTAAAAGATCCTGATAAAGAGAGGATAAAACTTGGTTCATCAGACAGCATAAATGTAAAGAGCCAGGATATAATCCTTGTAGAGCTTGATATAACAGGAGCTTCCAACTATGAATATATAATGATAGAAGACCCGAAACCTGCAGGATGCGAGTTCGATGAAAAGCAGAGGGAGAATTATACTGACTGGAATTACTGGTATGCCCATAAAGAATTGAGGGATGAGAAGATTGCTTATTTCTGCACCTATTACAGTGCAGGAACCAGAAAGGTAACCTACAGATTAAGGGCAGAAACACCGGGGACATTCCATGTAATGCCTGCCAGGGCATCT
The DNA here is from genome assembly GCA_036746235.1 of Vulcanimicrobiota bacterium. Classification (GTDB taxonomy): domain Bacteria; phylum Vulcanimicrobiota; class SpSt-956; order SpSt-956; family JAKJGF01; genus CALARM01. The sequence continues at coordinate 20,613 of DAIOEN010000018.1, read as the reverse complement.
GCCATGTACAGTCCCGAAATAGGCGGAAACAGCGATGAAGTGATAATGAAGATTATAGATAGTGAATTACCTTCCCATAAAGGTGAAAGTTTTCTGTCTCATTGAAAATACTTGTTTCTATATTTGCAGGAGATAGAGGTCTCATCTCCACAGGCTTTAATTTCCTGCATTCCAAGGTATAATAATTGTTAGAGGATAGGCCGGTATAAAGATACGTGCTGCCTTTATATCCCTGCCCTCTAACAATTTCCATTTATCACAATGATATTTTCTATCTTCTAATTCAAAATAAGCTGCATATGAGAAATATCCTGTAATCTTTGTCATGTTCTCCATATCGTTATAATACCAGTTTTTTTATTTCTTTTCCCGTATACGTCACTTTTATGGCAGAGGAATAATATACTTGGGATTAGGAAGGGAAAATAAAAAAGACTTTAACAGGATATATTTTAGAATTTATAGAATTTTAAATATTAGGATTCGTTATTTTATAGAGGAAAATTGAAATGATTTCCATATTTTTATCCTGGATTGGGATTAATGATCTGGATTATATTACAAAAGTAAATACAGGAGTGGGGCCTCTTATTGCATTATTTCAATCGGATTATTCTCGAGATCTGGATGAAATTCATCTTCTCTATAATCAATATAGAAAAGATGATGCAGAAAGATATATTAATTATTTAAAAGAACATTATGATAAAAAGTTTGTATTTCATGAATGTGATCTGGAAAACCCTACTGATTATACAGGTATATATAAAATTGTAAGAACTATTCTGAATGAAATTGAGAATAATTATACTTCTGATATAAGATGGCATTTTCATACAAGTCCGGGAACAAGTCAGATGTCTTCAATATGGCTTTTACTCGGCAAAACAAAATATCCTGCCATTTTATATCAATCACATATTGACAGAGAAACAAAAGAACAACATGTCAGAGTAGTAGAAATTCCATTTAATATTGAACTTGAATTTATACCTGATCTGAAGAAAAAATCTGATAAAAAACTCGTAGATAGCTGGGGAAATATTCCTGAATATACTTCTATTATTCATCAAAGTAAAATTATGAGTAATTTACTTGATAAAGCCTATAGAATAGCCCTTTATGATGTTCCAGTTTTGATGCTCGGTGAAACAGGTACGGGTAAGGAACTTTTTGCAAAAGCTATTCATAAATCCTCTTCTCGAGCTTCTAAAAAGATGTTAACTTTAAATTGTGCTGCTCTCCAGGAAACAACAGTTAATGCAACACTATTCGGATGGTCAAAAGGCGCATGGACAGGATCTATAGGAACTGGCAAAGGTTTATTTCAAGAATGTGATGGTGGAACTTTATTTTTAGATGAAGTAGGAGATTTAAGCCCGGAAATTCAAACAAAACTTCTCAGAGCTATACAGGAGGGAGAAGTTCAGCGAGTTGGAGACGGAAAAATAACTAGAGTTGATGTAAGAGTTATTGCAGCAACAAATAAAAATTTAATGAATATGGTAATCGAAGGAACTTTTCGGGAAGATTTGTTTCACAGGTTAAACGTAGGTTTCCTTAAATTACCTCCTCTTAGAGAAAGAACAGAAGATATATCCTTAATTTCAGAACACTTCTTAAAAGAAATAAATGAGAAGTTTGCAATAAATCAACTTTTATATAAACATAAAAGTTTTTCTTTAGGAACAAAAAAAATTATGTGTAATTATTCCTGGCCGGGAAACATCAGAGAATTGTATCATACTATAGAAAGAGCCTGTATCTGGACTGATGAAGAAATTATTGATGAAGAGAATTTTAAATCTTCTATTACTATTCTTCATGGAAATGATAATATAGGAGAGATGCGATTAACCAATCCAGTTGATCTGGAAAAATTAGTTGGAGAATTAAAGAAAAAATATATAAAAAAAGCTCTGGAAGTAACTAATAATAATAAATCCCAGACAGCGAGATTACTTGGCTATAAAAGTTATCAGTCCCTGACTTATGATCTTGAAAAACTTCAAATTTCTATTGATTGAAAAGAGCGGTTTTTATAAGTTTGGATGGCTATAGAGTAAAGAATCCTTTATGGAGAATTATGAAAAAATATAAATTAAAAAAACTTGTTAAATCAGAAGCAAAAAAAGAATATAAAATCAAATATGAACTTGAGCTTAATTCAGCTCAACTTAAAACAGTGGAAACACTGGAAGGTCCCCTTCTTGTTATTGCCGGTGCCGGCACAGGTAAAACAAGGACCTTGATCTATCGTGTGGCAAGGCTTGTGGAAGAGGGAATAAATCCGGAAAATATTCTTCTTCTTACTTTTACCAGAAAAGCTTCTCAGGAAATGCTTAAAAGGGCTTCTCAGATTTTAGATAATAGATGCGGAAAGATAGCAGGGGGTACCTTCCATTCTTTTGGAAATCTTATTTTAAGAAAATATGCTCAACTTATTGGTTTTAACAATAAATTCACCATACTTGACAGGAGTGATTCGGAAGATGTTATTAATATTATAAGGACAAATCTTGGTTATAACAAAAAGGAGGTCAGATTTCCAAAGAAAAATACTATATTGAATATTATCAGTAAAGCCATAAATAAGAGCTCCTCTATAGAAGAAATTCTTGAACAGGAATATCCTCACTTTACAGACAATATAATAGATATTGAAAAAATAAAAGAAGAATATGTAAAATATAAAAAAGTGCGCTCTATTATGGATTATGATGACCTTCTTATTTATTTAAAACTCCTTCTGGAAGAGCATAACACGGTAAAGAGCAGGTTGTCGAATTTTTATAAATACATAATGGTAGATGAATATCAGGATACAAATAAATTACAGGCTGATATTGTATCACTTCTTGCGTCTGAACATAAGAATATCATGGTAGTTGGAGATGACAGCCAGAGCATTTATTCTTTTAGAGGAGCTAATTTTAAAAATATAATAGATTTTCCTTCATTATTTCCCGATACAAAAGTCATAACTATAGAAGAAAATTACAGAAGCACCCAGCCTGTACTGGATCTGACAAATGAAATAATCAAATATGGTAGAGAAAAATACCCTAAAAAACTCTTTACCAGAAGAGAAGGAGAGGAAAAACCTGTTTATATTGAAACAGAGAGTGAAAATTACCAGTCTCAATTCATCGTTCAGAAAATACTGGAACTACGGGAAGAAGGAGTCCCTCTGGATGATATAGCCGTTCTCTTTCGTTCCGCCTGGCATTCAAATGATCTGGAGATAGAGCTTACATCCCATAATATACCTTTTATTAAATACGGAGGCTTTAAATTTATTGAGACGGCTCATGTTAAAGATATACTTGCCCATTTAAAAATATCTGTCAATCCAATGGATACAATAAGCTGGTTTCGAGTATTGTTATTAATTCCCAAAATAGGGCCTAAAACAGCAGAGAATATTACAGGTGAAGTTGTCGATAATAAAAAAGGTATAGAATTTTTAAAAGAACACAGACACAATAAAAAGAAGTATGAAAGTGGAATAAAAGAGTTATATACAATTCTCCAGGTTTTAATAAATAAAAAAATTCCTCTGGAAGATAAAGTAAAATCCCTGCTTGATTATTATATTCCTGTTTTGAAAATTAAGTATGACGACTATAATAAGAGGTTTAATGACCTGGATTCTCTTTCAAAGATTATAGGAAGATATGATGACCTGGAAAAATTTCTTGTAGATATAACACTCGATCCTGCAGAACTGAGCCACGTTGATACAGAACCTTCAGAAAAGGACAGGGAAGAAAGATTAATTTTATCTACTATTCATTCTGCCAAAGGACTTGAATGGAACAGTGTTTTTGTAATATTTCTGGTTGACGGCTTTTTCCCTTCTGCCTATTCTCTGGAGTCGGAAGAACAGGTTGAGGAAGAAAGAAGGCTTCTGTATGTGGCAACAACGAGAGCAAAAGAAAATTTATATCTTATAAAACCGGGTCTGGAAGGGAGCAGCAATTATTTTTCAAGTTATTGTGGATTTTCTAAAATTTCCAGATTTCTGGAAGAAGGAGATATTCTGGAAAAATATGTTGAGAAATGGATTTTAGAAGATGAGGAATAAAAGTTGTATGGTAAAAAATTTTGTGTAATAATAAAATTTTTTATGTTTTTGGCTCTGTGATTTATAAGAGAGTTATCTATAAAACTAAATAAAAAATATAGAAGAAGTGTTATAAAGTCTTATAAATAGTAGATATATATGAAAGGTTAATAATGTTTTTCTTCAAAATAATTACTACTGGCATTTTAATTGCTTTTAATATAAGTAGATAATTAAATTTGGAAGGATGTTTTCTATGGAAAAGATTAATAAATTAAACTCAGAAGAATTATCGCAACATTTCTGGTATCTTTCAAGTATATTCAGGGGTACTATGAGTTCTGAACAGGCATCTATATATATATTAAGTCTTATTTTTTTGAAAAGACTTTGTGACAATTCACCAAAAATATTTAATATGTCTCTAAATGAAGATTGGAAAAATTTAGTTCAACTTGCAGTCAGTAATAATAATTCAGGTTTAGAAGAAAATTTAATTAGAGTATTTTATCTATTAGATAAAGGCAATAATTTATTAGATGGTATTTCTGGCTATTTAAACTTTCGTGGTCTTGGTGCTGAAATAAAACATGCAATAATTTATCTGGATAAGTTTTATTTTACCTTTAGCTCTGAAATTATTGGGATGGCGTTCAGCTATTTTATTAATGAAAGTTTTTCTAATTATAGAACAGGTTTTGATATTACCCCGCCAGCTTTAGTAAAACTCATTGTTAAATTAATCTCTCCTAAAAAAGGAGAAAAATTATATGATCCTGCTATAGGTACAGGAAGTTTTTTTGTAGAAGCTTCAAATTATATTGGAGTGAATCCTGATGATCCTGAGGAGATTACTTTTTATGGTCAGGAAATAAATCCGGGAGCGTATTCTATTTGTAAGATGAATTTAATAATGAATGGTATATATAATTTTAATATTTCTTCTGGAGATGTAATCTCTACGCCTTGTCATATAAAAGATGGTTATTTGATGCAATTTGATAAAATTCTCTCTCATATACCTTTTAATCTACAAATAAGAAATAAGTTGTTAGACGACAGGTATAATCGGTTCAGATATGGTATTCCACCTGCAGGCAGAGGTGATTTTGCCTTTATTCAACATATAATTTCGAGTTGTAAAAGAGATGGTCTGGCTGCTATTATTACTTCTCCATCTATAATGTTTTCCAATACTAAATCGGAAAAATTTATAAAAGAACAAATTATTAAAGAAGATTTGCTTGATGGAATCATATTTCTACCTGCCAAGATTTTATATTCTACTCAAATAAGTCCTGTTATATTAATACTCAGTAAAAATAAACCGGAGAAAAGAAAGAATAAGATAATTTTTATAGATTTAAGAGAGAGTTTTGTCAAATACTCTCGTAACAAAAATATGTTGAGTGAAGAGATAATAGAACAAATAGTTGAAAAATACAGGGAATATAAAGAGGAAAAGAATTTTTCGAGAATTGTTACACTTTCTGAAATAGAAGAAAACGATTATAGTCTTGATGCCACAAAATATTCTGATTTTCTTGTAGATTTTAAAACGGATCTTTCTGCTGAAAGTAAACGCCTGAAAGATGTGGCAGAGTGTATTAGAGGACAATATTTAAATAACACTCCTGAAGATAAAAATGGTATGCCTTATATAAAAATTTCTGAACTTAAGGAAGATATTTTATCTACAAATCTGGTTACTAATGTTATGGACAAAAGAAAAGTGTTAAATAATAAATCTATTTTATCAAGAAAGGCTATTATAATTGCGCTTGTTGGGAATAAATTAAAACCTACAATTTTTGATCCTGAACAAAGTGATATGAAAGAAATAATTCTCTCTAATAATACACTGGCTATAATTCCCGATGATAAATTGATAGATACAGATTATCTTTATTATCGTTTGTATAGCCCGGAAGTCTTAAAGCAATTTGAGTTAATTCAAAATGGTGTTATGAGAAATATTCATCAGAAAGGTATTGAAAATATTATTATAGTTGTGCCATCTTTTAAAGCTCAAAAGCAATATATAAGAGATATGAAATCTTCTCTTCTGGAAATAGAAAAATTACGGCATAAAGAGAGAATTTTAACTCTAGAAGCAAGGGATAGTTCTGTTGAGTCAGAAAAGTCTCTTTTTAGTATTATATCTCATAATATGAGACCAGAATTAAATGAAATGCAAATGAGATTATTTATATTGGAAAAATATCTTAGAGAGAAAGAGCTTATGGAAGATTTTTGTAGAAAAGATATGAAATTAGAGGAACTTGTTCATAACTTGAATAGAAATCTTTCTAATGCCCAGAATATTTTAAATAAAACCAGAGAAATTATAGAATTAACTATAAATGATTGTGATTTTGAAAGAATTAATCTCTCAATATTTTTTAAAGAACTCAATAAGAATTTTTCTGAACATTCAGGAGGTAGATATTCTGTAAAATTCAAATCTCCCAGAATCTTTTTAAAATTACATAAATTTTCTTTTGAACAATTATTTGCCAGGTTAATAGAAAATGCTGAAATACATGGATTTGATTTTACTAATGAAGATAGAAAATATAAAATAGATATCTCCGCAGAAGAGAATACATCTGTTGGTACAGTTGAGATTATATATAAAAATAATGGGAAGCCCTTTTTACTTTCCAAAGAAAACTATATAACCCCATTGAAAAAAGGAATAGAAAGTAAAGGAAGTGGTCTTGGAGGATATGTTGTTTACAGAGTTGTAAAAGCTCACGGAGGAGATTTGAATATAATTTCTGCTGACGAAGGCATGGAATTGCATATTACTATTCCTAAAATAGGAGATGAATATGAAGAATAATTTAAAAGTTTTATTTGTTGATGATAATAAGGAATATGGTAAATTATTAAAAATTACCGCTGAAGAATATGATATAGATTTAGAGTGTAAGACTAACTTAGAAGAGATGATTAACTATCTTTCTATTAATAAATTTAATATTGGAGGAATAATTTTGGATATAAAGTGCAAAAAAACTCCTAACTCACCGGAAGATGAAAGTTTTATTGGCGCTGCTCTGACTTTTTTACAGGCAAATGAGGAACTTAAGTATATTCCAAGAGTTATATTAACAGGAGATAAGAACGGTTATTTTAAATCTGTGGGTAAAATTTTTTCTGATGAGACTTTATTCCATAAAGATTTTCAGGAATTTGACAAATTATTTACGTGTTTAAAGGAAAAAGCTGAACATCTTGCTTCTTTAAAGTTAAGAGATACATATAAAGATATATTTAATATATTTGAGAAAGACTATTTAGACATTGAAATAGAAAACCATGTTTTTATTTTATTAAATAATAAAGATAAGAATGAATTAACGGAAATAATAAAAAATCTGGGTTTAATAAGGACAATTCAGGAAAAAATTTTACAAACGTTAAATAAAAAAGATAAAAATGTATTACCGAATAATTGTTTTAAACTTAATAAAGATCTCAAATTTTGGGATGCTCATAAACATTTGTCTGGTAATAAAACAAAAGATAATAATTATAAACCTAAAACAATATCATATTATTCTGGTATTATAGAAACTTTTTCTGAAACTATTTATAAAGTCTCAAGTGATAATGGAGCTCATTCACCATATGAAAATCCTGATTATTATCCTACAAAATACACAGTTCAAAGCCTTACTTTCGCTTTAATGGATCTTTTGAAGTGGTTTGAGGCCAGGATGGATAATATAACCAATAGTTAAATGGAGGAAAAAATGTCGAAAATAACTCTTTCTCAGTTAGAGCAATACTTATGGGATGCGGCAAATATTCTCAGAGGCCCGGTTGATGCATCGGATTTTAAAACCTATATATTTCCAATGTTATTCTTCAAAAGAATTTCAGACGTATATGATGAAGAATATCAGGAAGCACTGATTGAATCAGAGGGAGATATAGAATATGCTTCTTTCTCGGAAAATCATCGTTTTCAAATTCCTGAAGGATGCCACTGGCGTGATGTAAGAGAACAGACAGTCAATGTGGGTCAGTCTCTTACCGGAGCTTTAAGAAAAATAGAAAAAGCAAATCCAGATAACCTTTACGGCATCTTCGGCGATGCTCAATGGACAAATAAAGAAAGGTTTCCTGACAGCCTTCTTCTTAAACTTATAGAACATTTTTCTATGTATAATCTTTTCAATTCCAATGTAGAACCTGATATAGCAGGTCAGGCCTATGAATATTTGATAAAGAAATTTGCAGATCTTTCAAATAAAAAAGCCGGAGAATTTTATACTCCCAGAAGTGTAGTCAGACTTATGACTATGATTTTAAATCCTGATGAAAAAGACACTATCTATGACCCTGCCTGCGGTACAGGAGGTATGTTGCTTGAAGCTGTCAATCAGGTTAAAGAAAAGGGAGGAGACATAAGGACTATGAAACTCTACGGACAGGAGAAAAATCTTACTACTTCTGCCATTGCCCGTATGAACCTTATTCTCCATGGCCTGGAAGATTTTAATATAGTAAGAAAAGATACTCTCAGAGAGCCGGCTTTTTTTGAAGGAGATAAACCTGCAATCTTTGATTGTGTGATAGCAAATCCTCCTTTCTCTCTGAAAAACTGGGGATATGAACTGTGGCAGAATGATCCCTACGGCAGAAATTTTGCCGGTCTTCCACCTAAAACAAATGGCGATTATGCCTGGGTTCAGCATATGATTTCTTCCATAGCAAAACCTGACGGAAGAATGGCTGTTGTTCTGCCTCATGGTGTGCTTTTCCGTATGGGAACAGAAGGTACTATAAGAGAAAAAATACTGGAAAGAGATCTTCTGGAAGCTGTTATCGGTCTTGCGCCCAATCTTTTTTACGGAACAGGACTTGCTGCCTGTATTCTGATTTTCAGAAATAAAAAGCCTTTTCATAAAAAACATAAAGTTCTTTTTATAGATTCTTCCGGCATATATCAGAAAGGAAGAGACCAGAACAGTCTTCTGGATGAACATATACAGAAGATATATAGCTTATATAAAGATTATAAAGATGTGTATGGTTTTTCAAAAACAGCTACTCTTGAAGAAATAAAAGAGCATGACTGTAACCTGAACATTCCTCTCTATGTGGAACCTGTAATAGAAGAAGAGGAAATTTCCCTGGAAGAAGCCTTTGCAGATTTCAAAAAATCTGTCGAAGAAAGTTTTCTTGCAGAGGAAAAATTGAAATCTCTTCTTGTAAAGGAGGGACTTATGTAATGAGTATTTCTCAGAAGGAACTTGAGTCTTATCTCTGGGGTGCGGCAGAACTTCTCCGGGGTAATATGGATGCCGGCGAGTACAAGCAATTCATCTTCCCTGTACTTTTTTATAAGAGAATCTGTGATGTTTATGATGAAGAATATGAAAAAGCACTGGAAGAATCAGATGGTGATATAGAATATGCAAAATTCAGAGAAAACCATCGTTTTCAGATACCGGAAGGATTTCACTGGAATGATGTGAGAGAGATAACCAAGGACGTTGGATATTCTTTACAGAAGGCAATGAGAGAGATTGAGAAAGCAAATCCTGATGTTTTATACGGTATTTTCGGTGATGCCCAGTGGACAAACAAAGAGCGTCTTTCTGATGAAACCCTGAGAGATCTGATAGAGCATTTTTCTTCTGTCAGATTGACTCTGGAAGAAGTTCCACAGGATAAACTCGGAGAGTCCTATGAGTATTTAATCAAGAAATTTGCCGATGACAGCGGTCATACTGCTGCAGAATTTTATACAAACAGAACTCTGGTAAAGTTAATGACTTTAATTATGGATCCTCAGCCGGAAGAATCTGTTTACGACCCCACCTGCGGTTCAGGAGGTATGCTTCTTGCCTGTGCCTTACAACTGAAAGAACAGGATAAGGAATACAGAAGTCTTAAATTATACGGCCAGGAAATAAATCTTATTACTTCCTCTATAGCCCGTATGAATCTATTTCTTCATGGTATTGAAGATTTTGAAATCGCAAGAAGAGATACCCTTGCAAAGCCGGCTTTTATTGAGAATGACAGATTAATGCAGTTCAATGTAATCCTTGCAAATCCTCCATATTCGATTAATAAATGGAACAGAGAACTATGGACAAATGACCCATGGGGAAGAAATATTTATGGGGTTCCACCACAGGGAAGAGCAGATTATGCTTTCTTTCAGCATATTATAAAGAGTATGGATCCAGATATGGGAAGATGTGCAATACTTTTTCCTCATGGCGTATTATTCAGGGATGAAGAGCAAAAGATGAGAGAAAAGCTTGTAGAAGATGATGTAATTGATTGTATTCTGGGGCTTGGGCCGAATCTTTTTTATAATTCTCCGATGGAGGCCTGTGTGATATTCTGTAATATGAATAAAGAGAAAAAGAAGAAAAGGCGAATACTATTCATTAATGCAGTAAATGAAATAACAAGAGAAAAAGCACAGAGTTTTCTAAAAGATGAACATATACAGAAAATATATAAGGCTTATAAGGAATATAAGGACATTGAAGATTTTACAAAAGTTGTTTCTATTGATGACATTAAAAAGAATGACTCTAATTTGAGTATAAATCTATATGTGAGGCCGAAATCGGAAAGATCTGAAGTTGAAGACTTACCACTTGAGGAAGTTATTTCAGACTGGCTGAAAAGTTCGAAAGAGCTTAAGGAATCTGTGAATGATCTGTTTAAAATTTTAAAGGAAGTTGGTCTGTAATGGATATAAAAGATCTTGGAATAGCGAACTACAGAAGTTTTGATTCTGAAGGAGTATTGATTGAAGATTTAGGGCGTATTAATGTTTTTGTTGGGAAAAATAATTCTGGGAAATCGAATGTTTTGAGATATTTAAAGTCAATCTCTGAAAAGATACATTACCTCTCTGATGATAGAAACTTTACAGAACTAAATTTTAGGCATGTATCAGAAGATAGTTATCAGAAAAAAGATAGTTATCCAGAATTAATTATTAAAACATATGCAAAAAATATATACGAAGCATCAAAGAAAAGAAAATATGACTCTCCGCAATTTGAAAATTTTTGGAATAAAGATGACGTATTAACTTTCAAAATCAATTTCTTTAAATCGGAAACTTTTTTTATTAAAAGTCCAATTGAAGATTTAAATGAAGAAAAACTGTCAAATATAAAAGAATTATTTTCTGATATACCAACAGCAAAAAGAATATTACGTTTGATCTTAATAGAATATTTGAAAAGGTTTACTAATTTAATATATATACCTTCTTTCAGAGAAATAATTCAGCACCCAATAGAGATTAACGTAGATAATAATCTTATAAGCGATATACAAAACGAAATATATGAAAAAGAAAAATTAGAAAAATTAAACAAATTAGGAAATAACATTTATTCTGTAGATATTTTGATTAGATATTTATTAAAAGAAGGTTTTGAGAAAGAAGAAATTATAAAAGTTTTGGAACATGCCGAAAATTTTATTGTAGAACCTTTCAAGTATAATTTACAGGATAAGAATGAACTTGATGAATTTGTAACAAATTTAGAACTCCATATTCGAAATAAATCTATAGATGGAAAAGATATCATAGAACAATTATATGATTTACAATTAGCCGACATAAATGAAGATGAAAAAACAGAAACTTTAAAAAAAATCAGAGATTCTTTAAGAAAACTTTTTAACATTAATTCTTTAGAATTAAGAATTCCTAAGAGAAAAGATAAGATAATTTTGGATATGTATGGTACTCCATTACCATTAACTTCCTTTGGAGCAGGAATACATGAATTAATAATTTTATTTATTACTATAATAATGAACCCTGGTTTTATTTTTTGTATAGAAGAACCAGAAATTCACATTCACCCGGAATTACAGAGAAAATTTCTAAAATTTATAGAAGAAGATACTGATAATACTTATTTTATTACAACTCATTCTAATGTTTTTCTTGATTATAGTTCAAATAAAAAAATATATCATGTAACTCACGATGGATTAAAAACAAAAATTGAAAAAATAAATACTAATGAAAAATCTTATCAAATTTTAGATGATCTTGGGTATAAAGCCAGTGATATTTTACAAAGTAACGGAATTATATGGGTAGAAGGGCCGAGTGATAGAATTTACTTAAAAAAGTGGATATCTTTAGTCAACCCAGATTTTAAAGAAGGTATTCATTATTCAATCATGTTTTACGGTGGGAAATTGTTATCTCATTTATCTTCAGATGATGAGAAATATATAGATTCAGATTTTATTAATTTACTAAAAATCAATAAAAATGCAATTGTTTTTATAGATAGAGATGGTGACTCAAAAGATGTAGAAATAAACGATACTAAAAAAAGAATAAGATCTGAATTAGGAGATAACTGTATTATTACAGAAGGAAGAGAAATTGAAAATTATTTAACAGATAAAACAATGAGCAATTATTTAGCAGATAAATTTAATACAAAAATAAAATTTATTTATGATGAAAACAAAAAATTACAAGCATCTATTGATTATACGTTAAAAAAGAATAATTACGAAGAAACCTTTAAGTATGAAAAGGTTAACTGTTCTAGAGAAATAGTAAATTTTATTGATAAAGATGATTTAAAGGTGTTGGATTTAAAGAAAAATATAGAGTTTATAATAGAAAGTATATCACGGTGGAATCAAATAGAACTCAGAAAGGCTGATAAATGGTTATGAAAGAAGCATCTACTATTGTGTGGGATGAAGTCGAATTTGGTGATATTGTTGATTGTATCTCAGAACGAGTAGAACCGTCTGAAACAGATGCAGAAATTTATGTTGGATTAGAACATTTAGATCCAGAAACACTTAAAATTAAAAGATATGGAAAACCATCTGATGTTATAGGTACTAAATTACAAGTAAAATCTGGAGACATAATATTTGGTAAAAGAAGAGCATATCAGAGAAAAGTTGCTATAGCAGATTTTGATGGTATTTGTTCTGCCCATGCTATGGTTTTACGAGCAAAAAATGGAAAAGTAGTAAAAGATTTTTTGCCTTTCTTTATGCAGTCTGATATGTTTATGGAGCGAGCTATAGATATATCGGAAGGTTCCTTGTCTCCTACTATCAAGTGGAAAGTTTTGGAAAAACAAAAATTCCATCTACCACCTGTAGAAGAACAAAAGAGAATAGCAGAAATACTATGGGCCGTTGAGGAGAGTATAGGGAAATGGTTATATACTATAGAAATGGCTCATAAATACAAAGAAATTTTAAGAGAGTATTTTTGTAAATATGGAATAGTAAATTTAAATAAAATTGATAAAACTAAAGTAAAGAAAACAGAATTCGGTGAGGTTCCAATAAACTGGGAAATTATAAAAATTGGAGATATTTTAAAGGATATTAAATATGGAACCTCTTTAAAAACAAATAATTATAAAGAAGGTGTTCCTATAATTGGTATTCCCAATATAATAAAAGGAAAAATTATCGAAATTCCTATTAGTTATGTAGAATTAAATAATTATGAAATACAACAATTAAGACTTATAGAAGAAGATATACTTCTTGTGAGATCTAATGGTAATCGTAACTATATAGCAAGAAGTGCTATTTTCCCTAATAAAGATGATATTTGGGTTTATGCATCATATCTTATTCGTATAAGAGTAGATAAAAGTAAAATATTATCTAAATATTTACATATATTATTACAATCAGAAAGAGTTAGAAAACAGATTTTACGAAAAACAACAAGTTCAGTAGGTAATTATAATATTAATAGTAAGAATATTCAAGCTATAATTATCAGTTTGCCAAGTTTAAAGGAACAAGAGAAAATAGTAAATGTTTTATATAAACTTGAAATAAATATAGAAAATTTGGAGAGATACTTAAACAAATTAAATACATTAAAGAAAATTTTTCTTAATAACCTGATTTTAAGAAAGAAATAATCTGGAGGTTTATATGTCTAAAATAGGTAGATTTACCGAAGGAAATAGCGTCCAGGATTATGTTCTGGATATTTTAACAGAAAACGGCTGGAACTACGTTCCCTCTTCCTATTTTCATAGAAAAAGTTCTGAAATTTTTGTAGAAGGCCTTTTAAGAGAATCTCTAATCAGATTAAATCCTTCAATAAAAGAAGAGCCTGACAGAGCAGATGAGGTTATTTATAAACTTAGAGCGATTATTCTTTCTGTCCGGGAAGACGGTCTCGTAAAGGCAAATGAAGAATTTACTGCCTGGTTAAAAGGCGAAAAGAGTATGCCCTTCGGCAAAAATAACGAACATGTAACCATCAAATTGATTGATTTTGAAAATATTCAGAATAACGACTTTACAGTTACAAAAGAATATAATGTAAAGCTTCAGAAAAGATCCGATATAGTCCTTCTGGTAAATGGAATCCCTCTCGTAGTGGGTGAATGTAAAACCCCTGTAAGGCCGGCAATAAGCTGGTTTGACGGTGCTTTACAGATAAGTGAAGATTATGAAGTAAATGTTCCCTCTCTATTTGTTCCAAATGTATTTTCCTTTGCAACAGAAGGAAAAGAATTTAAATATGCCTCCATAAAAGCTCCTATGGAAAAATGGTCTCCCTGGAAAAGTGATGATAAGAGTGAACCTGTGAATTTGAAATCCATAGAACCTTCAGTGAAAAACCTGTTGCGGCCGGAAGTTATTCTGGATATTTTGAATAATTTCACTGTTTTTGCCACAGATAAGAAAAACAGAAAAATCAAAATAGTCTGCCGGCATCAACAGTATGAAGGGGCAAATAAGATAGTGGGAAGAGTTTTAGAGGGGAAAACCAGGAAAGGGCTTATCTGGCATTTCCAGGGTTCAGGAAAATCTCTTTTAATGTTATTTGCCGCTCAGAAGTTAAGACTTCATCCTGCCTTAAAAAGCCCGACTGTAATGATTGTAGTGGACAGACTGGATCTGGATACTCAGATAACTTCCACCTTTAATGCTTCAGATGTTCCAAATACTGTGGCAGTGGATAATAGAAAAGAACTCAAAGAATTACTGGAAAGAGATATAAGGAAAATAATCATTACTACAATACATAAATTTATGGAAGCAAATACGGTTCTTAACGAAAGAAAGAACATAATAGTAATGGTAGACGAAGCACACAGAACACAGGAAGGTGATCTGGGAATAAGAATGAGAACAGCTCTTCCCGGAGCATTTTTCTTCGGCCTTACAGGAACTCCTATTAACAGAAAAGACAGGAATACCTTTGCCACCTTCGGAGCAGAAGAAGATGAAAAGGTTTATCTCAGCAGGTATTCCTTTGAAGATTCCCTGAGAGACAGAGCCACTCTTCCTCTACATTTCGAACCAAGACTTGTGGAAGTCCATGTAGACCAAGAGACAATAGATGAGGAGATAGGAAAACTTATAGATGGTTTAACAGAAGAAGCTGCTGCAGAGATCTCGTCCAGAGCCGGAAAAATGTCAACTATAGTGAGAAACCCTGAACGTATAAAGAAAATCACAGAAGATATAGTTAACCATTATCAGTCAAATGTAGAACCAAATGGATTTAAAGCAATGCTTGTCTGTTATGACAGGCAGAGCTGTGTTGACTATAAAACCTCCTTTGATGAATTATTTCCTGAGGAATATACTGACATAGTAATGACTGTTAATGCAAGAGATCCGGCAGGCTGGAAAAAGGAATGGAGCCGTAATAAAGAAGAGGAAGAAAAGATAAGGGATAAATTTAATGATCCCGATAACCCGTTGAAGATACTTATAGTAACGGCAAAACTCCTTGCAGGATTTGATGCTCCGCTTCTTCAGACAATGTATATGGATAAAGTTTTAAAAGATCATACACTGCTTCAGGCCGTATGTCGGGCAAACAGGCCTTATAAAGAAAAAACTCATGGTCTTATAGTTGATTATATAGGAATATTTGATAATATTGCCAAAACTCTTACCTATAATGAAGAGAATATAAGAGAAGCAATAAAAAGATATGAAGAGCATAAGAAAAAACTTGCCGGAGCTATGGAAAAATGCCTTGGTTATTTTAAAAATATTGATAGAACCATATCAGGTTATGAAGGACTTATACTGGCCCAGGAATGTCTGCCTGATAATGAAATAAGGGATGCCTTTGCAGGTGATTTTTCCTATCTTGCAGGACTCTGGGAATCTATATCTCCTGATATTATGCTTAATCAGTATATTGATGATTACAGGTGGCTTACTCAGGTTTATGAATCTGTTCAGCCTACAGGAGGACAGGGAAGGCTCATATGGCATGCTCTCGGAGAAAAAACTCTGAAAATAATCAATCAGAATATACATGTTGATACCATAAGAGATGACCTTGAAAAAATAGTTCTTGATGAAGATATGGTGGAAGAACTGGTGAAGAATAATGTCAATGCTCATAAAGTTATGGAAATAAAACTTATAACAAGACTGAAAAAACATATAAATAAACCGGTATTTATTGCCCTGGGAAAGAGACTTGAAGAATTAAAAGAGAAATATGAACAGGCTTTCCTTAACAGTCTGGAATATCTTAAAGAACTATTAAGACTTGCAAAAGAATTATTAGAAGCAGAAAGAGAAGTAGACCCGGAAGATGAAAGGAAAAAAGCCAAAACTGCTCTTACAGAACTTTTTAATGAAACAAAAAATGATAAAACTCCAAAGATGATAGAAAGAATTGTAGATGATGTAGACGGCATGGTTACTACTGTTCGTTTTGAAGGCTGGCAATGGACAAAAAGAGGAGAAAGGGAAGTCAAAAAAGCCCTCAGAGATACTCTTCTTAAATACAGACTTCATAAAGAACATGAATTATTTGATAAGGCTTATTCTTATATAAGGGAGTATTATTAATATCTAAATTTTAGTAATATATAATTGAGGAGAATTTAAAATGGCAATTGACATAAATAATAAAGAGTTAAAAGGTTATGTAAGGAAGAGCTTGAAAAATATTCGCTGTAAAAATAAAACAAATAAAAGATTTCATCATGAACAGAAGGACGGAAGAAATAGAGATCCTTTTCAAAGAGATTATGCCAGAGTGTTATACTCATCTTCTTTTAGAAGGCTTCAGGGAAAGATGCAACTTTTAGGAGTTAATAGTGAACAATTTTATAGAAATAGATTAACTCATAGTTTAGAAGTAGCACAAATTGCCAGGCAAATAGCTGCAGAATTAAAGTATGGCATTAATGAGATTGCTTTAGTAGAAGCCTGTGCGTTGGCACATGATATTGGGAATCCTCCTTTTGGGCATTATGGAGAAAAGGTTTTAAACTCGCTTTCTCAGAGCTTTGGTGGTTTTGAAGGGAATGCTCAAACATTAAGAGTGTTAATGAAATTAGAAAAAAAGAAACCTAACATACCTGGTTTGAATTTGACAAAAAGAACATTATTAGGTGTTGTAAAATATTTTAAAAAATATGAGAAGGGCACAAATAAAAAATTTATTTATGACGAAGAATACGATATTTTGTCAGAAGAAGCTAAGAATAATAGGATTGATTTAAGAACTTTAGATGTCCAGATAATTGATCTGGCAGATGAGATTGCATATGCGGCACATGATTTAGAAGATTCATTAAGTTTAAAATTATTTAGTATCGAAGAGCTTATGTATGAGTTTGAAATGAGATACCGGGATAAAGAAAATTTTAAATCAAATTTTGCAATTTTAGAAAAAATTGTTAAATCTTCCAGAAAATTAGCTAAGGAAGGAGAATTTTATGATTCCTCAGACGAGTATTCTTTCTTATTTAGAAAAGAATTAAGTTCCTTTTGTATAAATAAATTGCTTAATGATATAGGACTGGTAGATATAGATGAGGAGAGACAGAAAAAAATAGGAACAATTCAGAAGAAAGAATTAGGGTTTAAAACATATAATCTCCTATCAGAAGGGCTTAAAGATATAACTTTTAAATGTATTAACAGAGCAAATCTGATTAAACTTTATGAAAAACAGGGAGAAAAAATTTTAAGAGGCTTATATAAAGTTTTTACCGATACTGATTATAATCAAGATTTTTCTCTCTTACCTGTTGAATTTAGACCTCAAGAAAAGGATTTTAATATTAATCCTAATAGAATGGTTATTGATTATATTGCAGGTATGATGGATAAATTTGCTCTTTCTTTATATAAAGATTTTTATGGAGAGTCTGAACTGGAAAAATTTTATTTCGATAAACTATCATGCATAAAGGATTAAAGAGAGGTGATTTAGAAGAGTATACTGAGGAAGAGTTAGGGAGATGGAAATTTGTAGGAAATCTTACTCCTAAATAATATAAGGTATAAAATCCCAAAGATTGTATAAAAAATAAAGAAGTAATCATTCAGAAATTTCTTCCTTTCCCTTGTTCTGCCAACCATCCCACTGTGCATAACCTTTCCACCTTATCACGGCAGGGTATTATACATTATCACAACCATTTAAGAGTCATTATTGCTGCTATAAGCCCAGGATTTTTTTGTTTTTATGTCATGTAAAGTCTATATATGTTTTATCCTGTATTATCAAAACTCTTTTTCTACTTTCCATAGGTTTTACAGTTTCTTTTTGAGTTTTCCCCGGAAGATAAATCATATTAAACATTGTGCACCTCCGGCATATCTGATAAAATATAATTACAGAATTGTCGGAGGTGTTTTATTGAGTGCAACTCCATTGAAGAAGATTTTTGAGTTCACAAGTTTCCACCCTGCCAGCCCGAAGGTTACTCCCCATAAGGAATAAATTACCAGAAGAAGTATAAAAGGCACCATTACGAGTTCATGATTTATATGCATATAATTTGCAAATTTACGGGTAAATTCAATAAGTGCCGTAAAAGCTTTGCTCCCTCCCATTACCCAGAGCAGGCCGAATTTATATAAAACAATCAGTAAATTCACTGAAATTGAAGCTATAATATTACCGGTTAAATTAAATCCCATTATAAACATTATACCTTCTATGATAAGAGCTTCCAGAAATATAAACAGTGCGGCATTTATATTGTATCCCAGAAGCAGTTTAATAAAAGCCGTAATAAATCCTATAATGAGAATTATTCCTTTTTTATCTATTGATTTCCTTGCACACATATAAATACATATATTCAGTCCTACCATGACATTACCTGTAAAGAAAAATTGAAGAGCATGGAGATAATTGCCCAGCGTAATTTCAATGGCCCCGTTAAGACCTGCCAGAACTCCTGTCAATGCTATTTCTCTGCTGGTAAATTTCATAATTTATGCCTGTTTTATTCTTCCTTTTGAGGTATCATAATCTATCTTCGTTATATTAACAAAAATATAACGAGAAATCAATGGAGAATTCAATTAAATAACAAAAAATTGATAAGATAAAAAATGTTCCGGTAATCCCTTCATCTGAATTTTAAATTTACGATAGAAGGTGTTGAAAAAAGAGTGATACAAAATAGATTGTGCAACTCCGGTATGTTTGATAAAATATAATTACACTATTGCCGGAGGCGTTTATGAATATTCCTGTTAAAATACAAGAAAAATCAAATATACTCTTTGCCGGCGCAGGCGGAGGCTTTGATTTCCTCTGTGCTCTTCCAATAGCTCTTTTATTGATTGAAGAGGGGCACAGAGTGTATCTGGCAAGTTATTCCTTTACTGCCCTTCAGATGGTGAAAAATGCAAGATATCTTACTGATAAAATAATAGAAATTACAGAAAAATCCTCTATTGAAGATTCCGAATATTTCCCGGAATTTTTTCTGTCTCAATGGTTTAAAGAGAAAAAAGGGATGTCTATGCCTGTATATTGTTTCCCGACTACTGGCATTAAATCCTTAAGAAAAGCATATATATTTTTGAAGGAGTCTTTAAATCTGGATTGTCTTTTTATTGTTGACGGAGGAGTAGACGGCATATTCAGGGGAGATGAATTCGAAATGGGCACTCCTTCTATGGATGCCATTTCAATCATAGCTGCTTCTCTTTCTAACTTTCAGAACAGCTATTATGCAATGACTGCCTTTGGAACTGAAGGAGTCAATAAAGAAGTCTCTCATGCCGATGTTCTGGAGAGGATATCTGAGCTTATAAAAAAAGACAAATTTTACGGCCTTTCAGCATTGCTCAAACATAGGGCGATCGGCCGGGACTTTATGGACGGAGCAACATATATTTTTGATAGAATGAAACCACAGTATAAAAGCACTATAGTAAGTTCCATTCTTAAAGCTATGGAGGGGCATTTCGGTGATATGGCGGTAAATGATAAGACAGCAGAAAGACCTGTATGGGTTTCTCCCCTCACATTATTATACTGGTTTTTTGACCTTGAGGCTGTGGCAAAAATGAAACTTTATTACAATGAAAGCCTTGAGACTGACAGTGTTTTTGAAGTTGTGGAAATCATAGAAAAAATGCGTTCTTCAGAAGAACACAGAATAAGGAGAACCATACCGATATAAAGCTATGAATAACGGAAATAGCTGATTATTTAATAGCTATTTTGTATAAGAATAAGTCCTCGAATCCATAAAACAACATATAAAAATATATAATTTTATATAGAA
>DAIOEN010000017.1:37532-57993 GCA_036746235.1 Vulcanimicrobiota bacterium | reverse complement strand
GAAAAAACTAATTTTTCTTCTCCAGAGCCTGCCAGGCAGAAGCTTTTTACGGATAACATTTTATCTGTTACGGTACTCAGTATCTTATTGCTTTTACCTGTCTCTATAGTCTATAATACTTCAATAAATTTATCGAGCCGTCCATAAAGATTATATTCCATAAAATCCTGTGTTCATCTCTATAAAACGGCTATGACCGGTTCGGTCACAACGAAGAATGAGAATCTGTTCCTCCCGTTACGCGTTACGATTCTCATATAAACCTCTGTGTCACCTCTTATGGGTCACAGGTTATGAACAATTATGCTGTCAAAAGATAATTACAGAAATTTTACCAGAATTTTCTTGCTCTGCACAATAGGGTTTATATTAAATTTTACAACAAATTTGATTATCATATTGAGCTACTCCATATTTCTGAAGAAACATGGGGCAGGTTCAATGCCTTATTATTATATTACCCTGAATATATCTTCAATTATAATAGGTACTGTTTTATTCATAAAAAGTATTTACCGCTTTGAATGGCTATCTCTTTCCACGTTCATTATGGGAATGGTATTTCTCATAATCCCTTACCATATAAATCTGGATAATACTATTTATGTTATTTATACTTTCTCGGCACTTTTTTTTATTTATTCTATAATTTTTTATATGAATTTTATAACTCAAATTCTGACAATAAGGGAGATAAAAACATATACAGGTTTAATCCTTGCTATAATCAACGTTAGTATTATACTTTCAGGCCTTGTTACAAAACCTCTTCTTTCTTTAGTTTCTCTGAAATTATGTTTTTCCATGACAGGTCTTATGTATATTATAGCCTCAATACCAATGGTTATGGTACTGAGGTTTCGGCCTCCTGAAAAACAGAGGAAAAGAAACGATATTCTCATACCGAAGGAGATATTCCGGATAGATCTTATAAAATTGATGGCCCTTTTTATAGTTATTTCAGGTTTTAACAGATATATGGTTGATTTTCTTTTTTCCAGAGCTATTTCCGGACATTTTCAGGATCAGATGGAACTTGCATCTTTTTTCGGTATCTTTACTTCTGCTTCAAAGGTAAGTATTCTCATATGTCAGCTCTTTTTTTCCACTGTAATAACATATCTATCCCCGGGCAATACTTTACGGATTATTTCTTTTTTGATTATTTTATTCTCTCTTTTATCAGTTTTTTATCCCGATTTCTGGATAGTCGTTGCCTTTCAATTCATAATAATTTTGCTTTCAAAGTCTATGGAACAGCCTTCTACTACTATTTTCTTAGGAGCAATATCTTCCGATATAAGACCGAGAATAAGATTTCTTCTGGAAGGTATCTGCTATTGTTTCGGTGTAATGATAACAGGAGCTATCATTGCAGGGCTTAATTGTTTTTCCGTTCCTCTTGAGACCTTTTTCTGTCTCATTGCCATTGCAGCTATTATTTACTTTGTTTATACAGGTAAAATCAATCAGGCCTATCTGCAGGCTATGACAAAAATTTTAAAGACAGGCGTGGAGAAAGAGGAAGAAATAATCGATCCGGAATTTCTATATAAACCCGGTAAAGAACTGTTTGAAGACAGGCAATCTAAAGATAAACTTCTGGAATTGATGGATAAAGAAAGAGACAGTCTTGTAATTTCAAATATTATATCAATCCTGGGTACTATGAAAAAAGAAAAAAAGATTTATGAGAAAATAATAAAATCCCTGGAAAGGGACGACCCTGCAATAATTTCCAGAGCCATCGGAACCCTGGCCACATGGGCTGATCCTGATTGCGTGAAACATATAGCTCCTTTTATTTATTATAATAACAGTGATGTAAAATCAAATGCTATTTTATCAGTAGTGAAATTTTCGACAGAAAAAGAAGAAATAGAAAGAGCAATTAAAGAACTCATAAATATGTTAAAGAACGAAGATGAACATTACCGCTCTTCCGGTGTGGCTTTACTGGGCGAATTGGGTCTCGAATGTTTTATTATGCCTGTGAGCAGATTCCTTAAAGATCCCTCTCTGCAGGTCAGAAGAAGTGCTCTCTCTGCAGCAATGAAACTTCGTTCCCCTTCTTTCCTTGTCAATCTTTTCGATATGCTTGAAGAGGATGACAATAAAGAGCTTTATTATGTTATAAATCATGTGATTTCATGTCTTAAAGACAGCGCTTTCGATGACCTGATGGCTATTACTTCCCGTTTGAGTTTTGGCGATAAGGAAAAAGTGTTTAAGAGTTTGAGAAATATCGAAAATAACGTGATATTAAATATGTCTATAAAATCTTTCAGTATTTCTCCTCTTTCATTGAGTATAAAGATGGTAGAACTGTTATGTAAATACGGAAAAGAGAGATATATATTCGAACTGTTTAAAAAATGCTTTCTTGACGAAACTTTTTCACCGGCTCCTTTTATAGAGGATGTTATATTGAGTAATGGTATGGAAGGGACATCATCAGTAATATTACAGGAACTTGCTGGGGCCGGCGGAGAGGAAATTATAGGCACCGTTCTTTCCAATATTATAGAACAAAGGATAGAGGAGAGACAGGACAGGGATTTCGTAAGACAGTGTTTTGTTGTATCGGGAATCTCAGGACACAGTATGGATACGGCTCTTATAGCTTTTGAAAATATTACGTCAGGTGACCTGGCAAAAGCTGATCTTGCTGCAGAATTTATTGAATCTTCCATTAAGGATAAAATATTGAGAGAGGCCCTGCTGAAGCTGGCAAAGAAGATACAGAACAGTTGAAAAGCGACCGGAAGATTACTTATTACCGTAACAGGTAAAAGGGTATCCATAAAAAGCTTCTGCCTGGCAGGCTCTGGAGAAGAAAAATTCGTTTTTTCTATAGTATAAAAAATTAAATAAGGGTTAATTTATTGTCTGTAAAACAAATTATATAAGGCAAATTATTTTTCTTCGTAAGAGCCTGTCAGGCAGAGGCTGATAAAATGGTTACTAATTTACCTGGAGCGGTAATTAGTACTGTAAGAAAAATAACTCTGGCATATTATTAGAACGGTTAGTATCATCACGTCACGCGTTACGTGTTGCGCGTCATGGCTATAACCAGTAGAATATTTACCGTTATAAGCACTCAGGTAAATATAATAATACATATTTAATTCTCGTCACGCGTGACGGGAGGAAACAATTTATTATACGCTAATGGTCAGGTCAATAAAAGAACAGGAGATTGTCAGTAATGAAAAATAAAACAGATATAGTCTTTCTTAGTCCCCCCCTTATATGGGGACAGGAAAACAGAATGGACATCAAACCTCCTCTTAATTTAATGTATCTTGCATCTTATATTAAGACTAAAGGCATTAAAGCCAGGATAATGGATGTCCTTTCGGAAAAATTAAAATTAAATGATGCGGTAAAAGCCATATGTGATGAAAATCCTGCATTTCTGGGAGTGCCATTCTATCATGCCTCACTCGATACGGTCCTTGAAGTGTGCAGGGAGGTAAAAAAGCAGAAACCTTCGATTAAAATTATCGGAGGAGGCCCTACCATGACCATTCATCCCGGCGAATTGCTTTCCTGTGAAGAAGTGGATATAGGAGTCACTGGCGAAGGAGAAATAACCCTTGAAGAGATCGTCCGGTCAGATGAGGAATGTTATGACAGAATAGACGGCATGGCCTTTAAATATAACGGCAAAGTCTGTATAAATAAAAGAAGAACCCACTGTGACATGGATATGCTGCCCTTTCTCGATTATTCTCTTGTAAATATGGAACCTTATTTTGACTATCAGAAAACATTTTCCATGCCTGAATCCATATTCCTTACAAGTTCGAGAGGCTGTTCTTTCCGCTGCATTTACTGTGCGACGCCCCAGTTATGGCCCGGCCCTGTAAGAAGATATTCCCCGGAAAGGGTTGTGGAAGAAGTAAAATACCAGATATCCATGTTCCCCGGTATAAATATAGGTTTTATGGATGATTCCTTTTTCTCAAGCAGGAAATGGCTCTATGAGTTCTGTTCGAAGATTATAAAACTCGGAGTCAGTTATTCCTGTATAGGCAGGGGAGACCATCTGAATAAGGAGTTAATTGAACTTCTGGCAAAAACAGGCTGTCATTATGTGGCTTTAGGGGTGGAAACAGGAAATCAGGAGAGACAGAAAAAAATAAAGAAGTATCTTGATTTAAAGAAAACAAAGGAAAATGTTAAATGTCTCCTGAAAAATAATATTCCTGTAAAATGTTTTTTTATGCTGGGTTTCCCCGATGAAACTCCCGAAGAAATGGCTGAAACGATAAATTTTGCCGTTGATCTGAGGAAAGCGGGCATGTTCAAATTCAATTTTTTCCCTGTTGTCATATATCCCGGAACGGAACTGGCGGAAAGATTTAAGAAAAGCTGTTTCAAATCTAAAATCTATGAACATTTTACCGATCCTTCCACTATATCCGATTTCGGAGAAAGAAACATTACCATGTATTCCACCATACCGGATGAGGATATAAATTCCTATCTGTGCAGCAGTGAAATTGTGGAGCTTACGAAACTGGCCTACAATAAGGTAGAAGCAAGAGAATATATAAGTGCCGGAGATATAATGGAATTAGTGAAGAGTGAAAAGTGAATAGTGAAAGGTAGGGGAGAACCACTGTATTCGCCCTGTGGAGGGTTTTGCTGGCACTTCAAAAATTTTAAAACAGGGAAACCAGAGCAATAACAAAAAAATAATCGTTTTTTTATATAAAGTGTTTTGCAAAATCTTTTAATGAATTACGTGAAAATTTTCTGTCTTATATTGAATTTTCTCTTTAAAGGCATTAAGGAGACCGGGGAACAGGCCTTGCAGAACGGATGATTATCTGAAATAACCGGCAGTATAAATGCCTGAACTTTTTGTTTTAAGAAGAACATATCCTTTCTGAGACGTATCAGCAGTGAGTTTTTCCCACAGAGATTTATCAGGTATTACCTTCAGTTCTTTTGTAATATTTCCTATTGTATCATCGGGGATAAGAGGAGTAAAGATATTTCCTTCCTTCATTTTTTTTAATCTGTATACATAGACCCCGTTATATTTCAGTGTAGGGAAATATATGGAGATTTCTTTTTTAAACGATAGATCGGAAGGGGATATTTTATAAACATCCATATGGATAAAGCCTGTCTGATTATTTACTGCCGGAGGTGCTATGATTTCTACCGTTATGTCTGTCGTTTTGTTGAGTGCCCCCGGCGGAATAATAATCTTTAATCCGCTGGAGGAATCATATATTTCAGTTCCTTCAGGGCCGGCTGTAATGGCTAATAAGTACGAAGAACATAAAATATTGCACAGAAGAAACGCCGTCAGACTGATATTGAAGACATTTAAATAGATTTTATTATTTCTAAGGCACATTTTTCTCATTTGCCCTTACACTTATCCAGAACAGCACTTATAATACAGGCAAAGATAGCACCCATTTTTATATCATTCGATACCTGGTTCATTCCGTCATCTATATACCATGTTCCTATATCGCCGGAGTATACACATTCTACCCTCATGGTTCCGGCACCTGTTACGTACCAGCTTGAATAATCGCCTGAAAATACTGTTGATGCCCTGAGTTCCACATTATTCCCTTTGATATACCAGCCTGTAAAATCATTTATAAATACCGTTTCTATCTTGATGGTTTTCCCGTAACTGTAATATTCCCATCTGGACGGATCTCCTGAAAAAACAGTGCTTATTTTACCGGAACTGTCGGGAAGAAATACATCCCATGAACTCATGTCTTTTGAAAATACTGTCCTTAGAGTTGCACTTCCCATCTGAAGCATTATGTTCCAGTCTGTGAAATCATTTGAATATCTTGTTTCTGCTTTTAAAAATCTGTCCTGGGCAAAGAGATTCTGGGTGAAACAAAGTATTATCAGTGATATTAATAATAAGTTAATGATTTTTTTCATAAAAACACTCCTTTTTTTATAGAATCGTGCCAGAAAACCTCGTCCCCTTGTGGGCGAGGTCATTGACCTGGCTTTAGTCTGATTTTTAACGTTTCCCCGGTGATACGGACAAACTCAATTTCTGCTTCTTTTGTGCCTTCAACATAATCTTCAAAGCTTCGATTATCCCAGAAATCAGCTGCTTCTTCATCATTTTTAAATTTCGGTATATTAATTATAATCACCTCATAAAAAAATACCTGGTAATTATTATTCTAACAAAGCTGTTTCTTTTGTCAAGATAAATAATTTCTGCCTTATAATCTATACAAAAAATCAATTTTATGTTATTTTATTTTATATAAATAATACTTTAAAAAATTTCAGAAAGAGGGAAGAACATGGAAGAAAAATCAGCTTTTGTTATGATAAAATTTGAACATAAAGACAGATTTGTATCTGCCTATAAAGAACTATATTCTATGGATAAGGTTGTATCCTGTGATGCTACAAAGGGAATATATGACCTGGTGCTTTTTCTCAAAGCCGACAATATGGAAAAGTGTCTGGAAGATATAAAAAAACTTGATGGTATAAAAGAAGCTGATTTTATGCCGATCATCCCTCATGGTTTTGGAGACGGACATGGTAAGAGAAAAGAGAATCTTCTTTCTTCCTATGTGATGATTGAAATTGAAAAGGAAAAGAAAGAAAAAGTCCATAGATTACTCTGTTCTGTCGATAGAGTGACATCATGTGATACAGTAGAAGGAAATTTTGACATAATCGTCCTTCTGGAAGCAGAACGTTTTGACGATATGGATAAAGTAATAAAAGAGCAGATTAAATATATGGATGGCGTTTTAAGGATAAAAGAGTGTCCCGTAATTACCATGTAGTGAATAATTGCTTATTTAGATAATGATGACAGACACAAAAGAAAAGACAAAAGATAAAATTTTAGATTTACTTTCCGGAAGAAAAAGAATTTCCGTAAAGCATAACGGTTCTATATCTGCTGCTGTTTTGATTCCCATTTTTTTTAAACATGGAGAGGAACATCTTCTTTTTACAAAAAGAACGGAAACTGTTGAAACTCACAGGGGGCAGATTTCCTTTCCTGGAGGTGTAAGGGATAAAGCAGATAAAACCCTGGAAGAAACAGCCATCAGGGAATCCTTTGAAGAAATTGGTCTTATAAGGGAAGATATCGACACTCTCGGTGCCCTCGATGATTTTATTACAGGCACAGGCTACTGTATATACCCTCTTATTGGTATCATACCATATCCGTATGATTTTAAAGTCAGTGAAAAAGAAGTTGCCGAAATTCTGGAAGTTCCTGTTTCTACTCTCCTTGACAGGAAAAATTATATGGAAGACAGAAATTATATCTATAAAGGGAAACCCTATGATTACTGTGCTTTCAAATATGGAAAACATAACATATGGGGTACTACGGGAAGGATTGTAAGAAATTTCCTGACCCTTTTTTACGGATGGAAGCCTGTTGACGGGAGGTGATTTGCGTCAGGTGACCTGTGACCTGTGACTGTATTTATCGGTTACTCATTTTCGGTAAGAAATACATTTGCCGGAATCAATAATTAAGTAACCTCTTCACTCTTCACTCTTCACCCTTCACCTTATCATGAAACCTCCTTTATCAATCGGCCAGAGACTCCATGACAGATATCAGATTACCCGTATCCTGGGAAGAGGGGGCCAGTGCCTTGTTTATCTCTCCTATGATGTCCATCAGGGAAAAGATGTAGTAATTAAAGAACTCTTAAGCTCCGATGGTTCAATAGCAGATGAAATTAAAGAACTGGAGCTTTTCAGAGGAGAATACAGAATATTATCTCAACTCGATTACCCTTCTCTTCCGAAAGGCTATGATTTTTTTGTGGAAGGGAGCAAATATTTTATATCTGTAGAATATATTGAAGGGCAGAACCTGGAAGACGTAATAAAAAAGAGTAAAGAACCTCTTTATGAAGAAATAGTGCTGAACTGGGCCAGGCAGCTTGCGGAAGTCCTGATTTATTTCTATAATTTAAAACCTTTTCCCCTCGTATTAAGAGACATAAAACCTTCAAATATAATAATCACTCCTCAGGGACATATAAAACCTGTAGATTTTACGATAGCAAAATTTTTAAAACCCGAAGAAAAAGAAGATTCTGTTAAAATGGGTAGCCCCGGATATGCTCCCAGGGAACAGTATCTGGGCCGTTCCGATACAAGAAGTGATATTTACTCTTTTGGTGCTACCATGTATTATTTCCTTACAAAGTATGATCCTGCGGAAAATCCATTCAATTTTCCTCCGTTAAAAACGTTAAATCCTGAAGTTTCCGGGGAATTTTCTTCTTTAATACATCGAACTCTCAGGGATAACCCTGACGAAAGATTTCAATCTCCTCTGGAACTGCTCGAAGAACTGGACAGAATTTCTGCCAGATACATAAATAAATATTCGGGAGATGAAACGGAATACGTGGAAGGAGAAAGATTTTTTGCTGTAAAGGCATGGAGATTGGCGTTGAAACATTACAGAATATGTCTGGAGAAAAATCCAAATAATGCGAAATACCATTTCAGAGCAGGAGAATGTCTTTATAATCTGGGGGATATTTTCTCTGCCTTTGAAGAAATTAATTCCGTGCCATTCCTGTTTCCCGATGTAAATCCTCTTCAGGTAGAATTGTGGAAAGATTTTTATGATGGTCTTAAACATACCGTATCTTCTTCATGGACCGGAGAATACAGGGACTGTAAACATACAAATAATCAAAGTTCTCTGGAGAATATTTCTCCTGCTTCTGTACTGGCAAAATCTATTTCTCTTCCAGAAAAAACTGTCCGTATGCCAGTTATATATGAAGGCATGGCTTATATAATCTTATATCAGCAGGGGCTTGCTTCTTTCGATTTGCTCTCAGGTGAAAAGAAATGGTTTTTTAAGCATATGGCCAATCTGTCTGTTCCTTCTCTGACAAAAGACAGGATTGTGTTCGGCTCTGACGATAACTTTATATACTGTCTTTCCAGGGAAGAAGGCAAAGAACTATGGAAGTTTAAAACACCGGGACCAGTTACGGTATCTCCTGAAATGAAAGAAGGATATGTTTATATTATTTCTTATTATGAACATATTTATGCCATTGATATTGAAAACGGTAAAGAATTGTGGAGCCTTCAGACAAAAAAACCTGTAAATAATATAGTTATAAATAATGATTTGCTTGTTCTTACATCTTCTTCCGGCTATGTATACTCTATTGATTATATGACAGGTAACATTAAATCTTCTATCCGTATGTTTCCTTCATCTTATCTTTCAATAATTAAAAATATGGTACTTATAACAGGAGAAAGTGGAATTTCCCTTTTAAAGGATTCAGCTTTGATTGATTCATCTAATGTTAAAGTTCTTTTTCCTCCTGTAATAAACAGGGAATTCTTTTATGCAATTACAGAGGCAGGTATTGCATGTTTTGATAGTACGGGAAAAATCTCCCTGAAACATAAGAGTTCTGATCTTCCGGACACAGGTTACACTCCTGTAATGGCAGGCGAATTTCTGTTTCTTATATCAGGAAGAGCATTATATGTAACAGATATGTCATTAAATATATGTGAAAAGATAAATTTAAATTTCATTCCTTCCTCTTCTCCTGTAATTGCAGATGAAAGTATTTATATATGTTCGGAGAAAAAACTTAATATTCTGACTTCTCCCGAAAGAGCTTCTATGGATTACCTTAAAGTTGCAGTGACTTATTTCGAAAAACATGATTATAAATCTGCCATAAAGTATCTTGAAAAATCATTGAATTTTTCCCGGACAAATATTGACACTCTGGCTTTACTTGCAAAAAGTTACTATCTTTCAGGAGGAGGTATCTTCTTTTATAACAGAGCCATTGAACATGCAAAACAGGCACTTTCTCTGGAAAGCAGGGATGAATTTCATGAACTTATGGGAGATTCCTATTTCTCTCTTCGTAAATATGAAGAGGCCCTTCGAGAATATAATCTTCTTCTATCTTCAAATGAGAAAAATACTGTCTATCTCTTTAAAATTTCTATGATTTATATGGCTACCAGAAAATTTTCAGATGCCATAAAAAAGCTCGAAGAAATTGTCGGTATAGAGGTGAAGCCCGTAAATTTTTATTACCTTGCCCTGGCCTATTATAGGAACGGCAGGTTCGACAAAAGTCTTTCCCTTTATAAAGAAGCCATGGAGAGGATAACAGTCGATGAAGAAGGAACCTGTTTTGAAATCGATACTGACGGTAATAAAGTTGAGGTTTTGCCGTTATCTGTGAGAAATTTTCTGGAAGGTAAAAGATATATAAGTTTATTTACCATGAAATCGCTGGAAGATAATATTAAAATAATAGAAGATTTCCTTGTCTGTCTTAATTATTTTAAAGAGCGTAAATATGATGAAACATTAAATATTCTGAATGATATTTTGAAGCTGGACGGTGAATTTTCCTACGGTTATCATCTTACAGGTAAAATTTATTTTGAACGAAAAGACTATCTTGATGCAAGGGGGTATTTCAGAGATGCTATAAAATACAAAGAAGATGAGGCCATGTTTTATCTGGACTATGCAAAAACTCAGTACTTTATAGGGAAAGTGGCTTCTTCCAGAGAAGTGGAGGGAAAATTTAGAATAGCTATAGAATTATATGCTGCCGGAAAATCCATTGAAATAAATGATACGATAGAAGAAGAATTTAATAGTTTCGGTGAGTTTTATTTTAATGAAGAGTCCTTTGATATTCCAGTCTTTTTATACAGATATCTTAAAGAATTGAATAAAAATAGAGCTATTTATCCCTTTAAACTCGGTATGGCCCTTATGGGACAGGGGCGATATCTGGAAAGTCTAAAACATTTTCAGGAAGCTATTCTTCTGGATAGTACTAACCCGTTTTTTTACGGCGAAACAGGGAAAGTCTATCATAAACTCGGAGAAGATGATGCTGCCCTGGAAAATTTTGCTAAAACTATGTCCCATAAATTAACAGGCCTTGAAGTTTACAGCAAATTAAAAGAGGAACTTGAAGTAAAAATCAGAGAAGCCAGAGGGTTAATAGCAAAAGCGAAAAATCACTTTACCGTCATTGCAAGCCGTGCTACATGGGGAAGATATGAACTGTTACAGAATAAAAAAAGTGAGGTCCGTTCCGGTTTTGAACAGGCTTTTAAACTGTTGCCTCTCAGGAGAGATTTCAGGGAAATATATGCTGAAATATTCGAGGGAGAAAAGCTCTATGATAAGGCTCTGGAACAGATAAAAATATGTGAAAAACTCAGACCTGATTTACTTATTTATAAAGGTAAAGCAGGTGATCTTTATATGAAAAAGAAAGAGTGGGTTAAAGCTATAGATTGCTATGTAAAACTTCCTTTTGAAAAGCAGTATTTCCCATTTTTATTAAATCTTGCCAGAGCCTACTGTATGAGATGGTCCATGAGTTCTGCCTATTCATTGCTGGATAACCTGCTGAACAATTTCCCTTCTTCATCTTCTGAAATAGAAGAGAAAAGACATGAAATAGATAATTATGTGAGATTTTATAGCTGGAATGATTCTTTCGGCTATCCTTCTACTTCGAAATTTCAATCGTCCAACCTATGGGATCAGTCTTTACATGCATCATCTGTGTCATTATTTTTACACTTTAAAAAGAATTTTGACCCTGCGTACAGTGAGGATGAAGTCCGTTTGTTCCGACCGAATTTTTTTATTGCCCATCCTGTGGTATTTAATAAAGAAGTTTATATAGCTACGGGAAAAGGTGAGCTTCATGTTATGGATATAGAAAAGGAGTATATAAAATTTACCATTACTCTCCCTGAAAGAATAAGATTTATTACTGGCCCCACTCCGATAAAACATCCTCCTGCAGTTACACAGGATAAGATTTTTATAACAGCAGGGAGATTTATATATGCTATCAATAAATCTGCTATGGAAATGAGCAGATTTATGCAATTAATACTTCCTTACAGGCCGACTGTTCATCATACAAGAAAGGATCTTGCTTCAATTTCCTCCGGCCCTGTATGGAATAAAGGATTTGTTTACTGCACATTGAAAAACGGCTCCGTTTGTTCTCTAAATGAGGATCTGGAATTTTTTAGATGGACTTTTAACTGCAAAGAAACATTACTGTCTCCTCCATGCCTTTCAAAAGACAGACTTTTATTTACTGCCATGAGCGGTAATGTATACGCTCTCTCAGAGGATTCCGGCAATCTTCTCTGGGTTTTAAATGGTGGTGATAAAATTAATTTTCCTCCTGTAATCTATAATGAAACAGCCTTTGTTGTTACATGTAAAGGACAGATAATAGCTATTGAACTTGATAAAGGTCAGATTATCTGGAAATTTTCCGCCAGAACCGGCAGGGTTTCCGCTCTTCCATGTGTCGGTAAAGACATTCTCTACTGCGGAACAGACAGGCATATGATTTATGGTCTTTCTATCTCAGATGGTAACGTTATGAAGGAAATTAATGTAAAATACCCTGTTAAATCCATTGCTCTTACAGGGAAAGATCTTTTCTTTACAGCCAATTACGGCTATTCAGGCGGTATTTTATGTGCTGTAGATCTTGAAGATTTTCATATGTGTGAAATAGAACTCCTGTATAGACCAGGAACTTCTCCGGCCCTGGCCAATGGCATGGTCTGTATTACTGATGAAGCCGGATATTTATATGTTTTTGCATCTTACAGGCACACCAGTTCTAAATTTGTTGAATCCTGATTGTACGTTTAATTACATAATTTAATCATAAATTAGATTATATTTAACTGAAATTTTGTCTTGTTATTGATTGGATCTTAAATAATTCATATTTAAAATTGTGAAGAGTGAAGGGTGAAGAGTGAAGGGAAAGAGGTTTTATTACTGACCTGAGCATAAGCATGTAATAAAAGTTTTCCTACCGTTACGCGTTACGTTTTACTAGAGCATATATGTATTATTTATGCTTACATCAGTAAATATTAATATTCAATCCGGTATTTCCTGTGACTTGTAAAGTATAAACAGTGACGGAAACACAGATTTACTGAATGTTTTCAGTCAGTTCATTCACCTTATAAAAAAGCAGGAATTTCAATTTTGTCCAAGAAAAAGGATAATATGATTATAGTAGACTTTAATATAAGTAAAAATGAAAATCCTTCCTCGCGTCACGCGTCACGCGTCACGCGTCACGATTTAATATACATTGGAGAGGAGAGATAATATTGTTAAAATGCCCTAAATGTGGAACTGAAAACAGGCAATCTGCAAGATTTTGTAATGATTGCGGGCATATGATTACAGATGAATTGAAAGGGAACGGAACGTTAGGGAGAGGAACTCTTCTGAATAAGTATTCTATAGTTAACCTCCTCAGTTTTGAACTTGGAGAAAGTCTTTATATTGCTGAAGACAGACATGACGAATCTCCCAAATTCATAAAAGAAATAATTACGATTTTACCTGATCAGAAATTACAGGCCAGAGCTATAGATCGTTTTAACAGAGAAATGCAGATTTTATCGAAAATTTCTTTCCCTTCCCTTCCTGTAATAAGTGATTATTTTGTAGAAAGAGGACATTTTTATACCGGTTACTATATTGTTTTCAATTTCATTGAAGGAGAATTGTTAGATTCCTTTCTCTCTTCTCCTTTCAGAGAATTGCCTCAATCCTTTGCAGTGGATTTGAGCTGTAAAATATGTGATGTCCTGGAGTTTTTTCATAATTATAATCCCCCCCTGTTTACCTATAATCTCTCCCCTTCGAATGTGATAATTAAAAAGAACAGCAATAATATATTAATTACCGATATACCTGTTTCCCGTCCCCCTCAGGGAAGAAATATTATTTCCTTACCACAGTGGGTGGAATTTGTCGCCCCTGAAAGATATGAAGGCAAAATCGCTGTGGCAAGTGATATTTATGCCCTTGGTGCTCTTATGCATTATATACTGACAGGAACCAGATCTGTTCCCTTTGTTTTCAAACCTCTCAGAAGCGTAAAATCTGATATCTCTCAGGAACTGGAAACGGTTGTTTCTACATCTCTTAGATTAAAACCGGAAAAACGTTTCCCTTCTGCATCGGCTATGAAAAAAGAATTGCTGAATAAAGGCGAAAAATCCGATGGTACTCTCTATTTAGATATAGAAAAACAGGAAGTTTCTCATGTGAAATCTTATGCTAAACCTGAAGAAACTTTTAGAAAAGATTTTTCACAGTCTTACATGAAACCTGAAGAAACTTTTAGAAAAGATTTTTCACAGTCTTACATGAAACCTGAAGAAACTTTTAGAAAAGAATTGTACCATGTAAAAGCTAAAGCAGAAGAAACATTGCCTCTTTCTGTTAAATCTCCTGTTAAATCTGCTGAAAGTGAGTTTGACAGAACTTTACTCAACTGGTATGTTCAGACAGAAGATAAGGTTTCTTCTTCTCCGATAGCAGTAGATGATACTGTCTATGTAGGTTCCGATGATAAAAATGTTTATGCCATATCAGCCTGGGACGGTAAAATTAAGTGGACTTTTAAAACAGGAAGCTGGGTCTCTACATCTCCTGCTTTTTATAATAATAAAATTTATATAGGATCGAGAGATGGAAAGATTTATTCCTTAAACATTTTCAATGGTAAAAAAGAGTGGGAATTCAGAGGAGAAGAAACAGTATTCTTTAATCCTTCCGTAGATCCTCATAAAGGTATTTTACTTATAGGTGCTTCTTTGTATGAGAGAGGTCATCATCATGACGAAGTTATATTTGGTATTAATTCGGAATCTGGCTCAAAGGTATGGAGCTATAAAATAGGTTCTTCTGTTTTTCATGCTCCTTTTCTCTCAGGTGGTGTAGCTTATGTTGGAACAGAAGGGGGAACCGTAATATCTCTTGATACAGAGACAGGCAAAGAAATATGGAAATTTGAAACAGGTGGCAGAATATATGCTTCTCCTGTAGTATCGGAAGATATTATTTATATAGCCTGTGAAGGACTTTTTAATAATGGTATTGTTATTTTATTAAATGCAGAAGATGGCCGTCATATATGGACTATGGAGTTTGAAAAACCTTTTCGCTCTTCTGCCTGTGTGGGAGAAGATATTGTTTATATCGGCTCTCTGGATAAAAATTTATATGCTATTGATCTGGAGAAGAGAAATATTTTATGGAAATTTGAAACAAAAGGGGGAATAAGATGTACCCCTGTATTATATCAGGATATTCTGTATACAGGTTCTGATGACGGGTGTTTTTATGCTGTTAATGCCCTGACCGGCGAAAAAATCTGGCATTTTGACACAGGAGGATCTCTGAGATCTTCGCCGTCACTTCTGGGAGACAGTATCTACTTTGGTTCAAGAGACGGGAAAATTTACTCACTGAAACTTCTAAGAGGTGAGGCAGAAACGACTGAACCAGTGAAAAAAGAAACAGATAATATAATGAAAGAGGATAAACTTTTTAATGATTTATTAAAAAAAGCCAATGTTCTGGCAGGTGAAAACAGATTCTCAGAAGCATTGCCCCTGTTTCAGGATTTACTGAAAATGGAACCTTCCAACCATTCGGTTTTATTATCTACAGGTGATATGTATTTTGCCCTGTCTGAATGGAAAGAAGCTATTTCCAATTATGAAAAATTATTAAGATCTAACATGTCAGACGAGGCTCTTTCGAGATTTGGTAAAGCTTTATTTTATGAAAAGGATTATCAGAGAGCAATAGAGTTATTTGAAGATATTAAAGAACCTGAACTGTCTGTAATAACAATGCTTGCCGATTCTTACAGGATAACAGGTGATATAGATAAGGCCATTCAGAATTATGAAAAAGCAACCCATATAGATTCTAAATCTCCAGGTGTTTATGTAAATCTTGGAAAAATGTATTCTTTAAAAGGTGATATTGATTCGGCACATTTATCTTATGATATGGCACTTGACCTGGACAAGGAGTTTGTTCCTGCTTTTTTAGGAAATATTCAGCTTCTTATAATAGAGAAAAAATATGAAGATGCATTACAACTGATTAATACATGTGAAACTCTCAGGGTAGATAATGATAATATGGAAAATCTGCAGAAGAGAAAAGGACAGATTTTTCTTGAACTTGGTAAAGAATATATGGAGAAAAATGAAATTGCTACAGCTACAGGTTATCTGGAAAAGGCAGAAAAACTTCCTCTCAGTCCAAAACAGATGGACAGCCTGAAAAAATCTAAAGCCCATATATTTTTTAAGCTCGGTGAAACCTATTCTGATGAAAAGAAACTCGGTGAATCCATAAAATTTTATAAAATGTGCGAAGAAATATATCCTGACAGTGAAATAGCCCGGCTGGCCAGAAAAAGGCGAGAATTGCGGGAGTAAATACGAAATAAAAGGGAACAGGACTGACTTCCTGTTCCCTTTATACTTCAAAACAATTATTGAGTTTTATTTGACGTAATTCTTCCAGTGATATATAGTTCTTTTCAAATATAGCCAGTGTATTGGCCACACTCGTAGAAACTTCTTCCCCATTACCTTCAAGAGAACCAAGGAAAAGGGGATGAAATTTTTCATTTGATGTTAAAAAACCTGCAAAATGATTTATTAATAATTCAAGAAATAATCTCCCGTCATCTTTATAGGTATATTTTTTATCTTTATGTCTGAGTTTTAAGTTCTCTATTGCTTTTATAACAAAGGGAGTGCTTTCAACACCATTCGGAACTTCTCTATACACTATACTTACTCCGTCTGTGGCAAGAACACCGACTGGCAAAAATTTGTCTCCACTGCTTGTAAACCTGGCTCTTAATAAGAAAAAAGTCAATTATATATTCACCTCGAAACGATTGAATTTTAAGAATTAATAAATTTTTATATGCTATTTCCCCGGAATATGTCTCTTCTTAATTAAATCCTGAAGAGCCGTTATTCCTCCATAGTTTTCTATAATAAGATCATCTACTTCATCTGCAACTTCTGCTATATTTTCTATTGCTACAGTAAGTTCTTCCTGATCGATAGTGGAACCTATTAAACACAGGCTCAGCACTATACAATTATCTTCAGGATCAATAGAGAAACTTCCAAAAGGCATTTCCCAGTTCATTAGCAACAGTTTGATTGCCAGTTCTTCTGTTATGGCCGCACCGCGTACAACATAAGATATACATTCTACGAGAGGGCTTTCTTCTTTCCATTCTTTTACAAGTACATGAACAAGTGTGGAACCTTTGTTTACAGTAAAGCAACCTCTGTCAAGTCTTGTATGGGTTATGGTTCCACCGCTGTTTTTAACCAGTTTTTCTAAATATTGATTGACTTTATCACCTGTCTCATTAAGTAAATTTGGCACGTTCCTTTATTTTCTCCTCTCAATCAAATTTTCAACTTTACCAGATAAATCTATTGCATCATAAGTTATATGATTGATCCCCCTGCTAAATCCTGCAGATTATAAATTTTTTAATTTCGATATATATTATACAGGATTATTATTATTATTGCAAATGATTGCGTTTAAAAATGAATGTATCTCTCGTAAAAAACGCTATCTATAATTGATATATTTCGATAGTTACGTTATAATTAGCTTGGAACGAAGGAAAAAAGTATTTTATATAGAAAATTATCATATGTAATTTTTTCTATGAACGGGGTATGTTTATGAGCAGTCAATATTCAATTTCTATTATAGGAGCCGGTGCATGGGGGATAACTCTGGCAGTTCTGCTTGCCCGTAAGGGGTTACCGGTAAAAGTCTGGACCAGAACAGATAAGTTTAAAGACGATTTATTGACCTCCAGAGAAAATCGCAAATATCTTCCCGGCATTATAATTCCTCCCGGCATTTCCTGTATTTCAACTGATTTAGAAGAAGTTATGAAAGGCTCTAAGATGATTGTTGTCGCTGTTCCTTCGCCGTTTTTTAGAGAGATTGTAAGAGAATTACATCCTTTTTCTGATAAGAATAAAATATTTGTCAGTGTTGCTAAAGGTTTTGACGAATCTTCTCTATGTACTATGTCTCAGGTTCTTAAAGAAGAACTGCCATCTGAATGTGTAGAAAATATAGGTGTCATATCTGGCCCCAATCTGGCAAAGGAAATAGCCAGAGAACTTCCTGCTGTTACAGTAGCTGCTTCATGGAATCCCCGTGTTACCAGAAAGATAAAGCAGATATTTCAGACAAATTATTTCAGGGTTTTTCAGAGCTCTGATGTAAAAGGTGTGGAGATTGCAGGAGCGTTAAAAAATATATTTGCCATAGCTGCCGGTATAGCCGATACTCTTGGCTTTGGTTCCAATACATTTGCAGCTTTACTTACAGGAGGTTTTACCGAGATATATTCTCTCGGTGTTAAACTGGGAGCAAGGTTTGAAACATTTCTGTCACCTGCCGGGATAGGCGATCTATTTACGACCTGCACCAGTTCTTTAAGCAGAAATAAAACTTTAGGAATGGAACTGGCGAAAGGGAGAAAACTTGAGGAAATTTTAATGACCATGAATGCAGTTGTTGAAGGTGTCAATACTGCAAAATTTGCCTATGAATTAAGTCATGAACATAATATAGATATGCCCATAACAAGAGAGGTTTACAGAGTGGTTACAGGAAAGATTAAACCTTTTGATGCAGTTCAATCACTTATGACCAAGGGATATACTGAAACA
The DNA here is from genome assembly GCA_036746235.1 of Vulcanimicrobiota bacterium. Taxonomy (GTDB): domain Bacteria; phylum Vulcanimicrobiota; class SpSt-956; order SpSt-956; family JAKJGF01; genus CALARM01. The sequence continues at coordinate 39,351 of DAIOEN010000017.1, read as the reverse complement.
GTATATAATATTCCCCGTATAGATTTTAATTCGCGAGATTAATTATTATCATGAAATATTTAAGTATTTATTCGAAAATTTATATGTGTCTCTTTATGAGTTTCTTTCTATTTTCCCTTTCAGACAGGGCTTTAGCAGAAGGGCTCATTGTCGTCACTACAAGTCCTTCCGGAGCCGATATATATTTTGCAGGAACATATGTGGGAAATTCTTCTGCTACTCTGAGCGGTTATCCTCCCGGCACCTATTCATTCAGTGCCTCTATGAGCGGCTATGAAACAGGTTATACGACTGTTGTTCTTGAAAAAGGTCTGGACGCCTATGGCACTATATATCTGACTGCTCTGCCTGAACCTACAAGACCGACAAAAGAGCCGACAGAACCTCCTTATAAACCGCCTGAGAAAACTGAAGGTTATGTCAGTATAAGTTCTTATCCGGCAGGAGCTTCTGTATCAGTTGACGGTTCATATCGCGGAACTGCTCCGACAGGTTTGACTCTTTCAAAAGGATCTCATACTGTGACCTTTTATCTTGAAGGATATGAGTCTTCCTCTCAGAGTGTCTGGGTTGAAGGCGGAGGAGAAGCATCTGTCCATGCTGAACTGGTTAAGAGTCAGAAAGCCGGTAAACTTGTTATAAAATCTTCTCCCGATGGCGCTATTGTATATATAAATGAAAATAAATCCGGTAAAACCCCTTATAATAAAGAGCATAACCCGGGAAAATATACCTTGAAATTACAGAAGAAGAATTATGAAATTTTTAAGCAGGGAGTTACAATAGAAGAAGAAAAGACAAAACAATTATCAATAGAACTCAAACCATTACCGGGTTCTATCTCTATTAAAGGTGCACCCAAAGGAGCTACTGTTCTTCTGGACGGTAAGGAAAAAGGTTCTATTCCATGTGTGATAAAAAAGATATCTACGGGAACACATGTTATGGAAGTTAAACAGGAAGGATATAATACATACAATAGTAAAATAAAAGTCAGCGCAGGTGAAAATATTTCACTGGATATTACATTGACTGAATATATTCAACCTACTCCTACAGAGGAGCCTTCACCTGTAGAAGAAACTCCTACGACGATTGCAGAGGAAACCCCTGCTCCTCCATTTTCCGGTCAATCATCTATTTTATTGATAATTCTTCTTGTAGCAATTATATTTTTTGTTGGAACAATAATAGTTTTAATAAAGCTTCAGCAGAAGCGTAAGAAAGAGAAACCTTTAAAAAAGAGTGAACCGGAGATTCCGAATAAGCAGATTGACCGGAAATTTTTCAAAGAAAAAGCTTTAAAGAAGAGTGAACCGGAGATTCTGAATAAGCAGATTGACCAGAAATTTTTTAAAGAAAAACCTCGACAGGAAGAATCCTCAAATGTAACTGCTGTACGAGAGTTTTCTTTTGATGAATTATTAAAACCGGAAGAACATTTTGTTGAAGATGAATATGAAAATGAATTCGATGAAGAATCATATGATGATTCCGCAGAAATAGCTGAAGATAAAGATAGAGCATATAGTCAGCAATCCCCGGAAGAATATAAAACATCTGTTCAGAGGAAAGATACTTATAGGACATATGACATGGAACAGCTTTATGAAAGAGATGATGAAGAAGACTATTTTGAGGACACAGAAGCAGAGGAACAGGCGGAGTCTTTTCCTTTAAGCAGTAATGATGATTATACAGACTCCATGGAATTTGATGTGAGAAAACCTGTCGAAGAGTATGAGGAACGTTCCGGCAGACTTACCGGAAAAAAGCCTGCCAGTGAAGAGTATGGAGAACGTCCCAGGCTTGATGTGAG
>DAIOEN010000017.1:0-37432 GCA_036746235.1 Vulcanimicrobiota bacterium | reverse complement strand
GCCAGTGGAGAGTATGGAGAACGTCCCAGGCTTGATGTGAGAAAACCTGTCGAAGAGTATGAGGAACGTTCCGGCAGACTTGCCGGAAAAAAGCCTGCCAGTGGAGAGTATGGAGAACGTCCCAGGCTTGATGTGAGAAAACCTGTCGAAGAGTATGAGGAACGTTCCGGCAGACTTGCCGGAAAAAAGCCTGCCAGTGGAGAGTATGGAGAACGTCCCAGGCTTGATGTGAGAAAACCTGTCGAAGGGTATGGGGAACGTTCCAGACTCGATGTGAGAAAACCTGTCGAAGAGTATGGAGAACGTCCTGGCCTTGAAGTGAGGAAATCCGGTGAAGAATATTCAGAACGTCCCAGACTTGATGTGAGAAAACCTGTGTTAAGCGGAGGAGAAACATATTCTGAGAGGCCGAGGCTTGATGTTAAGAAACCGGTAACTGTTTTATCTCAGGAGGAAGTAATTAAACGTCCTTCCCAGGAACTGAGTTCAGAAGAAGAGAAGATTGACATTAATCCTCAGATGGTTCTTGAAAAAAGGAAGGAATTTTCAAAAGGTTTTTTAAAGCCAAGGAGAGATACCAATGAAATAGAAAGTATACTGACAAATAAACTTCCAAAGGAAAGGCTGGATACGCTTCCAGTCAGGCAGGGAGCTTCTGGTGAACCTGACGATACCGGCAAAATATCAAGAAGACCATTCAAACCAATTAGTGCTGAAAAATTTACCCGTTCAACTAATGAACTTGATGTAGCCCAGAGAACTGGCACAGGGGAAAGACAGATTTATAAATCAGAACCGGATAATTTAATTCGTCAGGCAGGGCCATCTGAAGGGCAGGTCTCATCTGATGTATCTGATATGGATGAAATACTTAAAAGAGTTTATCTGTCTACCAGAAAGCAGGTACCCACAAAAGCTCATCTGGTGCTTGGAAATTATACGGTAACTGAGAAAATTGGTTCAGGTACTATGGCAAAGGTTTATAAGGCAACACAGAATGATACCGGTGAAATATGTGCTATTAAAATACCATATGAACATCTACTTAATGACGAAGGTTTTATAAATAGATTTTTTCAGGAAACCGATAAATATAAAGAGTTAAATCATTCAAATCTAGTAAGGGTATATGATGCATTGAGCAATGAGGATTCTATCTATATGATTATGGAATTTGTGGATGCTATGACTTTAAGAGAATTATTAAGACTCAGTGGAATAAGTAACATGGATGTTGTATGGGCAATAAATTTTGTAATTAAAGTCTGTGAAGGATTAAATTATTTACATTCCAGAAGAATTATACACAGTGATATAAAACCTGAAAATCTTATGGTAAGTCCTGATAGTAATGTGAAAATTATGGAGTATGTTACTGTGAAATCTGTAGATCAGATAGGACCGACAAAGGGAGGATTTTTTGCCGGTTCTCCTCATTATATGCCATGCGAATTATTATCTAAAGACGGAGGAGATGAGAGATCTGATATTTATTCTCTGGGAGTTGTTTTTTATGAGCTTCTGACCGGTAATGTTCCTTTTTCCGGGAGCAATCCATTGATAATTATGAAAAAACATAAGGAAGAAGAGCCTGTAGCTCCGAGAAAAATAGCTCCTTCTATTCCGGAAGAAATAGAGAAAATCGTTCTGAAAATGCTTGCCAAAGCACCAAGAGATCGTTTCAGTTCTGTCAGAGTTGTTTCTGCTTTACTCAGTGGCTATTTGACTATGAGAGCTACTGATAAAAGTTATTTAAAACCAAAACCTATAAATTACAGTTCAAATAGTTATGATAATGGTTAGTTGTCAGTTGTTAGCTGTCAGCTATCAATGCTATGAACATGTGACTGTATTCAGTCCTAATTAAAAATGGAATTTTGTCTTCGCGTCACGCCTTATGTGTCACGCGTCATGATAGTTAATAAATTGCTGAAAGCTGATTGCTGAAAGCTATAAACAAGGAGTGAATAAAGTGTCTGGAAAAAAATGGACTTTTACCTTTATTTTTTTAGTAATTTTTATTTTTTCATTTTTCCCCACTGGCTATAATATGTTCTTTATAGCTTTTGCAAATAATCTGGAGGGGAAAGTGGTGAAAGTTAGCGGAGAGGTAGTAGAAATAAATCTTGGAGCTAACGACGGATTGACCCGGGGAACAGAGGGACTTATCAGACTTACTATAACGGCCAACGGTCAACCGGTGGTACTTGATATAGCAAAAATAAAAATAACCGATGTTGGCGACAGTACATCAAAAGCCAGAATAACAAGGAAAACTTCAAATGTTCAGGCCGGTTATACTGTAATATTTTCCAATATATCTGCTGTAAGTTCGGGCGCTACCAGTACACCAAAACCAGTAACACCTGCTGTTATACCTGTAATACCGACACCTACCAATACACCGGTACCTGTAATACCGACACCTACTGACACACCGGTACCTGTAATACCGACACCTACCGATACACCGGTACCTGTAATACCGACACCTACTGACACACCTAAACCTGTCATGCCGACACCTACTGATACACCGGCACCTGTAATACCGACACCTACTGACACACCTAAACCTGTCATGCCAACACCTACCGATACACCGGTACCTGTAATACCTACCGATACACCTAAACCTTTAGCACCTACTGCAACACCTGTTCCTCCTACGGAAAAACCTGTTGCTATGTCAGGTACTACTGTGGAAATAAAAACAGATCCTTCCAGAGCCAGGGTTTATCTTGAAGGTGCTTTAATAGGAAGAACTCCTTTAAAACTTACCAGTCTGGTTCCAGGTAATTACCTTATGACTGTTACCATAGATGATCTTATGTGGGAAGAGCAGGTAACCATAAATCAGGGGGATAATCTTCTTGAGCCGAAATTTAAAAGAGTACCTTACAATGGTATGGTTTATATACCGGCCGGTGAATTTATAATGGGAAGTGAAGAGCAAAATTCATCTGATGGTCCATCTTCAAAGATGGAACTTGGAGCCTATTATATAGACAGATGTGAAGTTACTATGGCGGAATATGCTGCTTTTATAAAAGCTACAGGTTATAAGAGCCAGGGTGCATGGGATATGTACTTTAAAAAAGGTTATGAAAATTATCCTGTTGTGAATGTTACGTGGAATGATGCCAGGAGTTATGCAGAATGGGCCGGTAAACGTCTTCCTACAGAAGCTGAATGGGAGAAAGCGGCAAGAGGACCCGACGGCAGACTATGGCCATGGGGTAATGAATGGGATAAAAATAAATGTGTAAACACTACTACGAATGATAAAAACCTTCTGTCCATTATGTTAAACATGGGTGAAGGGAAAGGGCCTGTTCCGGTTGGTTCTATAGAAAAAGGTATGAGTCCCTATGGTGCTATGGATATGGCAGGAAATGTAGCAGAATGGATAGCCGACTGGTATCAACCTTATCCTTACAAAGGACCATATGATAAGGGTAATGTTAAAACCATCAGAGGCGGCTCGTGGTATCATTATGAAGGATATACAAGATGTTATAGCCGTATTAAATTTGCTCCCGATAAGGGACAGAATCAGGTAGGCTTCCGATGTGTTAAGGATCTTTAGAAGGGGGTATTTATGGGAGTCGCTTATTATATAGTTCTGGAAAAAGATATTCCCGGTGAAAAGACATTTATCGATGGGAAAGCACTGGCAAAGGAAGAGAAAAAATTAAAAGAAATTTCCCATTTTCAAGGTGTGAAGGATTTAATGAGTTTTTTCAGTGCTTCTCCTGATGAAGTATACGATCTCCTTGGTGAATATAATGACACTATGGAAATACCTGAAACAGAATGGTTTTCTCCTGATGAAGGACTGCAAACAGTGAGGGCCATTCTGGATTATATAGAAATGAATCCTGATAGTTTTATACGTAAGAAAAGCCTGTTAGATGATTTGAAAAATTTTGAAGATATTTTACTGGAAGCTCAAAAATATAATCTTAAATGGCACCTTGCCATAGATGTTTAACTGGTCGAGAGTGGAGAGTTGAGAGTTTAATTAACCTTAAACTCTCAACTTCTATAGTTTCTCCAGTATCTCTTTTATTCCCTCTGTAGCGGGGGCATAGTTGTTATTCAGATTAAGTTCTTTTCCGTATTCTTCTACAGCTTTTTCTTTAAGATTACATTTTGCATAGACCCGGCCAAGCCAGTAATGACCTGTAGGAAGTGCAGGATCCAGTTGTAATGCTATGGCAAGTTTATAAATAGCTTCTTTTATATTATCCTGTTCATAATAGAGTTTACCTAATTCCAGATAGGCTTTTGCCGATTCTGGTTCCAGCTTTAAAGCATAATTTATATCCTGAAAGGATTTATTATAGTCTTTTTTACCCCTGTATGCACCGGCCCTTACCAGATAGAAGGCAGGATTATTTTTTAGAAATTCTTCTTCCCCTTCAAGTAAGTGAAGGGCTTTATCATATTTTTCATTTATCAGAGCAATTTTTGCCTCCTGAAGATCAAGAGCTTTATCAAATTCTTCCTCTATATCACGTCTCTCACTGTAATCGATGTTTCTTACTGTTTTAAAGATTTTTTCTGCTTTATCAGGCATATTCCCATCCAGATATAATACTCCCAGTTCATATAAACCCATAGCATAGGGCCCCATCATGGTAGATGTGAGTAAATCTTTATAGACTCCTTTATCTGTAAGTCCCCGTAAAAGATATGACTTTTCAAATAAAGAACTGCATATATTAAGATCCTTTATTTTATTTGGAGACAATACTTCATACAAAATACCTCTCGGAGCCAGAATTATTGATGGAGGCAGTTTTACTGCACCATGATAGGTCAGATATATTCTGGTATCAGTATTTTTCTGTATAAAATGTACCAGAAATTCTTCTTTTGTAGAAGACAGTGTATCATCCAGTGTTAAATTCATTTTGTCTTTTAAATATTTATGATAATATGGTTCACCGATGAGTCCTATGGATAATATTTTAATATCCTGTCTCATATGTTCTACCTGCTGGAAATACCATAGAGGAAATGTATCATTATCTCCTGCTGTTATAAGTATGGAATTCTTTTCCGGCGTAAGAAGGCAATTCTTTGCAAAATCACTGGCTATATAATTATTACTCTGATCGCAGAGGGGATAATTAAATATTAAAGATAGGACAGGAACGAGCAATAGCAGGTATATAAGCGGTTTCATTTTTATTTTTTTTGATATTTCAAATATAGAATAGCCTGCCCACAGGGCAAATATTAAATGGGACGGCAGGAAAAATCCGGGAAGTATGGCTTCCAGGAATAGCTCTATTTCTGTTGATATTAAATAGGATATTAAAAATACATTGGTAATATAAATAATAAGAGTAAAAATAAATATTTTAACATGTTTTTTTGCAAGAAATATACATCCTGACAGACCGAGTAATATACCGAAACAGTTGAATTCTTTTATCATAAATGTTCCGTAGAGTTTCAGTTGTTTAACCGTATGAGTAATACCTGTTCTTTCAGTTGCATTATGCCATCCGTAGATTTTCCCTGTAACCATTTCTATAAAACCTGATATTGTTGTCGGATCTCCCCAGTGATACCGGTCCGGCGTTGCTCTCAGAGGTAGAAACAGATAAGGAGTAAGCCCTGTTATAATAAGTAATAAGGTAATGGAAATTTCCCTTACAGAAGGTTTTCTTGTTATGGAGAACATATATAAAAAGGCAGGAATAAGTATTACCATACTCTGATAATGATAGGTCAGACTCAGACCGAATGTAATTCCCCATAAATACAGATACTTATTATTGTCTTTATATTTCCAGGCACAGAATATAAGTACTGACAGCAGAAAAAGATTAAGGGTATATCCTTTGGCAAAATGAGAATAACTCCAGAAGGTAAGGGAGAACATAAATATTATAACTGACATGAGAGATGAAAATAAATCTTCTGTGACATGAAAGGTTATAATATATAAAAATACCAGTGTAAGAGATGCAAAAAAGACAGACATCATATTTACCCTCCATGCTATTCCTCCTATTGGGAAAAGTGTAAATACCTTACCAAGAATAGAATAAAGAGGATAACCGGGAGGGTGGAGTTGAGAAAAGTTATACGCACCACATATAAATTCTCCGCTGTCTCCGAAGGAAACACTCGTACCTGACGTAAGAGAATACAAAAAAAAGCTTATAATGAAAATAATTACACATATAATAAGATGTTTTTTATTCATTTTTATAAATTTATATGAGAATCGTAACGCGTTACGGGAGAAACAAATTCTCATGCTTTGTTGTGACTGGATCGGTCATGACTGTTACATATAGTGAGCGATGAATGGAACCGTAATCCACTCACCACTCACTACTCACCACTTACTATTTTACCCGCATTGTGAAAATCCGCAACCTCTGCAGACAACACATCCTTCGCTGAATTCCAGCATACTTCCACATTCGGGACATTCGGGACAGATTCCTGTAAGATTAAAAGATGCTACTTCAGATTTATCGAGAGATGTAGAACCATTCATTTCCACATAATATTCTATGGCTTTACCTATGGCATCTGCGCAGGATAGAGTCATATTGCCTTTATCCCAGCAGGGGGAAGGGCATCTTATGCCTCTTATCTGTTTTACAATTGATTTTGTTTCAACACCTGCTCTCAGTGCAAGAGAAATGAGTCTTCCTGTCACTTCAGCCTGACTTGCAGCACAACCTCCTGATTTTCCCATTCTGGTGAACACTTCACACAGACCTGTCTGGTCTTCGTTTATTGTAATATAAAGATGGCCGCACCCTGTAGGCATTTTTATTGTTGCTCCTTTTGTAAGCATAGGCCTGGGTCTCGGCTGAAGTTTATAGCTTCCCACTTCTTCTTTTGTAGCTAAAGATTGCATGGATTTCTCTCCTTTTTCTGATTTTTTGGCATCTTCCTTAGGTTTTATTTTCATACTCAAAACCTGAACATTTCTGCTTCCGTCACGGTAAACCGTAAGTCCTTTACAGCCACTTTCATAGGCAAGCAGATAGGATTCTTTTACATCTTCTTTTGTGGCATGATTGGGGAAATTAATTGTTTTGGATACAGCATTCTGAGTATATTTTTGAAAAGCAGACTGCATTTTTACATGCCACTCAGGGGTTATATCATGGGATATGATAAAGGCCCTTCTCACATCCTCCGGTATATCCGTTATATCCTGAATAGAACCATGTTCCGCTATTGTCCTCATAAGTTCCGGAGAATAAAAACCTCTTGTTTCCGATACTTCTTTAAAGATAGAATTTACTTCCACAAGTTTGTCATTATCCAGAATATTTCTTGTATAACAGAGGGCAAAGAGAGGTTCAATACCGCTCGAACAGTTTGCTATAATACTTATGGAACCTGTAGGCGCTATGGTGGTTACCGTAGCATTTCTTATTTTAGTTCCTTCAGGTCTGTCATAGATACTTCCCGGGAAATTGGGGAAGGTGCCGCGCTTCCCGGCAAGGTTTGCCGAGGCTTCTTCTGCTTCAATAGCAATAAAACGCATGACCTCTTCTCCAGTTTGAAGCCCTTTTTCCGAATTATAAGGAATACCAAGCTGTATGAGCATATCGGAAAATCCCATAACCCCGAGTCCGATTTTTCTGTTCCCTTTTGACATGTCTTCTATTTTTTTAAGAGGATATTTATTCATGTCTATAACATTATCCAGGAAATGCACACCATTGTGTACTAAATCCCTCAACTTTTTGTAATTTATTTTCGCTTTCCCTGTGTGATCTTTTATGACTATTTGAGCTAAATTGACAGAACCTAAATTACATGACTCATATGGCAAAAGTGGCTGCTCGCCGCATGGATTGGTGCTTTCAATATCACCTATAATAGGTGTCGGGTTTGCTTTGTTCATCCTGTCTATAAATACTATACCAGGTTCACCGTTATTCCACGCAAGTTCTACAATTTTTTCAAATACTTCTTTTGCTTTGAGTTTCTTTACCGGTTTACCTGTCCTGGGGTTTATGAGATCATATTCCTCACCTTTATCAAGGGCTTCCATGAATTTATCTGTAATTGCGACGGAAATATTGAAATTATTCATCGAGCCTTCTTCTTTTTTACATGTAATAAATTCCATTATTTCCGGGTGATCTATTCTGAGAATGCCCATATTTGCACCCCGCCTGGTATTATGACTTACGAAGCCGTTTGCTATATAGGTATGATTTTCCGGTACAACGAGATCAAGTGTAGGAGCTTCTCCTGTATTTATTTCTTTAACCTGATCATAGAATTGATTTCTATCAAGTATTTCTGATAGAAAACTCTCTTTAAGACAATCGTATTCTCTTACTAAAATTTCCGCTTTCTGTCTTGTAAGGTTTCTTCTGTCTTTTACTCCGTCAAGGTAATGATATATCTTTCTGTATAACTGATTTTTAGGTTTTAAGGTAAGTTTTTCATAAAATTCTCTGAATTTTTTTCCCTGATTTGGTATGAGATCATTATAATTCGTTTCTCTTTTTATTATACCGGTCAGGCGGGCAACTTTTTTATGGCTTAAAAATCCAATTTTTTCTTTGTAGATTTTTAAACCTTCAGGCGTAGCAATAGTAAGTATATAAAGGTTATTCTTTCCATAGGCCTGTTCTCTTTTTGAATTGACTCTTATACCTGAAGGGATACCAAGTCCGAGCAGTAATATCTGAACTTCTCTGATTAACTGTTCAGATACAGAAGATAAAGCTATATGATACCCCTTTTTATCTATATATCCGTCTGCTTCGAATAATCCTCTTAAAAATCCTTCGGTACATGATGGATCTGTTCTGAAAATTACAGTCGGAACTCTGGCTGTTAAAGAATTTTCCTTTTCTATTCCTATAAATTTAAACCATTCTACAAGCATCTGGCTGTGATAAATAAGATTTATACTCTTATCGTTTTCTTTTTGTTCAACACGACTTTCTATATCAAAAATTTCTTTAAAGCCTTTATCGAAATAATCTTTAAGTTCTATACAATCATGAGGAACAGATAACATTAATTTACCTTTATGGAAACATCCGTCTCCGGTAAAATATCCTGCCAGTTCTGCCAGAGAAGCACTCATTTCTTCAGGGATTTTACAGGTTTTACTGTTATGATGAAAATTTTTATCAAATTTCGGAAATCTGAGTGTTTCACCATTAAAACTATTCATCTGAAGTGCAACCCAGTCACCCTTTTTTATGTCTTTTAATTCTTTCCAGACATAGTTACCTTTTTTGTCTATAACTCTGATTTTATGCTCAAGAGTTCCTGTAAAGGTATATCCATAGGAAGTAACTATTGTTTTTACTTTTTTAGTGCCATTATTGTAAAACTGCTCAACAGGTTTTATTCCTTCATCGGTAAAAACATTTAATTCTATATGTTCATAATTACCGGGAGAGATTTCTCCGAGTTCCTTAATAGGAAAGATACCTTTTTCTGTTGAAATAAGGGTATTTTCTTCCACACATCCGCCCTGTTTTATAGTTTCAGTGGTAGTGTTAAAGACTTTCATAAAAGAAATAGGCCCGCTTGCCACACCTTTTGTGGACATGACTATATCGTTTTTAGGCCTTATTCGGGAAAAGGAAAACCCTGTTCCCCCGCCGCTCTGATGGATAAGGGCCGTATTCTTTATTGTTTCAAAAATACTTTCTATAGAATCTTCTACAGGGAGAACAAAACAGGCCGAGAGTTGCTGAAGTTCTCTGCCTGCATTCATGAGTGTAGGAGAGTTCGGCAGAAAATCCAGTTCTGCCATCATGTTATAAAATTTTTCTTCCGTATCTTTCAGGTTTGCATTACTGTCATAAAGTTTATCAGCCTGGGCAATATTTTTTGCCACTCTTCTGAACATATCTTCAGGTGTTTCTATGACATGACCTTCATTATCTTTTTTTAAATATCTTCTCTCTAAAACTGTTATGGCATTCTGTGATAAATTTAAATTTGTCTCCAGGCTTTTAGACATCAGGTAAAATTCCTCCTTGAAATTATCTATAAAAAAAAATAAAACTTCACAGTTCAGTAAAGATTCAATTTTTGTAAGGGGTAATTTTCGCACTTACATTAATAAATTCTTCTTAAAAAGTTATTCTCCTTTAAGAGAAAAATATTTTTATAAACATTCTACAGAGCCTTATATTATAAGCTTTTAAAGCGATATATCGTAAGAGCATTGTAACATGGCTGTTTTATCTGTAAATCCTTTTAATTCGTTATGTTATAAGGGTTTTACTTCAGATATTAAAAACCATTCTTTCTGCCTTTATATTCTGTAAAGTCAGTTTTGACTTCAGGGCTTATTCGAAAAGCTCCCCGTCAGGTTAAGTCAGTATTGACTTTTTTTGAAAATTTTGTAAAATTAACAGTATAGAAATATCTCGTTGAACATTATTCGGAGTTTTTTATAAGTTCAGGAAATATGTTTTCTGAAATAAAAATATATAAAATTTTCGGAGGTTTATATGCAGATAAAAAAGAAAAAAAAGAAGAAGGATAAGGCCAGCTTAAAACCTGTAATTTATATAGTTCTTATAATTGCAGGTTTATTCATAATATCTTATACTTCCGTATATTTAATGGCAGGGATTCTTTCAAAAAATCCCTCCGGCCTTTAGCAGCCGGGTGAGACTCTAAAATGTCCGTTATAATTTTATCATGGAATAAGACTTTTACAGAGGTTTACACGAAATTAACAGAGTTAAAATTTTTCTGTAAATAATAAAGGAGTGGTTTATTGCTTATAAATCAGGATGCCTTTTCTTTGAAAAAGAAGGGTGAAATAAAAAAAGAAAAAGAAAGAGCCATTCTTGTAGGAGTAAGACTGCCTTCAATGTCAGCAGAAGAGGCAGAGGAATCCATAGAAGAACTGGCTTTTCTTGCAGATACGGCAGGAGCAACAGTTATAGACAGGGTAATACAGACGAGGAAATCATTAAACCCTGCCTATTATATAGGTAAAGGTAAGGTTTTCGAATTAAAAGAAATGGCTCTTCAGAAAAATGCCAATCTCCTCATTTTTGATGATGATCTGAGATCCCGCCAGGTGAGAAATCTGGAAGAAGATTCACAGATAAGGGTTATTGACAGAACAGAGCTTATACTGGATATATTTGCTTTCCGTGCCAGGACAAGAGAGGCAAAAATACAGGTGGAACTGGCACAGATGGAATATACTCTCCCCAGATTAAAGAGAATGTGGACTCATTTTTCCAAAATAGAAGGCGGTATAGGCATGAGGGGGCCAGGTGAAACACAGCTTGAAGAAGATAAGAGATTGATAAAAAAAAGAATATCAAATTTAAAGAAAGCTTTAGAGGACATAGAAAAGAGCAGATATACCAGAAGAAAAGGAAGAGCAGGCTTTTTCAATGTTTCCCTTATAGGCTATACCAATGCCGGTAAGTCTACTATTTTAAACAAACTTACAGGATCAGATGTACTCTGTGAAAATAGATTGTTTGCCACACTTGATACCACTATAAGGCGACTTTATTTAAAGGATGATGTAACGGTTCTTCTGAGTGATACTGTAGGATTTATAAAAAAATTGCCGTCTCATCTGGTAGCGTCATTCAAGTCTACTCTGGAAGAGTTGAAAGAAGCAGACCTGTTGCTTCATGTTATAGATACGGGACATAAAAATTTTGAAGCCCATATGTTATCAGTAAGTGATACGCTGAAAGAACTGGCAATTGAACATAAGCCCCTTCTTTATGTTTTTAATAAGACAGACACAATTGTTGAACAGGGTCTTATAGAAAATTTAAAAGCACGATATGAGGATAGTGTTTTTATATCTGCCCTGTCAGGTGATGGACTCCAGGGTTTTAAAGATAGGATATTTCAGTATTATTTGCAGAAATTTTTGACTATTTCATAAATTTTGTGTAAACCTCTGTTAAATCCGTATTCCATTTTACTCTCAATATAAGGAGAAGAACATTTGGAAGGTAAAAAAATACTGGTCATAGACGATGACTTGAATATAATAAAACTTATGACTTATGTTCTGAAAAAAGAAAAATATGAAGTTATGACAGCAAAGAACGGGCAGGATGGCCTGAAATTTGTTAAAGACTTCAATCCTTCTCTCATAGTGCTGGATTTGATGATGCCTGTCATGGATGGCTTCAAGTTTCTTGAAGAATTTAAATCTATTGCTATGGAGGATATTCCTGTTATAGTTACAACAGCAAGGGGATATACGAAGGAAATAGAGAAAATTATAGATGCAGGAGCATCGGCTTATATTGAGAAACCTTTTGACAGAACGGTATTTCTGGACACAGTCAGATATTTTATAGAAGGTGAAGAGTGAAAAGTGAAGAGGCTTTATAGATAAATAACTGATACATGTTTTGGAAAAAGGCCATATATTTTTCAGGATAATGAATAAAAAAGAAACATTTGACGATGAATTTATATCCCATGTTACTCATGAATTGAGAACGCCTGTTACCCTTATAAAAGGTTTCAGTCAGGTTATTATTGAAGATGACGACATGGATGAAGAAAATAAAAAGGATTTTATCAGGATAATATATAATGAAAGTTGCAGACTTTCGAGTATGCTTGATAAATTAAGTCAGATTTCAAAACTTGACAGAAAAAGAATTTTTATAAAAAAGATTCACGTTGATCCGGTAGAGTTTATAAGAGAGATTTTGAAGAAATTCCAATCTCAGTCAGAGGAAAAATCCATTTCATTACAATTTAATTTCTGCGAACCTGTATCTTCTGTAATGTTAGATACTGAAAAAATGACAGTAGCACTGGAAGAAATCCTTAAGGATTCTTTCAATGTTTTATCATGGAATGAAAAAATAGAAATAACTATTAAATTTACTGCCACGAAATTTATAATAAAAATTAAAGATAACGGCAGAGGTATACCGTCTGAAGAAATTCCATTCATATTTAATAAATTTTATAAGGTTTCCTCCCGGCCCGAAGACAGCGGTACCGGACTGGGGCTTACCCTTGCGGCAAAGATAATAAAATGCCATAGAGGTACCATCAAAGTAAAGAGTAATGAAAATAAGGGAACATGTTTTATAATAACCTTGCCATTAATGTAGGAGCCTGTCTGAAAAGTAATTTATTTCACATTCTTTCCACAACCAGGTTCTGGATCTACGAAGTCTCCTGACCATAGATTATAGTGTTCCTGCTAATTTAAATAGTGTTTCTTACTTTTATAGGGATTTTCTGTTTTCCCTGTTTCTATATCTTTAATAATGGATTTTTTTCTTTCAATATACATACGGCCTGTTTCTAACATGTCTATTACAGGGAGCAGAAAAAGGAAAAATACCAGCACGAGGCATAATCCCCAGAAAATTAAAAATCCATGAGGTGATTTGAATGTTATGAAATTAACCCCTGTAAAAATCATTACCATTATACCTGCCAGTAAAATACAGGTAAAAAAACGAAGCCTTACTTTTTTCAGAGATGTTAAATGCTCTTTTGTGTTCTCTCTGTTTTTCCAGTAATATAAAACTTCTGCACTTGCTACATAAAGAGCTATAAGAATAAAACTGATACAGAATATTCCGCTTAAAGATAATTTTAAGAGATTCATAAATATTATAACCGGTCATAATTGACAGTTATTTTAAAAATATAGGAAATTTCATTTTAAATGCCGTAAAATAAAGCTTTAGATAAAAATTATAAAGATGCAGTTTCTCTAAATAATTTATTTCTTTTTTTTCTTCTTAAAGGTTTTCAAATGTTCTTCTTTATCTTTTTTTATTTCTTCTACTTTTTTTCCTATATATTCATTGATTTCTTCATCTGTTGCAAATGCTTCTTGTTCCTCTATTTCTTCATTGGTAATTTCTTCTTTTTCTTCAGTATTTTCAGATATTTCTTCTTTTTCTTCAGTATCTTCAGGTATTTCTTCTTTTTCTTCAGTATCTTCAGGTATTTCTTCTTTTTCTTCAGTATCTTCAGGTATTTCTTCCTGCTGTTCTTCTGTCGGAATATCTTCAATTGTTACATCTTTTTCCGGTATTTCTATAATGTCTTCAATGTGATGTATATCTTCTGTGTCACCTTCTTCAGGTAGTATTACTTCCGGTTCTTTTTCAGTTTTTTCTTCTTCCCGGACTTCTTCTTCATTCATTGGCTCCAGTATGATATTTTCATCCGGTAAATCCTGAGAAGTTTCATCTGTTCCTTCTTCTTCCCAGTCTTCTACTTTTTTTTCTTTACCTGCATTCCACATACTGTCCTGTTCCGGATTGGTTTTATACCAGAGTACACTTTCCTTACCCACCTGTTTGCATGCAGACATATTTATGGAAGCATTAACAATAGAGCCAACAAGGGGTATCATTCGTAACAGTATGCCCTTTGCAAGCCAGCCTCCTATTACACTGAGAAGTTTTTTTATAAGTACTGAAAGAGCTTTTTTGGAAGCATTTATTACTGCAACTTTTGATAGGCCGACTGTGGCAGCTTCAACACCGAAACAGGATGAAAGAACCCAGAAAGCTTCTTTTGTAGTGGCCTCTGTGGAAGGCTCTCTGTTATAAACTGTGGCTATTTCCAGAGTAAGTTCTGAGAGGAAAAATACCATAGTAGTTATATCTACTGCTGTCCCTCCTGCCAGTGTCATAAAAGTACCTATGCCTGGCAGAGAAGAAGGAAGAGCTGAAATTGCTCCGGTAGTTCCACATAATCGGGCTTTCTGTTTTACAAGTTCTTTGCATATATCTTCTTTTTCCCATTCGGGATGACGATCTTTAATTGTGTTTACCCTGTTTTTAATTTTCTCCGGATTTATATAATCGAATGGATTAAGTAAAGTTTTGCTAATTTTCATGGTTTTTACATCTCCTGTTCTGCATAGTGAATAATAACAGATTTTTTAAATTTTATTTATGAAAGAGTGATTTTTCTCCTTCATTCTTCAGGAAATTCATTCCTCATTGCAACTGTTTTGCTATAAATGCCCCGGACGTTTGATGAATTATAAAAAGATTTTACCACGTTTATTTGAAAAAAGAAAGAGGCTTATAGTAATTCTACTGTGGTAAGCATAAATAATATACGTGACGCGTAACGCGTGACGGGAGGAATACTTCTATTACATGTTTATGCTCAGGTCAGTAACAGTTTATGAAATACACTATAAATAGAATTCATGAGCTCTATGATAGAAATAGAGGATTTTTAATATTTTCGTAGAAATTTTACAACAATTTTATGGAAACACGTCAGATGAAACAGATGAAATTAGATTTTTTATCGAAAATAAAGACGTTTTTTGTTCATATAACTATATAACTGTCATGGCTGTGTGTTCACAACGAACGATGAGAATACTCCACCCGTCACGCGTCACGCGTCACGATTCTCATATGAATAAATATAAAGAGAGTTGAATTTATGAGAATTATTTCTATTGCAAATCAGAAAGGCGGCTGCGCCAAAACAACTACAGCGATAAATCTATCTGCATGTCTTGCAGAATCGGGGAAGAAGGTATTGCTTGTAGATTTAGATCCCCAGGCTCATGCCTCGGTGGGTCTTAACATAGAGACACCAAAACTGGAGACTACTATTTATGATGTCCTTACAGGACATGTGGCTCTAGAGGATATAATAATAAAGATTTCTGAAAATTTTGATCTTGCTCCGTCTGATATAGTACTCAGTGCTGCAGAACTGGAACTTGCCGGTGTAATAGGCAGAGAAAATGAACTCTCTACCAGTATAAAGAAAATGAATAGAAGCTACGATTATATTATAATAGACTGCCCGCCAAGTCTCGGCCTTTTAACTTTTAATGCTCTGAAGGCAAGTAAAGAGGTTTTTATAACCATAGAAACAAGTTTCTTCGCTCTCCACGGCGTGGGAAAATTACTCCAGACCCTTAAATTGCTGGAAGAAAAATTGAATCACCATATTTCATATTATGCACTTGCTACCATGCATGATAAAAGAACAAATCTGGCCAGAGAAGTTCTGGAAGAAATAAAAAATTATTTCAAAGAGAGAACCTTTAAAAGTGTTATAGGTGTGAATATTAAACTCAGAGAAGCGACAAGTCATGGTTTGCCTATAATAAAATATTATCCTCAATCCCAGGGTGCGGAAGATTATATGACCCTTGCAAAAGAGGTGATAAGCTTTGAGTGAGAAGAAAAAACTTGGCAGAGGACTTGCGGATGTTATGGATGTTTTCTTTCCTTCAAGAGAAGATATTCCGGTTGAGGAAAAATCAGAAGAACAGGTTGCTCCTTCTGTCAGTAAGCCGGGAAAGGTTGTATTACATCTGAAAGATAGTATTTCTCCCTCTGCAGAACAAACTTACCTTTTAGAGAAAGCTGTGAGTGATGTACTGTCTCTTAAGCTTACCCCTTATGAAGACGTTATTTACAATAAACTCTATCGTTTGAGTTTTGGCGAAGGAAAAAATTACTGCCAGATAGGTTATGGCGGAATAATAGACATTACAAGTCTCAAATGTACCAGAACGGCAAAAATAGCAATTGACCATCTGATAGAAAAAAAATATATAGCAAGAATTAATATAGATGATAAAGATAGAAAAGGTAATGGTACTCTTTACAGGGTCTTCATGGCCTCGGAAATTATGTCAGGAAAAACTATGGAGGGGTTTGACCTTTCATCAATAGATGTTAAATCTATAGATGGCATAAGAGAGTAAATTATGATACATGATTGTATAGATTTATATTCTATATAATTAAATTTTATAGATGGAGGTTGTAGAGTATGTCTCTGTTAAAAAAGATAAAATGGCTAGGTCATGCAGGTTTTAAAATAGAAGGAGATAAAATAATTTATATCGATCCCTTTCAGATAAAAGAGGCTGAGAAAGCAGATATAATACTTATTACTCATGAACACTATGATCATTGTTCTCCTGAAGATGTAGCAAAAATACAGAAAGAAAGCACAGTCATTGTTACAATTGATAGCTGTCTGTCAAAACTTTCAGGACATATAAAAACAGTCAAACCTGGAGATGAGATTTCCGTAGAGTCCATTCATATAAAGGCCGTTCCGTCATATAATATTGGTAAAAAATTCCATGAGAAATCTACCGATAAAGTTGGATTTATTGTAACTGTAGGCGGTGAAAGTGTTTATCATGCAGGTGATACGGATTTTATACCTGAAATGAAGGATATTCATGCCGACATTGCCCTCCTTCCTGTAAGCGGCACCTATGTAATGACAGCAGAAGAGGCTGTCAGAGCTGCAGAAACAATAAAACCTGAATATGTAATCCCCATGCATTACGGAACTATTGTAGGAAGCAGTTCAGATGCAGAGACTTTTAAGAGACTTTATAAAGGACAAACAATAATTCCTTAGTACCGCTCCAGATAAGTTCGTAACCATTTTATCAGCTTCTGCCTGACAGGCTCTTACGAAGAAAAATAATTTGCCTTATATAATTTGTTTTACAGACAATAAATTAACCCTTATTTAATTTTTAATTCCTATATAAAAAACTAATTTTTCTTCTCCAGAGCCTGCCTGGCAGAAGCTTTTTACAGGTACCCTTTTATCTGTTACGGTACTTATGCTGCCAGCGATAATTATCCCACTGGTTTGTCAAATTATAGCCGACAAATCTCTGCTTGGTGCTCTGGAGTAAAAAAAATCATATTACAAGAAACTACAAAATGTTTTTTAATATAAACCTGGTATGATGCCAGTTGTAACAGAAATAGACGAAGGCGATATTTTTTTGCGTAAGAGCGCCACGCAGAGATTTAACTGATGCCATATTAAATTTCATTTTTTTTAACGGGTTGCACGATCGTTACTTTAAAATTGTTACTTTAAGTTATGTTTTGTTACGATTTTTCTTGTTTTTATTCCGATAAAAAAAACTAAAAAATTCCTTTTTTTATTTTCAGTTAAATTTTTAAAAAATAATATAAAAATTATATAATTAATTTTAACTTAAATAATATTTACTAAAATTAATTTTTGTGGGATAATATTACTGAATAATATTTTTAAAAATTATAAACATATATGGAGAATTATATCGTTTAATGAATAAAAAATACTCTAACAAAGGGTTCAGTTTGATAGAAATAATGACAGCTATTGGAATTCTTGGAATGGTAGTTGTAACAGTATGCGGTGTTTTTGTTCATGGTCTTGATGCGATAAAAAAAAGTAAATTCAGAGCCTGTGCTATTCGTATAGCAAATCAAAAATTCGCCGAGTTAAATAAAGCGGATTTAGGAGACCCAAATGGTATTCCTGTAGATAAATTATCTTTGCCGGACCCTGACGGTTATATAGAAGGACTGGAACACTGTATTCCGACCGGTGTTCAGTACATTTCCTGGCAGGGTGATGCAGACGATTATGAATTAACGGGCAAGCAGTATATGGATAATGTACCCTATACATTTACTATGACAATAGCAAATTTTAAATCCAAAAATAATATAAAACAGGTTACTGTAAAAATTAAATGGGCCGAGATAGAAGGAGAAAGAACGATAGAATTATGTACACTTATTTCCAGAAGCATGTAAACAGCCAGAAGGAATATGGACTTACTATTTTTGAACTTGTTATATCTTCTATTGTTTTCAGTCTTTTTTTTGCAGCTGTTTATGCTGCCATGGATGTAGGATTGAAGAGCTGGCAACTTGGAGAAAGTAAAACAAATATTCAACAGAGAGTAGAAATACTGCTTAATAGAATAGTAAAAGAAGTTACATACAGTAATATCTTTTCTCTTCAAATATTTAGTTCTTCAGATCCAAATAGTTTATCTTACCTGTGTTTTGAAACAGCAATAAATAAAAATAATAATGATTTTACTGTTGACCGTTCACTTACCGGTATGGGTTGCCCACTATGGCAGGGACATATCCTGTACTATATTCAGAAAGACGGGAAAGATGTAACCAGAAAAAATGTTTACAGGCAGTTTATTGACAGAGATAATCCATCGATACAGCCTTTAAAACTAAGTCCTATTATTAATTTTACCTCAGATATAAGCAGTCCAAATGTAAGAACTGTAGTTAAAGATATATATAGTATGGATCTCAGTATTGATGAAAATATTTTGACTGTAAGGGTTTCTTTTAAACAACATATACGCTCACATGCCTCTGTAGCTTTTTCCCCCGGTGTAGATTCCCGTAAAGGAGTAGAAATTATTACGATGAAATCTGTCGTAAAGGTGAAAAATTAAATAAAGAGGAGGTCGAATTATGATAAAAAAATTTGTTTTAGCGTCAGACGGTATGGCTTTAATAACTGTTCTTATGTTGACAGTATTGCTTGCTTTGATGACTGTTTCTATGGTTTTTATCAGTACCAATCAAATTTCCATGATAGGCAATATAACAGGAAAAGAAAAAGCATTGAAAGCTGCAGAAGCAGGTATTGAATATGCTATATATAATCTAAATAATGATTCTGCGTGGGGTCTTATCAATGAAGAAGTAATTTTTCAGGATGGGAAACTGGTAGATACAGCTGATGCCAATACATTCCCGAAATTTACATATAATAATGTTGATGTTCCTGACATAAATTATACAAATGACTGTAAATTTACTATAACCTTTGCGTCCGGTTCTCCTTACAGATCTGTAAATAACCTCTTTAACCCCGTTATGGGTGACGGAAATACACCACCCTATACATTTAAAATAGTATCTGTAGGTAAATATGGTCTGGGAACAAATAACAAGGCAATCAGAGTTCTGGAAGCCTATCTTGTAAGATCGGATTATTCTCCACAGAGCGTAAATGTAGCAGGACCGATAAGTTTTGCCGGGAATGACCCGAATAATACAGGCAGTGTTACTATTCTCGGAAGAGATGTGAATGAACCGGGATCTATTTATTCAGGTTCCAGTGAGCCGAATAATTCCACTTTCAAAAGTATATCTTCAGGTTCCAATGCAGAAGTTTCTGCCAATAAAGGTATGTTTATAGCAAAAGGGCCTATAGAGGTGCCGGCTGATTTTGTCGGAACTATAGTACCTTTTTCTACCAAAGACTGTCTGTCAAAACCTATAAGAGTTGATGATATAGTAACTATGGCCGGTAAAAATGAACTTGGACCTGTAGTCAGTGCACCGGGCGGTACTCTGAGCCTTCAGGAAGAACGCCAGTGGGCAGATGGTACTTATTATTCTGCTGTAAGGCTTGTTAATAGCAGTGGTTTTAAAACATCAGGTGTTGCCCCTGATATAACCTATAATCCTTCCGGTAATGTAATTATATTGAAATTAAACAGAGATATTTATGTCAATTCAGGTGAATTGAATATAAGCGGCAATACTGATGCTCTTAAAAGAGAGAGTTATTTCGGATGGCATAATGATGATGGACGTTATTGCAGTTATAAAGGAACAGATAGCAGAAGTTTTTATCTGGATCTTAACGAACACAGTATATATTCAGAAGATACGATAAAAATAGGTGTAAATGTCATAGGAAAAGGGAGAATATTTTCAAAAAAGGATGTAGAGTATCTGGTTTCAATAAATACAGATGAAACGGTGACAGCATGCAGTGGAAATCTGAAACTTGAAATATCCAGGACTATTGGTAAAAGTAATACTACCGGTTTGTATTATGCATCAGGAAATATGGAGATAGGCCCTCTCAAACCGGGAGGAAATCTTGACTGGTCTTCGTCAAATGATACAACATTAAAGGAATTTCCTGCTCCTGTAAGTTATACAGGCAGAGGTGGAGGAGCTTACGCTTCTGTAACAAAATTCAGTAATCCTACAGGAAAAGCAGTTTCTATAGGACAATATGAGCCTCCGAAAAAAGATAAATTCGGTAATATTATTCAGCCTGAATATTACTATGGTAATGGTTTACTTGTTACGAAAGTAATAAATGTTAAGACAGGTGATTTTTACTATATCGCAAAAGGCAATGATAGCAACGGTGATTACAGTAATCGCCTGCAGATAAGTCTTGATTATAACGATCATAAAAATATCGATATGGGTACTTATAAATTAAAAATTATTCCTCCTTCAGGCTCTTCTCTTGATCCCAATCTAATTGATCCCAATTCGATTGATCCGGACGCATCTGACCCCAATGGATGGCTTTCGCCTTCCAATGATTATACGGTTCAATTGCTTGATGAAAATGGCGTTCCTGTAAGTATGCCAGATGGTGTAACACAGGATATACTTGATAATTTTGGTCTTCAGTCAGTCTATTATTTTAATCTTACTACTGATTCCGTTGATATTACTATGATAGGGGCAATAAAATCAGGAAATGAAGACAGACGCCTCTTTTTTAATCCAGGTCCTCAGGGAGATGTAGTTATAGGATATGATCCTTCCTATATGAACAGCCTGGTAAATATTCAGAAGAAATTTTTCACAGTAAGGAAAATTGCATGTTATGAATTATAACATAAGAACAGGACAGAATACTCTGTGTTTCAGTAAATTATGATTGAAGTCGAAAAAATTGCTTATATGTTATATCCTGGTAAAATATATCTGAATATTACCAACAGGTGCAGTAATAGATGTGTTTTTTGTGTCAGAAATTATACTGATGAACTTGGAGGAAATTATCTGTGGCTCACAGAAGAACCTTCTTCCGGGCAAATTATCGACAGTATAAAAGAAGAACTTTTTGCAGAAGCATACTCTGTGCCTGAGGAAATAATATTCTGTGGTTATGGAGAACCTTTATACAGGCCCGATGTTATTCTGGATGTACTTGATGTAATAAAAAAATATTATCCTTACTCCAGGACAAGGATTAATACAAACGGTCAATCTATGTTAATTAACAGCGGAAGAAGTTTTGTTCCTGAGCTTAAGGGAGTTCTTGATGCTATGTCTATAAGTCTTAATGCCCATAATAGTTCGGCCTATCAGAGTATATGCAGATCTATTTACGGAGAAAAAGCCTTTGACTCAATCCTTGAATTTGCAGAAGAAGCAGTCAGATATATAGATTCTGTTACCCTTACAGTAGTAGATAACAGAAAGATTAATTCTTCACCGGGAGAATATATGATTGATATAAATAAATCTATGGAAATAGCTCATAAAATTGGAGCAAAATTCAGAATAAGATAATTGAAAATTTCTTTAATATATTTTATAATTGTTTATTGAAATTTGTGATAGTCAGGGTGATTTTATGGACCTTCACGAGAGTTTTAAATTAACATATCAGGTAATGTCTTTAATAAAACATCTTTTTATAATAATTCCCGTTGTTATAGTAGTAACATCAATACTATCTATGTTCGATTTCAAACATAAAAAATTGAAGGAAATGTTTAATGACAAAGATGTTACCACAGGGCTTACAACATTATTTCCTTTGCTGGTAATTTCCATAATAGCACTGTTCTTCTGCCTTGCAAGGGTAGTGGATTATTTAAAAAAAAGCGGATTGAAATTCAAATATTATCCTCTGCTAAGCAAAGTGGTTTTACCAGTCTGTCAAATGAAAGCACCTGTTGTCAGTGTTATAATGAATGAACTGGCCGGGTCTGCTCCTTTTACGATTCCTTTACTGTTACTGACAGTGATAGTGATTATAATAAAATGGAAAGATACTGCCTGTAAAGCACTCATCATAACGGCATCTATGGATTTGTTTCTTATCTTAATTACTTACAGATTGTATATGATTTATTACGATCTTTTTGGTATCAGAATAGCACATTAATATAGAGAGGATTGATTTTATGAGTTCTGTATGTCTGCGTCATCAGGACAGACCTGCAGTTTCACGATGTAAACTATGTTTGAAACCTGTATGTGAAGAATGTAAAATGGAAACAGCAGATGGGATTTTCTGCAGTGAAGAATGTAAGAAAAAAGCGGAATCTCAGAAATCTACAGCAATTCAAACAGAAATTCAAATAATGCTGGACAAACAGAAACAACAAAAGGGGATCCTTAAAAATTTATTTGGTTATGTAAGTGTTCTCATAGGATTATTTGTGGCAGGATATATAGCATGGCAATATTTACTTACTCCTTCATTAAAGATTCAGATTAAATTACTGGTGGGAAATTTATTGAAGAAATAAAAAGTGGTAATAAGATGTAATATTTCTCTCTGCAACATTTCTCTGTTAACTGTCCCTGTAATGAGTTTTCAATTATTTGTAAGCGTTCAGCAGTTAGCTATCAGCTAAAACTTACAAAGCCTGACTGTGTAAATCAGTCTGAAAAAATATTTAACGATATTTATTATGTAATTCCTGTAAAAGCTGACTGCTGTCTGCTGATAACTGGACGCTTACAATTATTTTTTATATTACCGACTTTCTGTATAAGCATTTTGTTGATTATTTCCTTCCGTCGATATCGTGAAACCTTTATGTTCATTATCTATGTCTATCCTGTTAACCCGATTGTATATTATATATGTCAGTGAAATATTTTAGAATAATTGACAAAAATTATAAACTAAATTATAATAGCCGGAAGGATAATATTAAATAATATAGAATTTTAGAATTTTATTAAGTAGATTGGAGGTTTGGAACAATGTGGGATTATACGGATAAAGTTCTTGACCATTTTTATAATCCAAGAAATTACGGAGATATGGAAAATCCTGATGCTGTAGGAGAAGTAGGTTCTCTTGCATGTGGTGATGCATTAAAATTAATGCTCAAAATAGATGAAAATAAAAAGATTTTAGATGCGAAATTTAAGACCTTTGGTTGCGGAAGTGCTATTGCATCATCGTCGGCTCTTACGGAATTAATAAAAGGCATGACTGTAGATGAGGCAGTAAATGTTACTAACAAACAGATTGCCGAATATCTCGGTGGTCTTCCTGAAGCTAAAATGCACTGTTCTGTTATGGGAAAGGAAGCTCTGGAGGTTGCCGTAGCAAATTATAAAGGTGAGAGTATATCACATAAAGAAGAAATCGAAGGCAGAGTAGTATGTAAATGTTTTGGTGTAACAGAAGGTAAACTGAAGAAGGTAATAGAAGAAAATCATCTTACTACTGTGGAACAGGTTACAAATTATACGAAAGCAGGAGGAGCCTGTACTGCCTGTATAACAGATATTGAAGATATTATAAAAGAGGTAATGGGAGAACTGGCTGTTAAAAGAGAAACTGCTCCTGCAAAAAAGAAGAGACTCACAAATATTCAGCGTATGCTTCTCATACAGGAAACAATAGACAGAGATATAAAGCCGTCTCTGCAGATTGACGGAGGAGATATTGAGCTTATAGATGTTGACGGGAAGGATGTATATGTTTCTTTAAGAGGAGCCTGTACTAACTGTCCGAGCGCCGGTTTTACCCTTAAATCTTTTGTGGAAGCAAAACTCAGAGAATTTGTAGGAGAAGAACTTAATGTTATAAATGAAAGCCCGTCTGAGGAAAAGTAAGAAAGGGGTTAATACGTATGAGAGTAGTTTATGTTGATAATAATGCAACTACGAAAGTAGCAGAAGAAGTTGTAGAGGTAATGGTTCCTTATTTTACTCAATCTTATGGTAATCCTTCAAGTATGCATACTTTTGGTGGTCGTATTGCGAAACATATTGAAGAAGCCAGGGAAAAGGTGGCAGATTTTTTAGGTGCCATCCCGTCAGAAATAGTTTTTACCAGTTGCGGAACTGAAAGTGATAATGCTGCTATAATGGGCACACTGGAATGTTATCCGGAAAAGCGGCATATTATTACTACCCGTGTAGAACATCCGGCAGTACTGACTCTCTGTAAAAATCTTCAAAAAAGAGGATATAAAATCACCTTTTTACCTGTAGATAATAAAGGAAATCTTGATTTAAATCTTCTCAGAGAAGCTATTACGGAAGATACTGCTATAGTATCAATAATGTATGCAAATAATGAAACAGGTGTTGTTTTTTCGATAGATGAAATAGCAAATATAGTTAAAAGCAGGGGAGTAGTTTTTCATACAGATGCAGTTCAGGCAGTCGGTAAAATAGATATAGATATGAAGAAAAATAATGTAGATTTTCTGTCTCTGTCAGGTCATAAATTGCATGCTCCCAAAGGGATAGGAGTACTTTATATAAGAAGAGGAACAAAATTTCGTCCCTTCCTGAAAGGGGGCCATCAGGAAAACGGCAGAAGGGGAGGAACTGAAAATGCCCCTTATATAGCAGGACTCGGGAAAGCCTTCGAACTTGCAAAAAAACATCTAAAAGAAGAGCAGGGAAGAGTAAAAGCTATGAGAGACAGGCTCGAAGCAGGTCTTATCAGTGCCATACCGAATGTGAAAATAAATGGTGATACAGAAAAAAGACTTCCCAATACTACCAGCCTTGGCTTTGAATTCGTAGAGGGAGAAGCAATTTTATTGATGCTTGACAGACTTGGCATATGCGCATCTTCCGGTTCTGCCTGTACGTCCGGTTCTCTTGAACCGTCTCATGTGCTGAGAGCCATGGGAGTACCTTTTACTTATGCTCACGGTTCTATAAGATTCAGCCTGAGCCATTATAATACAGATGACGATATAAATTATATTATTGAACATATGCCTAAAGTTATAAGTAAACTGAGAGAACTTTCTCCTTTTACTCAGTACTCTAAAATGGCAGTGTAATTTATATGAGAATCGTGAAGGGTGAAGAGTGAATGGTGAAGAGAGGATTACGTTCTCATTGTTGTGACTACCCGGTCATGGTTGTTAGTGAGAAGTGAAAAGTGAGAATTCACCTCTCATTTTTCGTTGAACAATTTTCAACCTTTAACTCTCAACTCTAAACAATTCGCCTGGAGAGCGTTAATTTGTGAATTGGTACGGACTTACCTGTTTTCGTAAAGACTTTAAATTAAGAGGATCAACAATATGAATGCTATAGGATTGATCGAATTAAACAGTGTTGCCAGAGGAATTTCCACATGGGATACAATGGTTAAAGCTGCTTCTGTAGAGCTTCTTACTGCTTCAACTGCCTGCCCCGGGAAATATATTATCCTTATAGGAGGAGATGTCGGAGCAGTTACCACTTCTGTAGAAAGAGGTATTGAAGAAGCACAACCATGGCTTTTAGATAGTCTTGTTATACCCAATATACATCCTCAGGTTTTCCCTGCTCTTACAGGCTCTGCCACATATGATATGGAAGCCCTTGGTATAATAGAAACTCTGTCTGTGTCATCAGGTATTATCTGTGCCGATACAGCAGTGAAATCAGCTTCTGTTAACCTGATTGAAATAAGGATTGCCGCAGGTCTTGGAGGAAAATCTTCCATTTATATTACAGGGGAAGTGGGAGCAGTAGAATCTGCAATAAAATCCGGTCTGGCAGCGATAAAGCCTGATATGGTAGTTGATAGTACTGTTATAGCTTCGCCTCATGGTAGTCTAAGACTTGAATCAGGTGACATGTAATGAAATTTATAGCACTCGGCGGAGCCAGGGAAGTAGGAGGAAGCTGTTCCTTACTCAGTATTTCCGGAAAAAATATACTTATTGATTGTGGCATACGTATGAATCCGGAAGATAAAAAAGATACTATCCCTAATATTGCTTCCATCGACAGATTGGATCTCATTCTTCTTACTCATGCTCATATGGATCACAGCGGAGCATTGCCTTTAATTCATTCAAAATTTCCTGACGTTCCCATTTATTGTACCAATGCAACTCATCGTCTTATAGAGCTTCTTTTAAGTGATGCAGTCAGAATAATGGAGATGGAAAATATAAAAAATGAAAGTGAAACCCCTCTTTATGATAAAAAATTAGTAGAAAAAACGCTGGATAAAATTCGTATAGCCCCTTTTTCTGAATGGATAAACCCTGTCGGGTTTGACGATATGAGAATTTATTTTCACCCTGCAGGCCATATACTTGGAGCAGCTTCCATATTTATAGATACACCGGAAGGTATGATTATGTTTTCCGGTGATATATCCGTTACCAATCAAATTACAGTACAGGGTATTCCTCCATGTCCCGTCAGACCTGATGTAATTGTCATGGAGGCAACATATGGTGACAGAGTGCATGCAAGAAAACGTAAAGATGAAGAAAAAAATCTTGCTCACGCAGTAGGAGAAGTAATAACAGGGAAGGGCTCTGTATTGATACCTGCTTTTGCTGTAGGCAGATCTCAGGAAGTAATACTTGTACTGAAGAATTATCAGAAAAATAACCTTATTCCCAGGTTTCCCGTTTATGTTGATGGTATGGTCAGGAGTGTTTGTGATATATATGAAAGTATGGTTTTTTTACTTGCTCCTCAGTTGCAGAGATATATAAAAAATTCGAGAAGACCTGTTTTTTTTGACAGTGAAGAAGGTATTTTAAAAGTAACAGGTAAAAAAATGAGAGATATCATACCGGGAGATAAGCCATGCTGCATAATTTCAAGTTCAGGTATGCTTGCAGGTGGAGCTTCTCCTGTTTATGCAAAAAAATTACTTCAAAAAGAAGAAAATGCTATTCTTCTGACAGGCTATCAGGATGAAGAATCACCGGGCAGAAAATTGCTCAACCTCAACCAGGGAGAGACCATAGAGATTGAAGGAGAAAAACTTACTGCCAGATGCAAAGTGGCTCAATATAATTTATCCGCTCATGCAGATTCGAATCAGATAAACCAGATAATATCTTATCTCAATCCAAGAACTGTTATACTGGTTCATGGAAACAGTTCTTCAATAGATTGCCTTGCAGGGCAGCTCAGAAAATATAATGTGTGGTGTCCGGTAAATAATGAAGAAATAAATCCTTTTTCTATAGCACCTTTATTTGTTTATGATGGTAAAAAATCTTCTCCCCTGGTAATACCTGAACAGATTCCTGATGTTATTTTCGGAAATACTCTTCAAAAGCCACTGGGAGATAAAGAGAAAATATTTTCTATTCAGGATATAGATTATTTATGGAAAGAACTACAGAAATTTTCTTTAAGAGAATATTCTGTTCCTGAACTTGTAAGACTGTGGTACGGAGAAGATTTTTCCAGGGATCAGAGAAAAGATTTAGAACAGATTTTATTTTCTGACAATCTTTATTTCGAAAAGATAAGAGTTGCCAAAAAATGGGTTTATCGCCCCCGTTCTCCTCAGGAATTAGAAAAGGTAAAAGAAGAACGGATTAATATGGAACATTTACAGCCGGGAAGGATAATTCTGATAAAAAATGAAGAACAGAAATTACTCCTTGGAATACTTGTAAATCTGGATGAGTCGGATGAGTATTATTTCGCCATTATTAAAGGTAAAAAAGGTATAAGGAAATGTATGAGAAAATCCTTTATTCAGGATACAGGATATTCTGTCAATCTTGAAGAAGCTGAAGAAAGCTACTGGAAAATATATCTCAGAAACCTTGAAAAAGAAAGTTATCAGTATAATAAAATTATCTCCGGAGGAGAAGCATGGAAGGTATTATATAAAATTCCTCAACCTTATTCTTTTGAAGATATTCTCAAGGTATTTTTTGGAGATTCTCCTTCTCTGGAACAAAAACTGGCCGCAGCATTTCGCCTGAACAATAATGATATATTTTTTTACAGAAACAGACAGGGAGATTATATACCCAGAGGAATAGATGAAGTATCTAAAAAATTAGGAAAGCCTGTGGAAAGGCTGGAAAAAGAAATGGAAATTAATACTATACCGGCAGGAACGGTATTGAAAGTAAAACCTTTTGACGATTTATCGACAGAACCTTATGAAATAGTTGTATTTTCCGGCGATATATCTGCCAGAGGTTTTGATTGTATAACATTTCAGGGAAAGAAAAATTTCTGGTTCAGTAAGTACATAGATATGACAGATAAATTCATCTGTCTTGATAATAAAAGTGACGAAGAAATTATAGAAGAGCT
This sequence comes from Vulcanimicrobiota bacterium, assembly GCA_036746235.1. Lineage (GTDB taxonomy): Bacteria > Vulcanimicrobiota > SpSt-956 > SpSt-956 > JAKJGF01 > CALARM01. The sequence goes on along the minus strand of DAIOEN010000017.1, from coordinate 8,579 downwards.
TGCAGAAATAAAACACGATTATTTCCATTGTATATGAATCTTCTGCCATTTTTAAACGCAATCAATTGACATGAATTATAATAGGTGATAAACTGTATTCAGATTTTTTCAAGGAAATTAGCTCCAATGATGAGAGGAAAATAGTGATTATGTCTGAGTTAATACAAAAAATAAGTGCTTCTCTGGTTAAGAAGTTCAAAGAAATTGCAAATCCAGATGAAAAAATACATTTTTGTATTGAAGGAGTCAAAGGGAATGCCTTAATAGGAACAAATAAGAAGGTTTACTCCATAACAAGCGGTTCATTTAAAGGTACACTTTGCTATTCCTATACTTATGATAATATAGTAGATATTAAAGTAATTCCCCCCTTACATGGGGATAATATTACCTTATCTATAATCCCTCAGAAAAGTGATGATAAGGAATTAAAACAGAGATTATATTTTCAGCCTGAGCAAAATAATTTACTTAAACAGATACTGACAAAAATATCTTCTCTCAGCAAAACCTATACATATATAGAACCTATGAAAGAAATATCTCTTCATCAGAGTTCGACTGAATTTATTGTGCCTATGAAGAATATCCTGGGTAAGTTATATGAGAAACATGTAAAATCTTCTGAAAAAGTATTTATTTGCATTTCTATAGGCGATCATCAGGGCCTTGTATGTACCGGTGACCGTCTTATCATATTTAAAATCACTGAAGATAAAACATCTAAAATAGGTATATTCCCTCTTGAAGAAATCGTCGATGTGGAACATTCCATAGGACTTGTAACAGGGTACCTGCAAATTATTACACCTAAAGTTAATGTCATTAAAAAGAAATTGCGGGAACAGGAACTTATGAATATTGACAATATCATATCTTTTGGCAAAAAGAATTATGGCGAACTTATGGAAGATGTATCGAAAAGATTGGAAGCACTCATTAAAAATGCCAGAAGAAAAAAAGAGCCTTCAAGAGAAATAAAAAATGTATCTGAACAGAGAGAAGAAGAAAAAATTAGAGAAAATAAAAAAAATACTGTGGAGCAGGAAATAGATAAAGTGTCACTTGAATATAAGGAGGAACCGGTCCGGGATATAGAAGAAATTGTCTCTGATACATTACAGGAAGATATGCCTCCATTGGATGAACTGGCACAGAAACTTTCAGAGGAAATAATAGAGGAAATCAAGTCAGATGAACAGTCTTTTTATTATTCCAGAGATATTGTGAAACAGATTTCCCAGGAAGTTGTTAAACATTCTTTCCCTGAGCTTATAGCCAGCCCATTACCTGATACCATTACCGAACTGGTAATGAAATATCTGGCTCAACGTAATTTAAAAAACGTACCGGCCAATGATAATCCGTCAGAAGAAATTGAAGAATTAAATGATTTTGATAATATAGAGATTGCCGAACTGGATTTCGATGAATTTTCCGTAGAATTAGGAGACTCAGGTAAAGATTTTCTGGAGTCCGTTCCTCCTGCCGTGGATAAAATAAAGAGAGAGAGCCCCAGGGATGAAAAGGGAAAGACCTCTGTGAAATCCGTACAGCCCATGCAGGTAAGTACAGATAAAGTAAAGTCATTACCTTCTCTGAAGCCTGCCGGAACTAAAGAGTCTAAACTTAAAGATAGAGGAAAGGTTTCTCCTCAGAAAATTGCAGTTGTAGAAAAAAAACTGGCAAATTTTACTGCACTGAAAAATATTTCCGCTGCCCTTATGATAGATGGTAATGGAGCTATAGTCTGTAAGTCTATCGTAGAAGGTGCTAATTATGATAAACCCTCCAGGGTTGCAAGTGATATTATAAAATTTATTAAGTCTTCTAAAGAGGCTGCAAAAGGAACTTTTATCCCTCAGTGGAAAACAGAATATGAACAGGGCATCGTTTATATAGAAGAAATTAACTTGAATTATCTTCTTATGATTGTAGGGACAGAAAAAAGTAACTTTGCTACTCTCAAGATGTTTATAGAAAAACACAAAGAAGAATTAAAAAAAGAATTGCTATAATATGTTAGAACCGGGAGAAAATTCTTTCACGTTTTCAAAGAAAACTGCTTCTATTTTAAAATCACTGGTTTTATCCTGCATAATTACTTTCTCTATTTTACGTTCATCTTCTATATAAGGAAATAGCTTTAAGGCTCTATCAGTACCACGAACTGGTATTATTTCGAAGAGATAACCATCAGGCATAGGTGGAAGTTCTTCATAAAATTCCCTGTTTTTTTCAAGATCTATTTCTTCATAAATATGTCCGTCCAGAGTTTTTATAGCAAATTTAAACCGGTTAAAATCTACGGGATTGGTTGAATTATTGCCTGCGTCTATTTGAAAACAGGACATAGAGAGATTATTAAAATAATCAAAAGACGGAGTGGCTATAGAGAAATTAAATATATCATTTTTATAAAATCCATAATGAAAATAAGGGATTAAAGAGCCTTTCTTCTGAATCCTGTGCAGAGCGGCTATATGGGAGGCAATTGTTTTATCACCTGTCAGTTCGTAGTATTCAGTATATAACCTTATAGCTACAACAACAGCTTTATACTGCTCAAAACTATCTCTATCTGTAAAAAAATTCTCCAGTGATTTTAAGTGTTTTATATAAGCAAATCCACCTGATACGGAACTTACAGGGTCCTGTGAAAGGTTGTAATAGAAATTTATGTAATTATCAGATTTTATTACCAGTTCTTTTTTATCATTTATATCACTGTATTTAACAAACGTATCTTCCAGTTTTCTTGCTTCAGCGAGTAATTGCATTTTATACTCACTGTCATAAGTCTGTGAACAGGCAATACGACAGAATATGAATAAAAAGAATAATACAGGAGATAAAATTTTCATATAATAAACCTCGAAAATATAGTAAATTTAATATTTAGTCAGAGGATCGAGTTTGAGTAATTTTTCATCTATATCAAAGAACGGCACCCTTATAGTCTGGGTTATAAAATTGGTTATATAACCATTTGTTTTCTGCGGGTCAGGTATACCTCTGAGTTTATCTATTTCAAATTTTAAATCAGACGATCTTTTATTAAGCATTTTTATTTCTTCGAAACGGTTTAATAAATATTCTCTCAGCTTATTATATTCATCTGCAAGCTGTAAGATTTTTTCCGTAGCTTCTGTGTATTCAGAACTTTTTCCTTCAACTTCTGCCACCTGAGCTGCATCAAGATTCTGTCTTTTCTGTGCTGCTACTGCTTCCTGAAGCTGTTTTCTGAAGCTCAGAATTGTTTCTAATTCCTTATTTTCTTTTTTTATTTCTTCCGTATTATCTTTCAATTTCTGACCGAGCTGTTTGACCTGTTCCTGAACGGCAGTTCTCATTGAACCGTCTCTCGCCATGTCTGCTTCTATCCTTAAAAGACCGAGCCTTGCTTCCAGGGTTTTTCTGTCTTCCTGTAATTTCTGTAAATTAGTCCTTACAGACATTTCTTTTTCCCCGATAGATTTCAACTTTTTCTCTGCAGCAAGTATTTGCTGGGCTATAGTTTGTTCAGAATCCATAAAAAATCTCCTTTATAATATATAATTTATATAAAATCAATTATATCACGGGGTCTATCTATAATCAACAGGCTTTTCCCTGGAAAAGTTTCCAGATTATAAAATACGTCTGAATTATAACTTTGATAAATTTATCAATTTATCAATAATTCCTTTTGATAACTTATTAATCTGTGTTTCATGTTTTTTTAGTATAGTTTTAATAGCTTCGTGAGATAATTTTTTCACCAGCTCGTTCTCTGTTTCTTTATAAACTTCAGCCAGAGGAAGAATACATTCTTCTTTACCTGTTTTTCCCAGAGCCTGTATGGCACATATTTTAAGTTCCATATCATCTTCTTTAAGTATGTTTAAAAGATGTTCTGTAGCTTTTTCATCACCGAGAATGCCCAGGAATTCAATAGCCTGATCCCTGCACAGAGAGGTTTTGTCATTGAGAATCTCTATTAACGGTTCTACGGAACTGCAAGGATCAATCTGGATCAGTGCTTCTATCGTACTCCTCATTAATAATATATCATCTTCTTTAATGGCATCAATCAGATATTTCACTGCTTCTCTGCTTCCTATCCTGGCGAGAGCATCTATTGCGCCTAACCGAATAAAATAGAAAAAAGGACTGTCATCTTTCAACAGCATGGCTATATCATCTATAGCCTTTATATCTTCTATTTCTCCGAGAGATATAAGAGCAGACATAATTACTCTTATATCCTGATCTTTTAATCTTTCTATGAGATAGGGTAAAGCTCCGTATTCTTTACGTTCACCAAGTAAATCGGCAGAAAATTTTCTTATTAAGGGATCACTGTCATTGAGGGATTTAATCAGCAAAGGTAACACATTTTTATTATTTGATTGTCTGAGTTGTAAATAAGCCTGTTCTCGTGTTTTCTCATCGGGGCTGACAAGCAATTTTATCAAAGAAATAATTTTTTCTTCCTGTTTCATAATTATTCTGACTTCTCTTTTATAATATTATGAAATTATATCACAGTAAATATAAGAATACAATGTGATTACATTTAAAAATAAAAGGATTATGCCGATAAATAAGTGATAAGTATTTTTTTTGAGTCCTTAATCTGTTATAATATTTCATGAAATAATTATCTCGACTTTGTTATATTTAATAAAAAAGCAATTAGCTGTTATTAGGTAGCTATTAGTTTCTACTTAATAATAAAGCTAACAGCTAATAGCTAATACCTTTTTTATAAAATCAATTAATTTGACAATGTCAGGTTATATAAGGAGATGTTTTATTGAAAAAGAGTATATTTTTAATTGTTTTTCTACTGATGACAACTGCCATGTCTTTATCAGGTGAAACTATAGATCAGCTTATCAGTAATTTAGGCTCTCCCGATGATACTATGAGCCAGTATGCAGTGTGGAGACTGATTGATATAGGTTCACAGGCAGTAGAGCCTCTTATAAAGGCCCTTGACAGTGATAATAAAGATTTAAGATTGAGGTCCGCTATGGTACTCGGAATGGTCGGAGACAGAAAAGCCTTTCAGCCTCTCGTAAACCTGCTGGGCGATCAGGATAAAGATCTTCAGGCTTCAGCAATTACTGCCCTGTCGAATTTTAAAGATAGTGCAGATATACTCCTTCCATATCTTTCTAATAGTGATGACGTGATCAGAATGAATACTATTGTAGGGCTTTATAATACTGGAAACTCTGCTGTAATGGATAAATTAAAACCGAAACTTATAGATTTTATTCAAAACGATAGCAGTGCAGATGTCCGATATTATTCAGTTAAAATACTTGGAAGTTTTAAAGATAGAAATACAATCTCATTTATAAGAAATGCTCTGAGAGATGAAGCCGGAAGAGTACGTCTGGGGGCTGCAGAATCCCTTGTCGGCCTGGCAGATAATTCCTGTATAAAGCCTCTTATAAATGTTCTGGATGACGAACGAGCTATGGTACGTCATCAGGCTATACTTATACTTACTTCTTTTGGCGACAGTGCACTCATGGATCTGACAGAAGCCTTGCACGATAGTTCTTGTTCAGATACAAAAAAAGCTCAAATAGCTCTTGTTCTTGGTAAGATAAAAAATGCCAGATCATATGAATTGCTTCTTGAATCCTTAAGTATTACTAACGGAGACATAAGACACAATGTTTTCTGGGCTTTGAGTCACAGTGGAGATAAAGAGGTAGAAGTTCTACTTATGGAAGCTCTTTTTCATGACGACCCTTCTATAAGGTTAAGTGCCGGCAATGCCCTCTCTAATATTAATCATGCCCTTCCTCTCGATTATATGCTTAAAGCTCTTTTCTGTGAAAAGATTGATGTAAGGCGCTTTGCCGCTCTGGAATTATGGAAGTGTAATGCTCCTTCATCTGTAAAACCACTGGTAGATGCAATAAATGATGAAGATTATTTTGTACAGAGATATGCCGCAGAATCTTTAATAAATCTGAACAATTCTCAGGCAATACCTTTACTTATAGGAAATCTCTCGGCACAGGATGAGGTTGTAAGAAGTATATCTACTTACGTATTATCCAATATAACACTTGACAAAACTGCAGTTCCCTCTCTTATTAAGGCGCTGAAGGATAGTGATACTGTTGTGAGACTCTATGCTGCAGATGCTCTTGGTAAAATAGGAGATGCCTCTGCAGTAACTCCTTTAATCGAGGCTCTCCATGATGGTGAACCGGTAGTCATATTATATGCAGTTAAAGCTTTGAAAAATTTTCCTTCCAATAACACTGTTACGACTCTCATTAATATGATTGATCATGAACTGTGGCAGATAAGGAGTGAAAGCGCAAAATCTCTTGGAATATTAAGATCTCCTGCGGCAGTTCCATCTTTAATTAAATTATTGAATGATATAAATGAAGATGTTAGAAAGTCGGCAGCAGAAGCTCTTGGAAATATCGGAGACAGTTCTGCAGTTTCATCTCTTACATTAAAACTAAATGATGAATACAGTTCTGTTAGAGCCAGCGCAGCGGAAGCTCTCGGTAAACTTGGAGATAAAAGTGTATTGTCTTTACTCAAAGACAGGTTAAATAATGAAGAAAGTATTTTAACTATAAAGGCTATTAATGAAGCTATAGAGAAACTTGAAAAATAGAAAAATGGTTAAAAATATGCCCCTGATCGGTGTGGGCCTTCAAAAAAATTGGGAAGGTGGTCTTTTATGAGAAAATTTCTCCTTTTTCTATCAGTTTTTACTCTCTTTTTTATGTCAGGCTGTGATTATTTAACCCTTAATACAGATGAAGAGGTTCTTATGGGACAACAGGTTGCTTTGCAGGTAGAATCCTATTATGATATTTATAGAGATCCGGAAACAACTGCCAGGATTCAGAAGATAGGCCGGGATATTTCCAGATTTACAACAAGACCATATCCTTATAAATTTACTGTTCTGGATTCAGACGAAGTAAATGCTTTTGCTCTTCCTGGCGGACATATCTATATATTCCGCGGCCTTTTAGATATGGTGTTAAATGATGACCAGGTAGCAGCAATTATTGCCCATGAAATTACCCATATAGAGGCACAGCATTTTGCCCAGGTATATGAAAGAGTGAAAAGAAAAGAAATTTTTTATAATGTAGCAATTCTGGCTACAGGAGGAGTAGCATACAGGCCTATACAGGTACTGTCTTACCTTGATGCCTATGTATTTGAGCCTAAATTCAGTCGTGATAATGAAACAGAATGTGATATGTCAAGTGTTCAAATGCTTATTAATTCAGGTAGAAATCCTCATGAGTTTGCAGAGCTTTTTAAAATATGGGAAAAGGAAAAGATGGATACAAGCTGGTTGCCCGGATGGATGAACAGTCATCCTGATTTTATAACAAGGATAAGAAATATAGAAGAAGAAATTTCCCTTCAGACAGGTCTCTTAAATCATAGTAATATACATATTGAACCAGTCCAAAAAAATTATGTTTCTGAAATAGAAGAAGAGAAAAGTGATGTGCCGGATAAGGAACTTGCTGATTATATATCTATCGAACATAATAATGACATGATAAAAATAAAATGGACAGGTAAAGAGAACGAAATAAGTAAAATTGAATGTTACGGTCTGAATAAAAAACAGAGAATTATAACTGACGGAAGAACAGTTTTTGCCCCTTTTTCAGTAGAACTTAAAAAAGGTAATTCGGTAAAATATGTTATAGCTTCTGTAAGATATACCAGTGGAGAATTTCTATGGGATATAATTAAAATTTAGCAGTATGATGAGATGGAGACCAGTTAAACTCAGGGAAAGGGTTACCCCTCTCCCTGGTCTCCAGAACCGGACTTAAAATACGAATAGGTAAGAGTCAATCCTTTATCTAATATTAGACAGTCGGTTGCTCTTTTCCCCTCGTTCGAACTAAACGTGATACTTTCGCATCATTCAGCTCTCCATCGGATTATAACTTTTTGTCCTTCTAACTTATTCCTAAATGTTAGAACTTTATTCCATACCTTTTTGGATAATTCATTACTCAGGTTTTTCAAGGAATGTATCATACTATGGCATTTCATATGTAATGTAGCCAGATTTTTAACTCTGTTAATTTCTTCTACTGGTAGAGTTGTGCATATATGATGTGTTTCTATTTCATCATATTCTTCAAATATATTACAACAAATTCTGCATTTACCTTTATCAATGTTATAAGCATATCCTCTATTCATAAAGAATTCGAAGTTGTAGATTTTTGGATTACTTGTTTTCTTCTGGTAAATTATTCTGGAGTAGTCTTCTGATAAAGTAAGGTCTCTTCTGTGTAAACCTCTTTTCTTTCCTGTCCGTTTCCTATATATTTCTCTTCCTTCCAAAGAGTATATAGTTTCTTTAGGATTTTTGTGTTCTGCTATTTTCCACTTGCTAAAAGTTAAACTGGTTACTCCTACCCAGAAATTTTTATATCTTATTGCCGCTATTACTTTCTTATATCCGTTATGAATTTGTTTTAGATTTTGAACTTCTTCTGCTGGTATCGGGGTCGGAGTAGAATTCGGACAAAAAACAACGATCTTAAATATCCCTAAAATTC
>DAIOEN010000016.1:11285-58033 GCA_036746235.1 Vulcanimicrobiota bacterium | reverse complement strand
ACTTATAAACTATATTATTCGTTTTGATACACTTTGATATAGTTTGATATAGTTTAGCTTACCAGGATATTATGTATAAACATTTAATCATTATTCTTTTGATTTTTCTTGTTACGGTGAATATGTCCCGAGGAGAAAATGCCCACGATGCTGACATGGATATTATTATCGAAGAAATATTTAATGCCATTGATAAAAATGATATTTCTGAGGTCAGAAAATTACTTGAAGGTAAACCTTATATTATCAATTCTGCGAGAGACACAAGAACACCTCTTCACTGGGCAAGTCTTACAGGTAAGAAAGATATAGTGGAATTACTTCTCTCAAAAGGTGCAGAGGTAAATATAAAAGATAATGAAGGTAAAATAGCTTTACACCTGGCAAAAACAAAAGAAATAGCGGAAATTCTCATGAAAAAAGATTCTTCTGTTAATGACATAGATAATAACGGTAACACACCTCTGTTTATAGCCTGTCAGTATGGCAGGAAAGACGTGGTACAGTTACTTATATCTAAAGGAGCAGATGTTAATTCACTTGATAATGAAGGCAGAAGTCCTTTACACTGGTGTAAAACGAAAGAAGTTGCTCAACTGCTTTTATTGCATAAAGCAGAAATAGATGTAAGGGATAGTGATGGACTTACTCCTCTTCATCGGGCATCACAGAATGGATATAAAGATATAGTTGATGTACTTCTTGCCAGTGGTGCCGATATTAATGGAAGAGATAACAATGGCAGAACTCCTCTTTACATGGCTGCCAGGGACGGCCGTGACGTTGCTATTTTGCTTATAACTAAAGGTGCCATAGTCGATCTTAAAGATAATGAAGGAAGAACTCCCATATTCTGGACAAAATCAAAAGAGGTAGCTCTTTTACTTTTATCGGAAGGAACTGATATTACTGTCAGAGACATTGAAGGAAAAAATCCCCTTCATTTTGCCGCTCAGAATGGCTATAAGGATATTGTGGAATTACTTGTTTCCAGGGGAGCCGGTATAAATAACAGGGATAATAACGGCCGTACTCCCCTTCATTTTGCTGCTCAGAATGGCAGGGAAGAAATAGTTATTTTTCTTGTTTCAAAAGGAGGAGACGTGAATATTCAGGATAATGAAGGTAAAACACCTCTCCACTGGGCGAAAACGAAAGCTGTCGCAGAAATACTTTTATCCCAGAAAGCTATTGTAAACAGTAAAGACAGTGATGGCAGAATACCACTTCATACTGCTTCTCAGACCGGTCGTAAAGAAGTAATGAAAGTATTGCTTTCAAATGGAGCCTCTGTGAATTTATCTGATAATTATGGAAAGACTCCTCTTTATTTCGCCTGTCAGAATGGCAAAAGGGATTGTGTCGAATTACTTCTGTCAGAGGGAGGAGATGTAGATAAATCAGATAATGACGGCAGAATACCGCTCCATCTAGCTTCTCAGTGTGGCTGTAAAGAAGTGGTTGAATTACTTGTAGAAAAAGGAGCCTCTGTAAATTACAGAGATTGTGACGGCAGAACTCCTTTATATATGGCCAGGAAAGAAGAAATAGCGGAATTACTAATATCAAAAGGATCTGATATAAATAATAAAGACTTCGAAGGAAAGACCCCTTTACACTGGTTTTCTCAGAATGGCTGTCCTGAAATAGTCAAACTCCTTCTGGCAAAGGGGTTCAATGTAAACCAGAGAGACAGCCATGGCAGAACTCCTTTATATCTGGCAAAAATAGAAGAAATAGCCGGTATACTTATAGCAAATAAAGCACTTATTAACATTAAGGATAATGAAGGAAGAAGTTCTTTACATGGATTTTCTCAGCATGGTAAAAAAGAAATTGTAGAGTTACTTATTTCCAGAGGGGCAGACGTAAATTTTAAAAGTAATTCGAGAGAAATACCGCTCCATCTGGCTGCTAAAGAAGGTCGTAAAGAAGTGGCGGAATTACTTATATCAAAAGGCGCAGATGTAAACAGCAGGGATTATAAAGGCCGTACCCCTTTACATGGCGCGTCTTACAATGGTAGAAATGAAGTTGTTGAGCTTCTTCTTTCCAGAGGAGCCATTATTGATGGCATAGATGACGATGGGTTTACTGCCCTTCACTTTGCCTGTCAGGAGGGAAGAAAAGAAGTAGCAGAAACCCTTATTTTAAATGGATGTACAGTAGATGTCAGAGCCAGTGAAGGTAAAACACCACTTTACCTGGCAGTACAGTACAGTCATGAAGATATAGTGGAATTGCTTGTTTCCGAAGGGGCAGATGTTAATGTAAAAGATAATAAAGGTGTACCTCTGTTGAAGGTGGCAGAAAATAAAGGAAATGAAAAGATAATAAAACTTCTTCGCGATGGCGGTGCAGAATAGTAAAATGAGTGAATAGTTAGTGAATAGAATACACTATAAAATGTTTATTCTAAATGTACGACAAAGTCAAAATTATGTTTGAAACAATAGAATTACTGGCCTGGATACTGGAAATAGATTTCGTAAGAACCTGTACTTTTTATAATTCCTGCCATTTGATAACAGATGATTGTCAATGTACTGACTGTCTTAATTATGTAAATGCCTGTGCACTTATTCCCCGTGAAATAAGGGATCTCTATGTATCCTTTGGCATTGATCCCACTAAAGAAGGGGAAGTTTATAATATTTGCATGAATGATGACGGAACCTGTCTTTACGGCGGATTTTATCATATAACTGGCAGAATTATTGAAGGTCCTGACTGTGTTGTCCCTGTTATGGAAGAAGATAATTCACAGGTCAGAACATTTAATCTTCTGCCGGTAATCGAAGGTTATAAAATTGGTTTTACACAGAGAGTCAGTCTTGTACCTCCCGGTTTCCCTCTGCCTGTTATTCAAATGGAATTTATGTTTAATATTCCATGGATTTTGTAAAGCCATTACAGGTCTTATTGATCTTAGTACTGCACCGGGTAAATTAGTAACCATTTTATCAGCTTCTGCCTGACAGGCTCTTACAGTAAAAAGTGAAAAAAATTGGATTTTACTGGCTTTTTACTAATTATATGATATAATAAAAATAGAGGAGATATGCTATAACATAAGTTGCTTACACGCAGCTTAGCTCATCTGGTAGAGCAGGAGACCTAAATCTCTTTGTAACAGGTTCGATTCCTGTAGCAAAACCACAATCAGCAACTTTAACTCGCATATCTTCTCTGTTTTATTTAGATGAATTTTACCTTTGCCTGATGCCTCCTGGGGATTCTTTTATATTCATATTTAGGATATCCGAACATCATTGCACCGTAGACCTTATGGCCTTCCGGCAGTTTCAGATAATCTGCAATGGGAGAATATTTATCTGATACAAGCATAAAAATACCTGCCCAGCAGGTGCCCATACCGAAACTGTTTGCAGCGAGATCAAAATAGGTAATTCCAATGGTGCAGTCTACATAGGGAATGAAACCTTCGATATTTGCATGGGCTATAATAACATGAGGCGCTCCCCTGAATACAATATCATTTTCCGCCGTGTGAAATTCCGCCATCTTGCCGTATCTATCCAGACCGGTCATCCCCTGCGCCGTAAGATCTGCCAGATACCGTGTTTCTTTTCTGGTTTTAGTTATAATCCAGTGGAGAGGTTCTATATTTCTTGCACTTGGAGCATATCTGGTAATATCCATAAGCTCTGCAATTACTTCTTCCTTTACCTCTGTGTCTTTATACTGCCTCATGGAACGATTGGATTTTAAAAACTGCCCTATCTGTTCTTTATTTACATTCAATTTTTTATCTATCGGTACAAGCTGACCCGGTTGTACAGAGGGAAGAGTTATGGCTTCAACAGGACATATACTCATACAGTGTCCGCATTTTATACATTTAATCTCTGCATCTTCTACAGTTGTGATGACTTCACCTTTAGTAAAAATCCCTGCAGGACATTCCAGAACACACATACCGCATAAGGTACACTTTTCCTGAGAAACTCTTATAATTGACATGATTTTAGACTCCTTATTTTATAGATTTTTTTATTCTTTCCATTTCTTCTGCATATTTTTTTGCTTCACTGTAATTCCCCTGTCTCTCACAGGAATCCCTCAGCAAATCCAGAGCTTGCAGATCAGAGGGGTGTAATTCTACTGCTTTTTTAAAATTTTCATAAGCTTTTTCATATTTTTTTAACACATAAAAGACCATACCTTTATACCTGTAAGAAGGACCGTATACATTATTCAGTTCTATTGCTTTATCAAAGACTGCCATTGCTTCTTTATAGGTACTGTTATAGTCCAGCAGTTCTTCTTTCTGAAGAAGCCCTCCTTTATCTTTTAGAAATTCTTCTGTTTTCTCTGTAATATAATTTTTTTGCCTTTCTCTATTACCTTTTTCATACAGGGCAAGTCCTTTATTTAGCAAGATTTCTACATTGTCAGCGTCAACATTCAGGGCTTTAGTATAATATTCTACAGCTTTATCAAATATATCAGGGTTTGTAAGAGTATTTTTTGTTTTTTCCCGTTTGTAAAGAGCCATACCCATATTATTTAAAGCATCCATGCAGTCAGGTTTTATGGAAATAGCTTTGTTAAGATATTTAATCGCTTCTTCGTAGTCACTGTGAACTGTTAATGCTCTACCATATACAGACAAAACTTCAGGAGAATCTGGCTCTGTTTTTAACGCTTCATCCAGGAATTTTTTTCCTTCTTCATATTTATTTTTATATGTAAGGACAAGTCCTTTACATGCCAGAACATATGCCTCATATTTTTTTGAAGTGATTTTATTGAAACATTCCTGTGCATTATCATATTGTTCAAGGTTTATAAAGGTAAGGCCTTTTTCTATGGATGCTTCAGTTTTTAAAGATTTATTGAAATATTTTACAGCCTTTTCATAATTACATTTTTTCATTTCCTCCATACCTTTTTTGTAATTACTAAGGGAAGAGATAGATGAAGCCAGGTAGATAAGCAAAAATATGATTATTGAAGCGATTATAATTTTATTTTTTATGTTTCCTTTCTTTTTACCATTCTCTTCTTTTAACTTTTCCTCATGTTTATTCATAACATGTAATGTTTTTGTTTCTGGCTGAATTTCAGAAGCAACAGACCTTTCAGCAAGCTTCGATGAATTTGCTAAATCTTCTATCGCTTGTTTCATTTCTTTAGCAGAAGTGTAGCGTTCTTCTATATTCAGTGAAAGAGCTTTCATTACAACAACAGAAAGACCTTCAGATATTTCCGGTTTTATTTCCTTTATATTTTTGAATGAATAAGGACCGACAGGTATGTTACCTGTAAGAAGTGCATGGATCGTGCCTCCAAGGCAATATAGATCAGTTCTCGGTTCAGGTTTTCCTTCGAATAGTTCAGGAGGTGCAAAGGCAGGTGTCCCTATAGAGGTTTTGGTAGTCTGACTTCCGGGGTTTACCGTTCTTGCAAGGCCAAAGTCTACAAGCATTATCCTGTTATCTGATGATTGAAGCATAAGATTGGCAGGTTTCATATCTCTGTATATTACAGGAGGGTTCTGACAGTGGAGATAGTCAAGAACATCCAGTATCTCTTTTGTCCATCCTATTACTGTATTTTCCGGAAGTCCCAGTCCTTTTGTTTCTTCTATAATAGTGTCCAGATCCTTGCCTTCTATGTAGTTCATTACAAGATAATAACGAGAGCCTTCTATAAAATAATCCTTTACCCCGGGAAGAGAGGCATGTCTGAGGTTGTAAAGTATTTCCGCTTCTTCTCTGAACCTCTTTATGAAATACTCAGGGTCTTCTCCTGAACCTGATAGATCAAGCATTTCTTTCACTGCACATCTCGTATTGTTAAATCTCGTATCATGTGCTTCGTAAACTGAGCCCATGCCACCGGATTTTATGAGCTTTTTTATTTCGTAACGATTATCCAGAACTGTGCCTGATTGCAGCGTCCCGTCCGGACAGGTAGCTACTACTTCTACGCCACAGCCTTTACAGAATTTTGAAGAGTTCTCATTTTTATGTCCGCATTTGTTACAAAAGACTGCCATATAAATTTCTTTCTTAAGTGGATTTTTTATAAAAATTATAATTCAGATGATACAAAACTCCCCCGGGCTTTTTGCCCGGGGGAGTTTTTATACAGAAATCTAAAATTCCTGGGGTAATTCCTTTATCTGCGCATAGGTAAATACGGGGCCATGTTTACACACATAAATATGACCTATGTTGCATCTGCCGCATTTCCCTATACCGCATTTCATTTTCATCTCAAGGGTTGTTATGACATCTTCAGGTTTAAAACCCATCTTATCCAGAGCCTGAACTGTGAATTTGATCATTATGGGAGGTCCGCATGTTACAACTTTAGCATTTTCCTTCGATGGATTGATTTCCTGAAGGACAGTGGGAACAAAACCGACTTTCCCACGCCAGTCAGGTGTTTCTCCTCCCGGATCGACAGTGAGTATGAGTTCCGTATCAGGAGCTTTATACCATGCCTTTAAATCTCTTTCATAACAGAGATCCGCTACGGACCTTGCTCCGTAAAGTATGAGTATTTTACCGTAATCGCTTCTTTTATCTATAACGTACTGTATAAGACTTCTGAGCGGTGCAAGCCCTATGCCGCCGCCTACAAATATAAGGTTTTTACCTTTTAGATCATCTACTGGAAACCAGTTTCCGTAGGGACCGCGAAAGCCTATGGTATGCCCTTTTCTTAATTTGTGAATTGACTCTGTCACTTTACCAACTTTTTTTACACTGCATTCAAGAAATTCCTTTCTTGTAGGGCTTGATGATATACAGAAGGTGCATTCACCTTCACCGAAGACTGTAAATTCACAGAACTGCCCCGGTTTGAAATCAAATTCCTTATGGAGCTTTTCATCTGAAAGTGTAAATCGGAAGGTTTTTGTATCGGGAGACTCGTCTATTACTTCATGAACTATTGCTTTATGAGGGACATAATTTTCAACTATATTACTCATGGCTTCCTCCCTTCTCTATAATCTGAAGAGTTTTTACAAGATCCATGCCTGCAGGACATTCGGCTATGCAACGACCACATCCGACACAGGATATTGTATTGAAATTCTTTTTATAGTAATTGAATTTATGGAATATTCTCTGGCGATATCTTGTCTTTTCTGCATCTCTCGGATTATGGCCTCCTGCCATTCTTGTAAAATGCCCGTTCATGCAGGCATCCCAGCACCTTACCCTTTTGCCTTCTTCGTAATTTCCCTGATCGCTTATATCAAAACAGTGGCATGTCGGACAGAGGTAGGCACAGGCACCGCAGTGGATACATTTTACAGAAATATTATCCCATATTTTATCATCAAACATAAGATCCAGATTTTCCGATACGTCCTTTATATTTACCTTTACCGGTAATTTGGCCATAAGTTCTTTCTGGAGAGATTCGTATTTTTCTTTATCTTTTTTACCTGCGTCAGTAAAGAGTTTTTTTGCATCTTTAACGACTGTTTCTCCTTTATCACTTCTGCTTTCTACATAGTAATTATCACCGATGTCTGCAAAGTGAATATCTGTTCCTTCCGCATCATAGGGTTTACCTTCTACTGATGTACAGAAACAGCTCCAGTCAGGAGACTTACAGGACATAGATATAAGAAGGGTATTTTTTCTCCTTTCGAAATACAGCTTATCACTGTAATCCCAGTTGAAAACCTTATCCATCATGGATATGGAACGGGCATCACACGGGTGTATTGCCACTATGGCTTTAGGTTTTTTATCTACTTCTGCCGGTTTTATGTCTACATTTTTTCCGGAGAATTTATATTTATACAGTTCTTCCGATTGGGGGAAAAGGAATTCTTTGGGAGATTTTACTGTTTTCGGATAATCCAGAATTATTTTACTGAAATCTTTCAGTAATTTGAAATTAATAAGGTCTCCTTCTTTTACGGGAGCGATAATTTCATAATTCTTTCCGAGTATTTCCAGGAATTCCTTAAATTTATCTTTCTTAAGGATTAATGCCAAATCAATCACCTCTATCAGCAAAATTAATTAGAGAATAGAAGTATATTCATTTAAGATAACACCTCTAACGTATAAATTCCTGCGGATCTTCTTTCTTAAACGTACTTAAAGGCGGAGGAACAGTCGGATCCTTTCCGGGGACATAATCAAAATGTTCTTCCACAGATTTTCTCATTTTCATATTTAATTCGCGAAGCGGTATATCCATAGGACAGACCCTGTCGCATTCCCCGCAATCTATGCACCTTCCTGCAAGATGATAGGCCCTTATAAGATGAAAAGCCTTGTTGCTCTTTAGATCCGTTGTTTTATCTATCCACTGAGGTGAGGCATTTTCTACAAAACACCTCTCACAGTAGCAGAGGGGACAGGTTTTAACACAGGCATAACATCTTATACATCTGTCAAAATGTGCATTCCAGTACTTCTGTTTTTCTTCTGCCGAAAGTTTTTCTATTTCTTCCACTCTCTTCATAGAAGATGGGAGATCTCCAACCTTTATTTCACTTCCGAGTAGCTGATCATACAGAGGAGGAATCCTTGTATCACAGGATATACATTTGTTTAAGAGAAAATCCTTTATATTAAAATCTTCACTTCCGCTTTCATAAGTCACTTTAATTTTATCACCATTTACAGTCCAGTCTTTTACTGTTTTTCCTTTAATAGCATTTATCAATTTCTTTGGATTTAATGCTCCCGGACAGTTGAGACTTACTATATGAACTTTTTCTCTTGCTATCTGCTTTTCCTGTAGAAGTCCCACTATGGCTTTTGCATCACAGGGTTTTGCAAAAATAGCAACCTTACCTTTGAATTGATTGATATAAGAAGTAAGATTATGAACACATAGAGGATTCAGTATTAACTTATCACAATCTTCAGGGGATTTTGCAAATAACGGAACAGTCTGAAAAGGCCCCCTTCCTTTTTCATAACCTATAATAGCTTCTATATCATCCTTTTTTATCAGTTCTTTAGCTATTTTTATAATATCTTCCATAGAGTAATACTCCTTTTATTTCAGCATTTCAGCATTTCAGCATTTCAGCATTTCAGGTTTTTTTGCTGACCTGCCGACCTGCTGGCCTGCTAGTTGTTATATCCTTTAAGAGGGCCGAGTTTTTTTGTTTCTGCCACTATTTCTTCCATAAAACTTGCAAATTTCTGTCCTTCCGAAGCGCTTATCCAGGACATCCAGAAACGTTTCGGATCCAGTCCCGTATATTCCAGAAGGTCACGAAATACTGTAAGTTTTCTTCTTGCATGATAATTTCCGCTCGTATAATGGCAGTCAGCAGGATGACACCCTGATACAAGGACTGCATCGGCACCTGACTGAAAAGCTTTGACTATAAAGAGAGGGTCAATAGCTCCGGTGCATGGCAGTCTGATGAGTCTTACATTGGGAGGGTATTTAAGTCTGCTTGTTCCTGCAAGGTCTGCCCCTGCATAGGTACACCAGTTGCAGACAAAACCTACTATTCTCGGTTCCCATACTGATTTTGTAGATTTATCTTCCATAAATACTTGCTGCCTTTCTATGTAAGGGCACACGTCTGTGTGCCCTTACGATTTATTTTTTTGCTACCGCTTCTTCTTTCGTTGGTTCAAACTTCGTTATAAGACTTTCAAGGGTACTTATCTGAGTGAAGATCTGGTTGTTTGTAAATCCATCCAAAACTATACAGCCAGAGCGGCATGTTACTGCACATGCCCCGCAGCCCATACAGAGTCCTTCATTTACATGGGCCACTTTCTTAATGAGATTACCCTTTCTGTCTTTAATTTCATGTTCTTCTATGGCATTATAAGGACATACTGGCTGACATGCGAGACATCCGACACAGTATTCCTCCGTAACTCTTGACACAAGAGGTTCTCTTTCAAGTTCTTTATTGGAGAACATAGCCAGAGCTTTTGATGCCGTAGCAGACCCCTGGCTTACAGAGTCAGGAATATCTTTAGGAGCCTGACAGCAGCCTGCAAGGAATATACCTGCAGTATTTGTTTCTACAGGCCTGAGTTTGGGATGGGCTTCATTGTAGAAATTATGGGTATCATAGGAAATATTCAGCATTTGAGCCAGTTTATCTGCGCCGCTCTTTGCCACTATGGCAGTGGCAAGAACTACAAGGTCTGCTTCCACTTCCACCTGCTGACCTGTAAGGGTATCTGCTCCGACTACTACAAGATTATCTCCTCTTTTATATATACGGGATACCCTGCCTCTTATATAAATTGCCTCTTCTTCTTCCATGGCACGTTTTACAAACTCCTCATATCCCTTTCCCGTAGCTCTTATGTCCATATAGAATATATATGCCTTTGCTCCATGACATTTATGATGGAGCAACATGGCATGTTTTGCCGTATACATACAGCATATTTTAGAACAGTAAGAAATTCCATGTTTTTCATCACGGGATCCGACACATTTTATAAATACTACATTCTTCGGAGCCTTCCCGTTTGACGGTCTCTGAACCTTTCCTTTTGTAGGGCCTGAAGCACTGACCATTCTTTCGAATTCGAGACCGCTTATGACATCTTTGAATTTTCCGTATCCGTATTCTGCATATTTATCTTTACCGTACAGGTCATATCCTGTGGCGACTATTATGGCTCCAACCTCTGCTTCTACAATTCTGTCTTCCTGCTTGAAGTCTATAGCTTTCGCCACACAGACCTTTTCACATACGCCGCATTTACCTGTTTTAAAGTAAGTGCAGTGTTCCTTATCTATGACAGGAATATTAGGGACTGCCTGAGGGAAGGGAGTATAAATGGCAGGTCTGGGAGCCATGCCCAGTTCGAATTCATTCATTACCTCTCCTTTTTTCCCTACAGGACATTTCTGGGTGCACAATCCGCATCCTGTACAGATTTCTTCTATTACACACTTGGATTTTCTTCTTATTTTAACCTTGAAGTTCCCTACAAAACCCTGTACACTGTCTACTTCGGAGTAGGCATAAAGGGTTATGTTTTTGTGGGTTGCCACTTCCACCATTCTCGGTGTAAGGATACACTGGGAACAGTCAAGGGTAGGGAATGTTTCATCCAGTTGAGACATATGCCCTCCAATACTTGGCTCTTTCTCAACCATTATAACTTCCACACCGCCGTTTGCTATATCAAGAGCTGCCTGTATGCCTGCAATACCTCCTCCTATTACAAGGGCTCTCCTTGTAACAGGCACATGGATTTTATTAAGAGGTGCATTTATCGCCACTTTGGCTACAAGCATTCTTACCAGTTCGATAGCTTTCTTTGTAGCTTCTTCTCTGTTATCATGAACCCAGGAACAGTGTTCACGAAGATTTGCCATTTCTACCATATAGGGATTAAAACCTGCAAGTACTGCAGCAGAACGGAAGGTTGACTCATGCATCCTTGGAGAGCATGAAGCTATGACAACTCCGTCAAGGTTATGAGTTTTAATGGCATCAATCATCAGATTTTGTCCCGGGCTGGAACACATATATTTATAATCTACTGAATAAACTACATCTTTAAATTCTCCTGCAGCTTTTGCTACAGCCCCTACATCAACAGTCTGGGCTATATTTGAGCCGCACCAGCATACAAATACTCCTATGTTAGCCATAATCCATCCTTTCTTATGCTGAAATAAGCTGTTTTTCTCTTAACAGATCCAGAGCATTGGTAAGATGACTGCTTATATTCAAATTCTCAACAGGTATACCGCATGCCACACCTACCAGTTCTGTAAAATAATAGACAGGTATATTAAAATTTCCATAATTATAGCCGTGACTTATCTGTTTCTGTCTCATGTCCAGATTTGCATGACAGAGGGGACAGGCAACTACGATACAATCACTTTTATTAAGGATAGCATCTTTTAATATCCTTACGGTAAGCTTTACCATTGCATCTATATTACTTACAGCAAAACTTGCTCCGCAGCATTCTGTTTTAAAAGCCCATTCTACCGGTTCCGCTCCCAGGGCTTTCATCAGATTTTCCATAATCTGTGGTTCTTCCGGATCGTCAAAATGAGCTACTTCCGGAGGCCTTGTAAGAAGACATCCGTAATAACAGGCTACTTTCAGTCCTGTAAGTGGTTTTGTAATTTTTTTCTTTATCTCTTCCAGGCCTATATCATCCGAGAAAGCCTGAAGGAGATGTTTGATTTTTACCTTACCTTCATAGGGTAATCCTACAGCATCTACTACTTTTTTTCTGAATTCCTCATCTTTTTCAACTGCATGCTGGGCAAATTTCGAGCGGGAAAAACAGGCAGCACATGGAATAACCATGTCGAGTCCCATTTTTTCTGCCTTTGCAATGTTCCTCAGAGGCAGTGCCGATGCAAGATATCTGTTTGTCTGATGGGCAGGAGTGGCGCCACAGCAGTTCCAATCTTTTATCTCCTGCAGTTCTATCCCTATTTTTTTACAGATTTCCTTTGTGGAATTACCATATTCTAAAGCAGTAGAATGTAAAGAACATCCTGGAAAATATGCGTATTTCATTGATTCTGAGCCCTTTCTTCTTCTGCAAATTGATTACATTTTTCTACCATTCTCTGTAATGCTTCTATATCGCCGATACCGGGAAACTGCCAGGGTTTTAGTTTACCCTGGATCACCATGGGTAAAGCCAGATCAAAATCCTTGAAGAAATCACCGCTTAATAGATTATAAAAACCGATAAGACCCGGTTCGTAAAGTCTTCCTCTGAGTCTTACTATTTCCAAAAATATCCTGTTAAACTTTTCCATATTATTTCTTGCCCCGCGATAGCCTTTTGCTTTTGACATCATCCTGAGGGCATCTATAACTGCAGCAGGATCAAGTTCTCTGGGGCATCTGGTTGTACATGTTTCACAGGATATGCAGTTCCATATGGCTTTACAGTTAAGAACCTGTTCGAATTGACCCAGATTTATGAGTCTCATGATCTGGTTTGTTGAAAAATCCATATTTTCTGCCATAGGGCAGCCGGCAGAACATTTACCGCACTGATAGCAGGAGGAAAGGTTTACATCACTTACTTTCTCCACATGATCACGGAGTTTTTCTTTGAAATTGTCTCCATCTTTAGTAAAATGCAATTTCTCACCTTCTTCTCTTGATTATAAACAGTTTATATAATGTTATTCGGTGAAATGCCAATATACCCTTCTTCATAGTTAATTTTTTTACATTTTAATTAATATCTGTCGCCCTTACTAATCGAATGAAAGGGCGATTTTTGCTATAAAGTTAACATTTTGTTTACAAAAAAAGATTGTTTTTAGAAATTATATATATTATTATAAGCTTATATAATTGCAAATTTTTGTAATGAAAGGAGAAAGAAATGGATATAAAATCAACAGATATAAGAAGTCAGTCTTTATCTTCTTTTAAACCAAAGAAAGAAGTAAAGGATGAAAGTAATTCTCTTGAAGTTCAGGATAAATTTGACAGATCATCGGAAGGAACTTCCGAAACCTTTGGAAAAAAAGTAGGAAACTGGATACAGAAACATATTATCGGAGATACGCCTGATACAAAGACCAGGGCTCAGATGAATAAAATGATGGCCATAGGTGCGGCAGGAGGCGGCGCAGTCGGAGCGGTGGCAGGTTTTGCTATGGGCTATGAAAATGCGGCTAACGATAAAGTTACTGAAAACTGGAAGTCCCATGATATAAATGATCCTAAACTTGAAGGGTGGACACACAGAGATGTGGAAGACGGCCATTATGTACCACATGAATATGTTTATTATGATACCGAATATGTACCTCATACAGATTCTGATGGGCATACCTATTATACGTCAGAACCTGTCCGTAAGACCTATACCTATTATACATATGAACATGATGGCTACTATCACAGAAATGAGCCTCAGATAAGCTGGACCAAGGTAGGAGAATGGAAAACACCACATCTGGAACATTCAAATGCCATAGGCCCCCTTGGCGGTGCATTAATCGGTCTCGGAGCAGGCGCCGTAGGTGGCGGAATAATAGGTGCAGTATGTTCCCATATCTTTAAAGTAGTAAAGCAGCTTAAAGAGGACTAACAGGAAGGAGGAAATATCGTGATTATAGGAAGTAATAACAGAATAGAAACATTTCAACAGACCACTCCTGTAGCAAAGAAAGAAGAAGATACGAATCTTTCGTCTACACAGGATAAGGTGGAAATAAATAAAGAAGGAAAACCGGAAGAACAGAATTTTTTACAGAAGACTGCCGGTAAGATAAAGGATTTTTATAAGAAGAGCATTGTCGGTACCTATCAAAATATGGATGAAGGCGGGAAAGCCGCTCTCCATGGCGCAGCAATAGGTACAGCAGTCGGCGGTGTCGGAGGATATGTTGCAGGGGCCATGCAGGAAGGGAAAGCAGTAGAGATAGTCAGAACCTATCCTGTTCCTGTAATGGAAAATAAAAATCTGGGACAGATCCCAGGAGACTGGTATCAGAATGACTGGTCAGGATGGGATAAAGGCCCTGACAGTCACGCCCATGATTATGCTCCGAAAGGATGGGAGAATGTTCATAGAGATGCTCCTATCCTTGATACATCAGGTACTCCTGTGATGGATAAGAAAACTGAAACAATTTCCAGCCAGACCTATGGTAAAGTAGGTGGAACACTTATGGGATGTGCCATAGGTGCGGTAACAGGTTTGCTCGGCGGAATAGCCTTTAACCTTATACGCCATTTCGGCGATGCAGAGGGGAAATAACAATGAATGTTAACAGCGGAACAGCGAATCTAAGAAGTGCGACAGCAAATCTAAGAAGCTTACCTGTTAAAACGGAAACACCTCAGGAAGAAGGATTCATTCATAATATTGTTGATAAATTCGAAAGAGCTGTAAGAACTGTAGACGAATATACAAAGCCAAGGTTTGAGCCGGAAAAAGGTATTGATACATCAGGAGATACGCGGAGCCGTTCCATAGGAGGAGCAGCCATGGCAGGAGCTCTGAGCGGATTTGCCTCATCAGGGCTTTACGGAGTTCCTGCCGGGATAGCAGGTGCAGTGGCAGGAACCATAGTAGGGAAGAAGGGCGGTCTTCTCGGTGATGTAGGGGCAGGAGCCCTTGCCGGTGCTGCTACCGGTGCGGCAGTCGGTGCTGTCGTAGGCGGCCCTGTCGGTGCAGTGAGTTTTGCTGTTGCCGGTGCTTTCAGCGGAGCCATAGGTACTCTTTATGGCAGTGAAAAAGCAACTGCAAAAGACGGAACCTTTGGCGGAGCTGTACTCGGAGGAGCTATTCTCGGACCTGCAGGAGCCCTTATAGGAGGAGTTGCCGGCGGTATAGGAGGCAAGGCTTTTGACCAGACAGGAAGAGCAGTCCTCGGAGCAGTATCGGGAGCAGTTATAGGTGGTGCAATGGGTGCCATCGGAGGTCCTATGGGAATTCTCGCAGGAGCCATAAAAGGAGCCCTTCTTGGTTCTGGAGGAGCAATACTTGGGCCGAGGATAAAGCAGGCTATAAGAAACTGCGGTGCAGATATTAATAAATGGCTGGACAAGCATTTAGGGCCAAAACTTAAAAATGTAAAATTGAAAAAATGGCAGAAAGTAGCTCTGGGAGCCGTTGCTATGGCTATTCCTATGGCTTTTTCTTTTGGTCTTGGTTTTGGATCTCAGGGAGCAGCAGCAGGTGCTGTGGCAGGTGGTATCATAGGAGGTAAAGCTATGGCAAAAGCACTCAAACCGGCTGCACCTCAGGAATTAAATCAGGCACCGGCAAATGGATAACAGAAAATCCGGTTATATAAAATGGATTTTAATAGGCTGTGGATGTCTGGCTCTTCTGGTAGCAGGAGGAGTTCTGTTTTTTGGTCTTGTCTTCGGAGGTATTTTTGGCGGAGTCATGGGAGCTATTAAAAATTCAGATGCCTATAAAATGTCTGTAGAACTGGTAGAGAGAAGTTCTGAAGTCAGGGAAGAGATAGGTACAGTAAAATCTTATGGCTGGTTCCCCGGTGGAAGTGTAAATGTAAATGGCAATGGAGGGGAAGCAAAATTGAGTATTTCAGTTGCAGGCGAAAAAGGTAGTGGTACACTTGAAACAGAACTTATAAAAAAAGAGGGACAGTGGAAATTTACATCTGCTGTTTTTTCCGTGAATAATAAAGAAATTGATTTATTAAAAGAAAATTAAAGGTTTTAAATAGTTTTTATAAAATAAATAGCCGAAAGGCTATTTTTGTGTACATCTATATATTGAGAAGAGGTGGTAACAGTTAACAGTTAACAGTTAACAGGTATCAGGTATAACGCTTCAAAAACTGGTCACTGCTTACTGGTCACTGGTCACTGAATCATGAACATACTTTTAACGGATAAATGCAGTAATAACTGTCCTTACTGTTTTGCAAAGGAAAAACTGGAAGAAGACAGCAGATTAAACCAGATGCCTCTTGAAAATTACAGAAAGGTACTGGATTTTCTTAAAAAATCCAGAAATCGTTCTGTAAAACTTCTGGGCGGAGAACCTATGCTTCACTCTGATATCAGAGAAATAATCAATATGACTTTAGAGGACAATGATTTTGAGAGTGTCGTAGTATTCAGCGGAGGTATTTTTGATAAATCCCTTGTTCATCTTCTTACAAATGAAAAGATTCATGTCGTGCTGAATACAAATCATCCTTCTGATTATGAGGAGGGAAAGTGGGAAATATTCATGAAGAATCTGGATTATATGATTTCTCTGGGAGTTGACGTAACACCGGGATATAATATATATAAAACTGATTTTGAATATGATTTTATTCTTGAACTTCTGGAATATTATAAACTGAAGAATTTAAGATGGACTGTAGCTGTTCCCATGCATTCCTATGAAAATCGTCACGTTCCTTTTGATGATTACAGAAAAATGGGAAAAAGAATTACTGAATTTTTATTGAAATTTGCCGATATGGGTGTTGAGTCAAGATTGGATTGTTTTTTACCTTTATGTACCTTTAATGATGCAGATTATGGTAAACTCATAAAAACCTTTCCTTCTATGGCAAAAGGAGGTTTCTGCAGGCCAGCTATTGATGTAGGGCCTGATCTCACTGTGTGGAGGTGTTTTGCCATATCGAGTTATGAAAATGTAAGCCTTGAAAATTTTGCCAATTTAAAAGAACTTACAGGTTTCTTTATGTCATCTTTTGATCATTATAAATGGCATATATGGCCGGAACAGTGTGAAAAATGTAAATACAGACTGTCCCGGATTTGCCAGAGTTCTTGCCTTGCTTTTAAAGTAAAGGAAATAAAAAAATTCGTAGAAGAAGAGAAATCAGCTATGTCCGTTCTGGCAGAAGCAAAGGAATTGTTTGATAAAAACGATATTGTCTCTGCCTCTGTAAAATATAAAGAAGGTATGACTCTTGCGCCGAAAAGTATTAAAATAAAAGCCGATAGTTCTTTCTTTTATATAAAAACAGGAGATTTTTTGACTGCCGGAAAACTCCTTGACGAAATTGAAAAAGAATATCCTGATTATTCCATAATTCCTATTTATCGTGGTATTATCAGCGAAGAAGAGAAAGATTATCCGGCAGCCATCAGAAATTACCGTAAAGCTCTGAGATTATGTCCGAAAGAAAATGATCTGAAAGAAAGAATAAAGAAAGTAAGAAGTCTTCAAATCCTTAAGATGGGATTTATTTGAGAACCGTGACTGGTGAGGCGTTATGGAGGTAAGATTCTCCTGTTTCGTTTAGCCGGCTCGATCTTAAGATTTTATTAAAATGGAGGAAAGTTTTCAGTAATCAGTAATCAGTGAGCAATAAAGTATTGTTCTAAACTATGAAGTTTTAACTACCCGCTCACTGGTCACTGGTCACTGGTCACTGGTCACTGTCATGATTTACTGTGATAAATGTGGTTACCAGAACAGAGATAGTGCAAGATTCTGTAAAGGATGTGGCGGAGATGTAATTCCCACTACACCTACAGGTATTTTACAGTCAGGTACACTCCTTGATAACCGTTATGAAATAAAAGGTATGATAAAATCAGGCGGTATGGGAGCTGTTTATGAGGCTCTCGATCACAGATTTGATAAAATTCGCTGTGCCGTAAAGGAAATGATAGGTACCAGTACAAAACCTGAAGACATGGAATATATGAAGGAAAGCTTCAGGAAAGAAGCAAATATCCTCAGAGATCTCAGGCATATAAATCTTCCTGTAGTAATAGATTATTTTATAGAAGCAGGCCGTTATTATATTGTAATGGATTATGTTGAAGGTAAAGACCTTGAAACTATTATGCGCAGCTATAGAAGAGTGCCGGAAAATCTTGTAATAGAATGGTCCAAACAGATACTTGATGCCCTTTATTATCTTCACAGTCAATCACCTCCGTTAATTTACAGGGATATGAAGCCCGGAAATGTAATGCTCCGTACCTCAGACAACAGAATTCTTCTTGTAGACTTCGGGATAGCAAGGGCAGTTGTTCGAGACAGTGAGAATATTATGACAGTTATAGGCACACCTGCTTATGCTCCTGATGAATTGTTTCAGGGTAAGCCGGAGGAAAGATCAGATTTATATTCTCTTGGAGCAACTATGCACTGTCTTTTAACAGGTGTGGTACCTGTAGCTCCCTTTTCTTTTAAGCCTGTGAGAGAACTAAATTCAGATGTTTCAGAAGAACTTGAAGCCATAGTTATGAAAGCTCTTTCTATGAAAGTAGAAGGCCGATATAGAAATGCAAAAGAAATGAAAGAAGCACTTCTGAAATTACCTGAATATGAAGAAACAGAAATGACTATTCCACTGATGATTTCAGAGGGAACTTCTTTCTCTCTGACACAGACAGAAAAACCTCTGCTGACGCCGACAGAGAAGTCTGTTGTGCCACAGACAGAGAAACCGGCCTTACCTCCTATTCTTCCCTGTGACTCTTTTACGGCACAGGAAAATAAAATGGAAGTAAAATCTGAAATTCCTTCCATAGTTCATAAAAAACCAACAAAAGAGATTCCTCAACAGGTAGAATTTCCGGTTCATAAAAAACCAACAAAAGAGATTCCTCAACAGGTAGAATTTCCGGTTCATGAAAAATCAACAAGAGAAATTCCCCGTCAGGTAGAATCATTAAAGCCTGTGAAAGGCAGATCCTTTCTTATGACTGTTCTAACGGTTGTAGTGATTGGAGGTGTTACCTTATTTGCAGGTTTAACAATTCTCTGTCTTATAATCTGGGTGGTTTTCGGTCACACTTTTGAAAAGAAATATAATAACTGGAAGGGACGTGAATTATATAATCAGGCCAGATATGAAGAAGCAATTAAATATTACAATAGAACCCTTGAGATTGATAAAAATGATAGAGAAGCTTTGAGTGGAAAGAAAGGGATTTTGCTGAAAGAAGGAGATGAATTATATAATCAGGGTAAATATGAAGATTCTCTTGAATCTTATGAGAAAGTGCTTGCTCTTGATGAAAATGATCCTTCTGCTTTACAGGGGAAAGCCTCTGTTTTTAAGGCTCAGGGAGATGATGCGTGCCTGAATTATAAATATAAAGAAGCCATTGAATATTATGATAAAGCTCTGAATATTTCTTCTGATTATAAAGATGCTTTAAATGGGAAGAAAAATGTATATATAGTGCAGGGAGATGAATTTTACGATCAGGGAAAATATTTAGAATCTGTCAGATATTATAATAAAGCCCTTGATGTAGACTCGGATGACGCCTATGTATGGTTTATAAAGGGCTGGAGTCTTAAATTGATGGGACATTATGAAGAAGCTCTGAAATGTTTCAATAAAACTGTCACTATCGATGCAACATATGTTGATGCATGGAGAAGCAAGGGAGATGTTTTAAAGGATCTGGAGAATTATGCAGAGGCTATTATTGCTTACGATAAGGCTCTTAAGATTGATCCAAAGTGGGTTGATGCCTGGTGTGGCAAAGGAAATGTTTTATATAACCAGGCATATTACGATGAAGCTCTGAAATGTTATGATAAAGCTCTGGACATTTCTCCTGAACATAAATATTCGTGGAATGGTAAAGGAAATGTTCTCTATTCCCGGGGGCATTATGAAAAAGCCATAGAATATTACGATAAAGCCCTTTCTATTGATCCTGATTTTGAAATAGCAAGGAATAACAGGGAAAATGCCATGAAAGCTATGGGAAAATATTGAATATTCACCTGTCGTATAATAAGCTAAAAATTTACATTTTTTTAACATATTTTTATTGTATTTTTCTCTGAAATAATTTAGTATTTTAATGGATTCTTATAATGGAACAAAGGGGGATTTCTCTTTTATGGATATAAATACTTCATATAAAATACAGGAACCGCTTAACAGACAATCAGTAAAAACTTCTGATGGAAAATCGGACGGAATAAAGGACAGTGTCAGTATTTCCAGAGGAAATATTGAAGGTACCTGTATTATTATGCCGCCCAGGAATTTTACCTGTTCTGCTGCCGGTATTTCAGCTATGGAATTAAAAGAAGAAAATTTGAAAAATCAGAATGTTAAAATAGAAGGTAAACTTTCTTCAGTAGGGGCTTTTATGGCAAAACTCGACTCGTCTCAGAAAGAAGAACTACAAAAAGCCGGTTATAATGTATATGAAGATAAGGTTGAAAGATGGATTCCTGAACCTTCTGTGGAAGAAGAAATTCAGAGCGGTACTGCTTCATCTGAAGAAAATCCCATGTCGAAGATAAGAACAGACCATAAAGGTATATTTGAAACTCAAGATCCTCTGTTTCAAAAATATACCGGCAAAGGTGTCGGTATAGCCGTTATAGATACAGGCATATATCCCCATCCTGATCTTGGAAACAGAATAACAGGGTGGGTGGATATGGTAAATGATAAAGCCGTACCTTATGATGACGGAGGTCATGGAACTCATGTGGCGGGAGATGCGGCAGGTAACGGTAAACTATCGGGAGGAAAATATCGTTCTTTTGCGCCGGACGCCAATCTTATCGGAATAAAGGTTCTGGCAGGAAACGGCAACGGCACTACATCAGCTCTTTTAAAAGGTATAGAATGGGCTATAAAACATAAAGATGAATATAATATAAAAGTAATAAATGTATCCATAGGTCATCAGGCAGCAGACTATTCCCAGGACCCTACCGATCTTGCTCTTGAAGAAGCGGTAAAAGCAGGTATCACGGTAGTAACCGCTGCAGGTAATTATGGCCCCAATCAGGGTACTGTAAGCGCTCCCGGAGATGATCCTTTTCTTATAACGGTAGGAGGTACAGATAACAGAGATACTGCTGATAAGACAGATGATACAATACTGTCCTGTTCTTCAACAGGGCCGACTCCTATGGGACTTACGAAACCTGATATCCTTGCCCCTGGAGAACAGGTAATTTCCCCCCTTTCTCCCGGCTCAAATGCTGAGAAAGATGCTCTTTCTATGGCAGAGAAATTTGAAAGTTATAAATTCCTTAACTCTCTGACTGATGAACAGCTTATGAAGATTCCCGATAAAGATCTGGCAGGCTACGGATTCTGGGAAAGTACAATAAAAGAATTTAAATCTTCCCCACAGGCAGCCAGAAAGGTTCTGGAGCGAAATATTTATTATCAGTCCAGAATGCCTTTACTGGAAAAAAGTGCCTATGTAGGTCTTTCCGGGACTTCTATGGCAACACCTCTAGTCTCCGGCCTTGTTGCTGCCATGTATGAAGCAAATCCTTTTCTTACCCCCGGTGAAGTGAAAAATATTTTAATGTCTACAGCAGATAAGATTTCGACTTTAAATGATAATCAGCAGGGGGCAGGATATTTTGACCCTAAAGAAGCAGTTCTCAAAGCAGAGGAATTAAAGAATTTGAAACAGCAAATTTCATAAGTTTTATTTATTTACCTGACCTCCAGGCAATATCAAATATCTGATTTGTAGACGGTACAGGTGGAGAATTCCGGAGTCTTTAAGTTAAATTATGAAAAAAGATAAAATAAAAAAAATCTTTCTTTCTCAGGTTATTGCCTTTATTCTTTTTCTATTATGCCTTTTTTTATTCCCTCACAGATGGTGTGAAAAAGATGGTATGGAATGGTACAATAATGACCCTGCCCTTCAGAAAAAACTTGCATCAAGTGTTGAAACCTGGGTTAACGGGGAATTAAAATCATCCGATTACGCCACAGGTGATAAACTTTTCAGCGGCGAGTGGCTTTTCGGCACTTATATGATGGCAGCCATGGGGTTCGGGCAGATGGCTCTTTCTTATCCTGAAATGAAAGACCACTATCTTTCTCTTATGAACAAATGTATAGAAAAAATACTTTCTCCTTCTGTGAAAGAATATGACCGTATGTCCTGGGGAGAAGATCCGATAGATACACTTGACGGCCCGAATGATCATATTGCCTATCTCGGTTATTTTAACCTTGTTTTAAGCTTCAATCATTTTATTGATCCAGACAGTAAATTTAAAGAACTGAATAAAAAGATAACAGATAAACTTGTAAGAAACCTGGAAAAAAGCGATAATCTCCTTTTATATACCTATCCCAATCAGATTTATCTTCCTGATAACTGTACTGTTGCAGGATCCATCGCACTTTATGACAGAGCAACCGGGGAAGATCACAGGGAACTTTTAGAGAGATGGTCAAAAAAGTGCAGACAGGATTATATTGACCCCGGTACAGGACTTCTTTACCAGACTTATATGCCTCCCGGCAGGGGGTCAGGTACGGCCATAGGTATATATTTTCTATCTTTTGCAGATAAGGAGCTTTCTTCTGATCTTTATAAATCTTTAAAAAAACATCTTGCCGGAGGTCTTCTGGGCTTCGGAGCAATAAGAGAATATCCCGTAAATGTTCCCGGAGATGGTGATATAGACTCAGGGCCTGTAATTTTAGGCTATGGAATTTCTGCTACAGGCTTTTCCATGGCAGGATGCAGAATTCACAGAGACAGCGAATTATTCTGTGAACTTTACGGAACATCGTGCCTCTTCGGATGTCCCGTCAAAAGAGGAGACAGGCTTGATTTTGTTATGGGAGGGCCTCTTGGAAATGCAATTATGTTTGCCATGATTACAGCCAGGCCGGATATATCAGTGAGCAGTGACCAGTGACCAGTAGGGGGGCGCGGCCCCCCTGTGGTCGCCCGGTACCGGTAAAATACGCATCACGGTTCACGCGTTACGATTACAATGAGAGGGCGAGTCATAAGAATGAGTAAAGAATTAAAAAAATATCTGCTTACACTGGCTGTGGCAGTATTTATATATATATTGCATCTGGTACTGTTATACTGGCTTGCGGAAAAAAATATAGTATCAGTAATACTGTCTGCAGGAGAGCATACGCCGAAATTTGCTATTTTTCTTGCTATGACTTTTATTATTATAAGGGTAATCGCAATTGTTTTCCTCCCTGCAATACTCGTCCATGATAGCTGGATAATGTTTATGCATTATATGGATCATAAGAAAGACAGGGATTTATGACAGGGATTTATGAGATTATTCAGATTAACAGGAGAATTTTTTCACTGTCAGTTTATTTGTTTAAAGACTTCAGTGCTTCTTCTCTGAATTGTTTGCTGAACTTATCAGATGGGTTAAGAGAAAGAGCTTTATCGAAACATTCTATTGCTTCTTTATATCTTCCCAGGGCTTTAAGAGCCTGGCCCTTATCGCACCATCCATAGGAAAAAGCCGGATCTATTTCTATTGCTTTATCGAAACATTCAATGGCTTCTTTATATTTTTTTAGATGATACAGTGTAAGACCTTTGGAATCCCAGGCATCTCTGTGCTTTGAATCTATAGCCAGGGCTTTATCCCAGCATGAGAGCGCTTCTTCAAATTTCATTTCTTTTACAAGATTTTTCCCTTTTTCCATCCAGTAGTCTAAATTTTCAGAACATACCGGTACTGCTGCAAATATAAATATTATGAGGATTATTGAAAAAGTTTTTATAATCATTAGTTATTTATTCTTTTTTTCCTTTTCTATAAGCATCAAAACAGTTTCTCTGTTATATTTAACATAATCATTTGACGGTTCGATTTTCAGTGCTTCATCAAAACATTCCAGACTTTCTTTGTACTTACACTGACACATAAGAGCATTCCCTTTATTGAAGAGTATTTTCGGATTGTTCTTATCCAGTTGAAGTGCTTTATCAAAATATACTATTGCTTCATCATATTTTTTCTCCTGCACCAGATCCCATGCCTTCATATGCCATTTATTCGCCTCTTTAATCCTCTCTTCTTTACTGTCGCAGGATATGTTAATAAGCATTACAATCGTTATAAATAATAAAATTGTTTTATACATATACTCTCCTTAATTTTTGTAATCATTCGGCTGTCAGCTTTTTTACTGATAGAATGCAGAATTCTCCACGTAATTTCAACCAGATCAAAAAAATTCCTTTTTTTATTTTGACATGATCGGATGGTTACAGCGAAAAATAACAATCTATTCTTTTCTTCACTCTTCACGATTCTCATAAGCAGAACAGAGATGCCGGTTTTAAAGCATCTCTGTTCTATGATGATTACTATAAGGAATATGTTATCTCACTCCTTTACAAATAATTTCAGACCTGACACAAACCTCTGCTTCCCGGAAATTTTCCATAGAGATAGCCCGGTTTTTTCAGGGAAGGCAGATAACTGCAGGTCTCTCTCTCAAGAAAGGTCATATCAGTGCATTTAAGCTGTTTTTTTGTATATTCATATTCTTTGATGAGTTTTTGCAGTCTCTCTTCTGTTTCTTTCTGTGCTTCTGAAAGTTCTTTTACGAGGCTCTGGAGGTCATTAAGAGCTATTTTAATCTCTGTAATGTCAGGTTCGGTATTTAATGATTTTTTATGATCTTTTTCTATTTCTTCTATAAACGTGTATAAAACTTCTTTTAGCTCCGGCTGGAGCATATCTATCCTTCTGACAAGTTCCATGGAAGGCATAATTGTCACCCCCTCTCTCTTTATATATTTTGATTATAACTTTTTTGACGAGATTAGTAAAGCATCCCTTTTATATCAATCCATCCGTATAGGTAGCAACAATTCTGCGAATTTCTTCCGGATGTATGACACTGCCTTTCCTGGGGCTGGCTACAATTGTATAATTATGGCCTCTTCCGTCATACCATGGATCTGGATTGTGATAACCCGGTCTGACAGGTTTAAGGATTCCTCTGTCATCTTTCAGCCTTATATCACCACAGGCTCTTCTGAGAAGGGTTTCTTTTAATTCCAGAATAGTTCCGAGATAAACCAGAGAATATTTCTTTTTGGCGTCAACTGAAATAATAGTTTCGTTTTTTTTCGTATAATGAACAAGTGTGAGCATAAAACCTTTTTTTTGAGTACTCCGTATCCTATCATTTCCTGTAGAATATCTGAATAATGCAGATGACGGGTTATTTATGAAAATAGCATCTACTTTTTCCCATTCCGTCATATTCTGGGACGGAAGAATGATGGAAAGAATTTCTGTTTTATGTGCTTTATCAGGATCTTCCACATCTTTAATGTAAAGGTCTCTGTCTTTCTTTATATCAGGAATAATTGATGAAAGCAATTTACTGTTCCAGTCAAGCGATTCCTCCGATTCAGGATCTATACCTTTTACCATATTTCTTATGAGGTTTTCTATCAAAGGTAACATGGTTTTTATAATAGTTCTGTTCCGTTCGTCTTCACTGGAAATCTGGGCTGTTATTTTTCTGTTTATAAAAATTGCTGCCGTAGACGGAGTCTTTATCTGTTCAGGTGAAAAGATTTTTAAGCCCTGATCTATGAGTGATGCATAGTCTGCAAGTTCCTTTGCTCCTTCCGGCAGATGGCCATGTTCTATAAGATATGTGGCCAGATACGCAGAAGCTATGGCATCAAAATCAGGGCAATAATGCATTATAATTTCAATTTCTTTTGCTTTTTTATTAATGCTCTTTAAAAGAAGGTCAGGATTATTGTAGATAATTTCAGCGGCACTCTGGTAGGTACTGCTCTGATGGTGGTCAAAGACTCCTTTTTGCAGTTTATTGCCTACATCAAGGTAGATTCTGTTTGGAAGAACAGGATGCTCTTCTGTACCTGCAATGGAACCCATTTTTATAAAATTGAAAAGAAAGTGACGTTTTTTTATCATGGTTATAGCCTCTCCCTTCACCCTTCACAATATTTATACAAACCTTATTTTTTTATCGTCACTCAGGATTTTTTCCAGATTTCCTCTCAAATGATTTAAATAGAGGTTCAGATCGTTTTTATTTTCAATTACATGATTCCATAATACAATTTTTCTCATGTCCACATATTCTATATCTTTTTTCCAGGTATTTCCATGGATTTTTTTAATTTCTTCATCTATCTGCTGAAAAGACAGAGATTTTTGCTGTTCCAGCTGTACCGTGAGAGCTACAATCTTGGTACAATCATTTATTTTATTAATTTCTTTTTCCATATTTCTGTAATAAGAAAGGATATTTCCGGTGAAAACCGGTGCCAGGATGTCTTTATATCTGTTTAATTCTTCATTTATAATCACGGAGATTGCATCGATTTTTTCCAGAAGATTACATCTCATTTCTCTTAAAATTATATCATGGGCTTTTTTGATTTTATCTGACAGTACAGGTAAATCTTTTATTTTCTCATAAGGCTCTTCCATATGAAGTATTTTTTTCATTTCATCTATCTTTTCTTTTATTTCTTCAGGAAGGTAATCTCTGTCAGCAAGGAAATCGTTATAACCTTTCTGTGCAATATGAAAAACCTTTACCTGTGATTTAAAGAAATTCTTTACAGAACTGATATCATGTGAAAGTTTTTCCAGATTTTCTTTGTATACAACTATATTATCCAGAAACCCTGTTTCGTCTTCTGTATCTGAAATCTTACTTAACAGTTCTATTCCTCTTTCTATAACCTGTTTACCCGGATATAAAGTTCCTTCTTTAGAAGAATAGTAAGGTATATAATTTTTTAATTCATCCAGATAAATATTAAGTATGTCCTTTGTTTTATTATATAAACCATGCTCATCTTCCGGCAGAGGGCCTGCACCAAAAGATTTTATCATTAAATGTTTTACTATGTCAGTAACTGAAGGTTCAATATCCAGGGAAGTCTTATATGAAAACACTTCTTCCTCTGCAATGAGTTCATATTCTTTTCCTTCTTTTTTTACAAGAGCTTCTTTTTTCAGTCTTTCGAGAGATTTTTCTACGGCATTTTTTAAAGCTTTTTTATCTTCATCTATGTGATCTGTACTTAAAATGGCCAGATTCTCAGCAGTTGGTCTTACGTCTTTTATATACTTAATCATAAAAAGAATTTTAAGTAATTCACAGTCTTCGTCATTTAAATTTCTGTTATTACAGGCCTGACTGATAATTTTATTTACTCCGGGAGGAAGGGCATATGCCAGGGATTCATAAAAAGAGGAAAAGGGGACAATAAAACCTGTGTTTTTTTCGTCCATCATTCCCGTTGTTTCCTGGAAAACCTTTAGCATAGAGATTTTTCCTTCAAAGTCTCCTGTCTTAAGTATCTTTTCCAGAAGTTTCGATATGAGATTGAACTGGATAGGAAGAAAAGGATATACTCCTATAAATTCGTCTTCATAACCGAACATGCCGGAAGATGATAAATAATCTTTCTTTTTTTTATAATAGAGAGATAAATAATCCTTTGCAAGAAGTGATTTTTCCAGAATACGTTTTTTTATAATTGCCCCTGTATTATCTATAGAGATTTTTAACTGGCATGAGAAATTTTTTTTAATCTTTGATAAAGCCATGTCTTTTGCCATACTGTCAAGTGGTTCCACTGACGTCACAATAACCCACGCTTTCCCTCTGAGCATTTTCCCGAGATGTTCTATAGTTGCCTGAAGATCAGACAGAAGTGTTTTTTTATTACCTTTATATTTATCTATATTGTCAACAAGGAATATGATCCTGTGTTCTCCTATGGCATTACAGTAATCCATAACGGTTTTTACGAATTTTTCCACACTGTAATCATCTGTTTTGCTGAACAATTTTACAGCTTCTTTTTTTGATAACCCGAATGACTGTTTCAGAGCCATAATCACATTATCCCTGTCCGAATAAGAATTTTTCCTGTTTTCTGTCCAGTTATGGCCTGTAATTTCTTTATATGCTTCCCTGAAGGAGGAATAGTGTCCTCTCATATCAAGTTCTCTTTCAAATTCTGCAATATAAGGTATATCTCCGCAGTAGCCGAGAGCATCATAAAATACCTTCATGAAGACTTTTATGAGCCCTTCTTTTCTGAATTCAGACAGAGTCTGAGAATTTATGTTAAATAATATTACATCTGCAGAACCTCTGGAATTTATTATCTTTATATCGGACAGAAGCATAGGGTCTTTAAATTTATCATAGAAAAATGTAAGAGGGCTTTTATTATTTATTTTTTTACCTGCCAGAAAAGAGGAAATGACCTTTAAAAAATGAGATTTCCCTGAGCCTGATAAGCCTGATATCCATACACCTGTTTTATCTGTCTTATAATAAAGTGATTTTATATAATTAGAGAAGAAATCATGAAAATTCTTTTCCATGTCTTCTGTTACCACATATTCGTCAAGTTCTTCACAGACAGTTTTACTGTCACTGTCTTCTACATTTATGACACAGTTAATATTTCTATAGATATTTTTTTGAAAAAGTTCTTTGATTTTCACAGGCGAAATCTCCTTTTTGTTAAATATCAGTCATTTATTATTCTATATAAAAAAAAATATTCCTATAAAGAAAATTACAGGAACCGGTGTCTTTATGGGGTAATAGAGTTTTGTTACTAAAAGTTATTATTAGTTACGAATTTTTTTTGTTTTATCCGATGATTAAAGCTGAAATTTATCATTCGGTTCAAAAGTGAGAAAATTAAATCGTATTAATAAAAAATATTCATATGTTCAAAAATAATTTACTTATAAATATTAGTTATTTAAAATTTCATTAATTTATGATACTATTTATAATTATAGTGAAAAGCGAAGGGAATATAACTTTTCATTCTTCGTTGTGACCGCCAGGTCATGGCAATTGTTACGAAACTAACTATACATTGTGGAGGGTTTAAACATGTTTTTAAAAAATCATAATCATTATTACAGAATACTTATAATAGTTTTTCTGTTGACCTGTATTCCTGTATACGGTGAAGAAACTCTGCCTTCACCGGTGGAAGCTTATAATAGATTACTGGATATTGACAGGGAACTGAACTATATAGGTTCTACTATATCCATTTTATCATGGGATAAAAGTAATTTTATGCCACCTGACGGGGCAGAATATCGCGGAAAGTTATTAACCTATTTTTCCAATATGTCTTATGAAAAAATGGCAGATCTGGAGTTCGGTAAACTCCTTTCCATCGCCGAAAAGATGGAAAATCAATCGGAAGTGGAAAAGGCCAATCTGCATATCTGGAGAAGATACTATGATAAAGTAATAAAATTGCCGCAGGATTTCGTATTACATAAATCTGAAGTTACGTCTGGAGCAATAGATGCATGGAAAAAGGGGAGGGAAGAAAATGATTATTCTGTCTTTCAACCCCATCTGAAATTACAGGTGCAAATATCCGAACAAACAGTCAGATATATGGGGTATGACTCATGCCCTTACAACGGAATGCTAGATTCTTATGTAGAAGGTCTGACTGTGGAAAAATGTGATAAACTTTTTGAAGAACTCAAACCCTCTATAATTGCTCTCCTTAAAAAAATAAAAGAATCGGACGTAAAGATTCCTGATAGACTCTTTCCCGGTACTGTCTTTCCTGAAGAAAAACAGAAAGAATTACTGAAAAAAATGTCTCAAAAGGCAGGTTATGATCTTCAGAAAGGTTTTATTTCTAAAACATCACTTCATCCTGAAACTACTGTCATGGGGCCGGAAGATGTGAGAATAACTACAAGATTTGACGAAACTAACCCTTTTGCCCCGTCTCTCAGAACAGGACTTCATGAAGCAGGCCACGCAATTTACTTTCAAAATTTACCGAAAGAATATTCTACGATGCCTGTCTGTTTCTGTGCCGGTACGGATTTGAGTGAAGGAATAGCCAGATATTATGAAAATCATATAGGAAAAAACATGCCTTTCTGGACTTACTGGCTGCCGGAATTTAAACACACCTTTTCTATAGAAGATAACATTTCATCTGAAGAAATATATAGATATGTGAACAGAGTGAACCTATCTCCTGTCAGACTGGAAGCCGATGAGCTTACCTATGTTCTCCATATTATAATACGCTACGAAATAGAGAGGGATCTCTTTGCCGGAAAGATTACAGCAGATGATTTACCTTCTGTCTGGAAAGAAAAATATAAAGAATATATAGGTGTTGACGTACCTGATGATAAAAGTGGCATATTACAGGATATTCACTGGGCGACAGGAGGTTTCGGCTATTTTCCTTCCTATGTTATAGGTTCAATAGAAGCGGCTCAACTGGATGCCGCCATGAGAAGAGACTGTCCTGACCTTGACAGACAGATGGCTTCAGGCGATTTTTCTTTCCCTCTGTCGTGGATGAAGGATCATATCTATAAATACGGTGCTATTTATACTTCTTCCGAACTTGTAAAAAAAGCCACGGGAAAAGAACTGACTTCCGAAGATTTTATCAATTATT
This sequence comes from Vulcanimicrobiota bacterium, assembly GCA_036746235.1. Lineage (GTDB taxonomy): Bacteria > Vulcanimicrobiota > SpSt-956 > SpSt-956 > JAKJGF01 > CALARM01. The sequence goes on along the minus strand of DAIOEN010000016.1, from coordinate 27,393 downwards.
TAAATAATAAATACGGAGCTATATACGAATTGGATAAAAAATAGAGTAATCAAAAATTTTTCTTTCCTATGTAGAATATTTCTTAAACTCGACTCTGGTCAAAGGAATTTCTAATTTTCAACAAAAAAATATACAAAATTAATATCTGCCATTCAGAAAATGGCAGATATTAATTTTCTGAATTAGCTGTTAGTCTTTGCAACCTGTTCTGATGCAACAGACTTCTCTGTGCCGTAAGCGTAATCCAGTAAAGCTTTAAGTTCATTTTCTGAAGGATTTGCTGCCAGGTCAAGAAATTTCTGCATAGAAATTCTGGAATCGCTCAATTCTTCATGACTGGTCCAGTCTGTGTTGAGTTTTGTTATATCAAACTTTACTGTACTTGAATTCCATCCTTTTTTGTCCAGATCTTTTGTAAACCATATATCTGGGGGCATTGCTCTATAACTAAGTTCTATTAGAGCCAGTTGTGCATTATTCCCGTAAAGCTTTTCCAGTTTTTCAAATAGAGAGCTTGAAAGCCCTTTCTCGATGAGTCTTCCATGAAGATAGGATTTTAATATATCGTCAATAGTTGCTTTATTTTTGAATATAACAGATATGTTGTCTTTCGATTTACAGTTCACTATGTAATTTTCCTTTTTAAATATACGGAAAAGGTTGTCTTTTTCAACTTTTTGCTCTCCATCACCCTGCATTGCCTGGAAAGAGTCAACGAAGGTTATTTTTTTTGAGTAATCGTCACTGTCTTTTTTGAAAAGAGACGTAACCATCTCTATAATACCTGTATCTTCAGCTTCAGGTATTTGATTATTTATCATATAATTATCAATAATTTTTTCAATATTAGCCTGATTGAGCGCATTCATTCTGATTGAACTGGCAGATTTTATATTACAGTATGTAAGAAGAGAACCAAGCAAGGCTACTGTAAACAGGTATGGATTAATCCCCAGGCTTGTTGCAGCTCTTGTAAGTGCCATAGCTAATGGCATACCAAACATATCGGCTACCATATCCTGATTTGAATTTTTTGTAGATACAAGACCTTTTGCAGGGCCTTTTGCCATATGATTAAAAATATTCACTCCTGCTGCAGAGCCAAGGCTGCCCGCTATGGCACTTGTACCGGTAGTAAAAGCAGAAAGAAATGGAAGGGCAGCCGGAAAAATGCAAAGAGTACCCAGAGTGAGCATTGAATTTGTAGTATTTATAAGACTGCTTGCCAGTATGAATTTTTTCGGATCTGCATCTCCTTTTTTACTTAGAAATGAGCCTCCCATGGCAGTAGCCTTCCATACCATTCCATTTACAACTCCTGAAAGAGCTGCTTTTTCTGTATTAGTGAATGCAATCTTTATGGCATCAAGATTAACTCTTGCATTCATAAAACCTATCGCTCCGGAACAAATAGTACCAAGAAGGCACCATATTCTGTATTTTATATATTCCGGTGCACAGTTTTCTTCCAGTTCCGGAGGTACAAGAAGTTCTAAAGCTTTTGCCAGAACTCCTCTTTTTATACCGCTTTCTTTTGTAACCTTAAGTTTTTTTAGTTCATCCACAGCCTGCTCTGAATCGGCATATAAAATCAGGTTTTTATCTTCAAATAAATAGGAAGTGATTCTTCCTTCAGAAACAAGTTCATTTAAACCTGTTATGGTATAGTCAGGATCTATTTCCTGAATTATTTTTACAAGTTTTCCTTCATGTTCTATCTTTGGTTCACATGGAAAAGGTGATTCGGAAGAATTATTTTCTACCTGCGTTGTGTCCTTCATTGTATCGATTACCAGACCATTTCTTTTTATTGAATTTCTTTGAAGAATAAACTCTTTTGTTAATCCGTCAGAACAGTCAGGATTGCTTTCGCTATAACTTAAAGAGATATTATCTGGTATGTTTATTATTGTTTCTTCAGGTAATTTTTCCTGTTTTACTGTAGATGCTTGAATGGGTATGTCACTTTTGTAATTTAATATTTTCATAATTTTCTCCTGAATTTTTCTAAATTTTCTGGAGTAGATTGTATATTTTTTTTGCAATATTTGCAAGCTTTTTTTATTTTATATTCGATAAATAAATCTGAAAATTTCTATACTTTAAAATTATAGTAAGCAGGAATTTTAAATCTTTATGTAGAATTTTATGTAAAATAAAACAGGTGAAGATGTTTGTATAAAAACTTTTTACCTGTTTTATTTTTATATAAATTGGGTAAGGAGAATATACATGAACAGAGAAATTGATACATATCTTTATGCCGATAATCAATCAGAAGAAGAACCCTTTGTTCTCTATAACGAAAAAACTATTAAACTCTTCAATTTCTTATATTATATAACAAATATCGAGCAGGAAAACTGTAAATAGAAGATTTTATTGATTTGACCGGGGAAAATTAAAAAGAATATAGAAGCGTATTTTCAATCTTTCCGTAATATTTTTTCTCCATTTAATGTTTTCTTATCAATTATATGATTGTAAATAAATAATTTCAATTTTTCCAGTTCTTCATTCAATTTTTCTAAGAATTTTTTTTCTATATATCCCTTTTTACATAAATTTTCAAATTCTACTGCCATATTGGCAAGGGATTCCGCATTAATACTTGCAGCCATACCTTTAATTGTATGAACATGATATATTACACCAGTCAGATCTTCATTATCCATAGCTTTTCTTATGTACTCAATATGAACAGGTACCATCTCTATAACTGTATTCAACATTTCTTTTTCAAATTCTTCATCTTCATCTATACGACAGAAAAAAGTTTTTCTATCATAAATTTTTTTATTTAATATTTTTTTTTCTATTTCACCTGTAGTAGAGAAAAAAAATTCTTTATCTGAAATTTCTTTTTTTAATGATGATACTTCTCTCTCAATAAAAGTGTTGAGAATCTTAAAAATTTCTTCCTTTTGCACCGGTTTTGATATGTAATTATCCATACCTGCTGCTATACATCGTTCCCTGTCACCTTTCATAGCATGAGCTGTCATTGCTATAATCGGCATGTGTTTATTTTTTTCTTTTTCCTCTTTTCTTATAATTGAAGTCGCAGTAAATCCGTCCATTTCCGGCATCTGAATATCCATAAATATAAGATCATAGGTAATATATTTTATTAAATGCAGAACTTCTTTTCCTGTTGTAACTGCATCTACTGTGTAACCGGCTCTTTCCAGTATTTTTAACATTATTTTCTGATTTGTAATATTGTCTTCAGCCAGAAGGATTCTAAAATTCTGCTTTTTTACGTCTCTTATACCGTATCCGGTAATTATCTGTGATGGAATTTCCTTTTTACCATCCAGTAAACGTTCGAGACAGTTTTGAAGTTGTTTTGATTTTACAGGCTTATGGAGATAAACAGAGAAACCTTCGTCTTTCATAAGCCTGGAATCTCCTGTTCGTGATGTCAGCATAACAGGTATAATGTTACTGGAAATAGAATTTTCTTTGATTGTTTTACCAAGTGTCAGGCCATCCGTGTCATGCATTATGTCAATAATAGCAATCTGAAAAGGATTTTTTTCTTCCTCCCTTTTTTTTATTAACGATAATGCTTCAACACTATTTGAAGCCTCTTCTGTAATACATCCGAACCTGTTAAGATGCTCTCTCAATATACAAAGATTTGTTTTATTATCGTCTACTATTAATATCTTTATACCTTCCAGATCTTTAGATATTGTTATTGCTTTTGAATTATTTTCCTGTTTTCTTAAAGGAAGTGTAAACCAGAAAGTTGAACCCTCACCTTCTTTACTTTCCACTCCTATGAGTCCACCCATCATCTCTACAAATTTTTTTGATATAGCAAGTCCAAGGCCTGTTCCTTCGTACTTTCTTGTTGTAGAACTATCGATCTGAGAAAATGATTTGAATAATTTATTTATATTATCAGGAGAAATGCCTATACCTGTATCACTTACTGAAAAACGTAATTTAACAGTATTTTCAAGTTCTTCTTCCTGTATAACCTTTATCAATATTTCTCCTTTTTCGGTAAATTTAATGGCATTACCTGTGATATTTAGTAATACCTGACGAATTCTCCCGGGATCACCTCTTACAGATGAAATGACATTATTATCTATTAAACATGCCAGTTCAAGTCTCTTTTCATCTGCCTTTACTATCAGTATATCCAGAGTATTTTCTACCATCACTCTGAGATCGAAATCAACTATTTCAATATCCATTTTACCTGCTTCGATTTTTGAGAAATCAAGAAGATCATTTATAAGCTTCATAAGTGATTCGGCAGATAATTTTACTGTCATGGCAAATTCTTTTTGTTCATCTGATAGATCTGTGTCCAGCAGTAATTCTGTCATGCCAATTATACCGTTCATAGGAGTACGTATTTCATGACTTATATTGGCAAGAAAATCACTTTTTGCCTTACTGGCTGTCTCTGCTTCTATAGCAATCCTGTTAAATTCTTTCATTGAAACAGTTGTTTTCTGGAGATTCTCTGCCATTTTATTGAAACAGTCAGCTAAATTGCCTAATTCATCTTCTGTTTCTATATTTACCTTTACATTAAAATCTCCATCACTAATTTTTTCTACTGCTTTGTTTAATAATTTTAAAGGCTTTGTAATATTTGTTGAGATTATAATGGCAATGATGAGTCCTGTAAAAATACCTGCCATAGTAATTCCTGTACTGATAAAGATAACATTTCTACAGATTTTTTGAATAATCATACTTTCCAGACCCTGTGCAACCAGAGCTGTTTCCATTACATGTTGAAAAAGAGCTGTTATAGATACTCCCCATACTATTATAATCAGTAAAAAAGCTATTATAATGTTATTTTTCAGACTTGTCTGCATGTATTTTTTATCCATGTATTTTTCCTATGTATTTTTCCTAAAATAAGTGCATAATGTAAAGACCTGCAAAAAAAGTCCCGGTTGCAGCAATAAAACCTGCAAAAGCCATAACGAGAGCTTTTGTCCCATTGTTGCTTAATAATGCCCTTGTATCGGCGTTTAACCCTATTGAAGCCATAGCGATGGACCAGGAAATATTATATACAGGCTCTATAAAGTTTATCATATATTCATAGAAAATTTTATTAACAGAGTAAACCCATGTAAAAATGATTCCTGAAAAAAGAAAAGCCCATAAAAACCAGGGTATATAAAGTTTTTTCTTTGTCATACTGGCAAAAAGCGGTATTGCTATGAGTAATCCGAGATATTTTACAGCTTTTACTGATAGGGCAAGAGATAATAAATCTTCCCGGCCTATATCTGTTTTTAAATAATGTATGCTGGTGGCAGCAACCTTTACGAAACCGGTAAACTGCAATACTGATGCAGATAACAGACAATAAACTTTATTGGTTATATCAAATAATATACCGAGGAAGGGGAGCATAACAAATAAACCGACAAAAGCAGCAAGAGCTACGGATAATAACGATATTGATACATCATCTGCTTCTGCTTCCACTGCAGGAGAAGTAATTGTAATAGCTGAAGCTCCGCATATGGCAGAGCCTGTTGCCGTGAGATAGGTTATCTGTTTTTTTTGATGTAACAATTTTCCCAGTATTAATATTACAGTAAAATATACCAGTATTATAACCAGTAAAAGTATAATCATACCTGTCTCTACTTTTGCGAACTTTATAAAATTTAAATTTTTTGCCGCATAAAAAATTATTCCGAAAGGTATAAAGATAAGGGAAGGGAGATTTGAAGCACGATTGCCTTTTTTACCTGTTATTGTTCTGATTATAATTCCTGTTATAATAGCGAGTAACAGAGGATCTAAAACAGAATATTTTATTAATACTGTTATTATATATACTATTATTCCTATCAATATTGCAAGAATTAATTCCATTAAGGTTTCCCTGCAAAATAACACCCTGTCTCTAGTCATATACCTCACTTTACCTGTAAAGGTTATCAGCCCAATTTTTTGATAGCTTTTTAAATAGTAATTGCTTATATCTATATTATAACATTAATTTCTTTATTATATAATATCAGTTATTATTTAATAATTTCTACAAAAAATCGTTTTTTAATCTTCGACTTTTTACATGCTTTTTCTTCTTTTTACATGCTTTTTCTTCTGCTTATTACAATAACCGATTTGCCGTAGTTTTAATGTAGGTGATAAATTATGACAGTTGTCGAAGAAAGAGTTGATAATTTAGAGTTTTTAGTTGCACAAACTCAGTTAATGATACAGGGCTTAACAGTAGAATAAAGTCTATAACCCTGAAGACAATTCATCTCAGAGAGAATTTGATGTTATAGCCCTTTATCCCGAAAAAATAGTTTTTTTAGAGGCAAAGTCCAATCCAAAGCCGGAAGAAGCTAAAGAATTTATTGAGTTTATCAAGAGTGGAGAGTTCTTTGACTATTTTCCTGAGTATAAGTGGAAGGATTTACAGATTCACCTGTTGAAGTAATAATTATTAAGATACTATAAGGAGGCTGTTATTATGAGTTTAGAAAGTGCAAAAGAATTTGTAGAGAGAATGAATAATGATGAGGACTTTGCAAAAGAAGTGGTATCATGTAAAGATGCAGAGATGAGGAAGGCTTTTGTGAAGAAGGCAGGGTTCGATTTTACCCTTGAGGAGTTAAAAGCTTATAGGAGTGAGTTGACGGATGAACAGCTGGAAAGCCTGAAAGGGGGCGCTTTTAGCTTTTGTCCTATGGACCTTTGTAAGTGTATTACGTCTAACATGGTTGAGGTTGCTTATTAGGTTTAGATGCGGGTTTAATATAGGAAAGAAGAAAGTTATTATATCACTTGGTAAATATTTATATTTGCATGAGACAGGGAATAAGCTTTTATTATAATTCTCGTAATGTTGTTACAGGATTATTTGCAATCTTTTATAAGCTTTATTTCTCCTCCGTCAAGCCAGATGCCATGACCACGGGGACAGTAATCAATCCATATGCCTGACGAATGCTGCGTATTATCCATAAAGGCCGGACATAAAGGACATTTTCTGTTTTCTTCCGAACGGTTGAAGGTGTATTCTGTATGTTCATAATTCCAGAAAAGCCATGACCAATCCTGTTCTGCTTTCGGCTCGAGAAAATAATTCAGATCGTGACTGTGCAGGAAAAAACCACAGCACTGATCACAGATATATATGGTTACTGTGCCGTATTTTTTCTCTGTGAGTTCGCAGTTGACACAGTAAGGACAGAATTTATGTTCTTCTATCTGTTCTGCCACATCAGAAACTTCTTTATAAGAAGACTTTTCTGATATAAAAAAGGATATCATTCTTTTCAATATATTCAATCTTTGACCTCTCTTTTCCGAGTTTTTTTATGTTTTTCCGTTAACTGGATAAGAAAGTTTCTACAAATTATATGTTTTTCCTTTTTTTAACGAAGAGTTATTATAACCATCTTGTAATTAAAAGATATTTATGGTTTTATATACAAATAAGCTCAGATAACTGGAGGAGGTACTATGATGAAGTTTTTATTGCTGGCATTGATTTCTTTTATTTTTATTTCTCAGCCATTAATGGCCTATAACGGTGGCTACAGTCCGGGTTATGAGCCATATTCTGCAGGCGATGGCGTCAAACCTTATCCGCTGATTACTTTTACAGCAAAATCAGACGGCCACAACGAATATGATCTTTTTCAAAGTAAGGGACAGTTTGAAATAAAGCTTGACAGATCAAAGGAAAATCCTCTCTTGAAAATAAGCCGAAGCGGAAAAGAACTGGCTTCATTTGACCTTCCGGCGACAATCTATTCTCCATATCTTAATGAAGCCTACAGATGCGATTTAAACGGTGACGGAATCAGTGATTATATATGTATTTTCGGCGGGACAGGCTGCGGTCTCGCAAGTGAATACTGTTATGTAATATTTGTATTTTCCCGTTCAGGAGACTATAGCATACAGACTCTTTATACTATGGGCTTTGGCCCGGAAGATTTAGTGGACTTGTCAGGTAACGGAAAATGTACGATTATTCATACATGGTTTGTCTATGGAGAAAAAGGAACAGACGGTGAAAGTCACAATTACTGGGTCTATAATTTTTTTGATGTTTCGCAAACGGATTTGATACTATCGGAAAGGTCATGGAAGTGGATAATGTACACCGATAAACCGAACCATACGGATACAGTACAGCTTACCGATAATCAGAAGAGCCGATGCTGGTTGAGAAGTTCTATGAGATTATTCATTCAATAGTATAGGAGCAAAAACACATGAAGATAATTAAAGCGATTACAATATTTGTATTATTTCTGCTCATGGCGGTTTCAATCTTTGCCAGTGAGAAAAATTTTGAAATTATTCGAATCGACAGCGGGCCGGTAACAGGGTATGTCGAGAATGGAGTTTATAAATTTTCCGGAATCCCTTATGGTGCCCCCCCTGCAGGAGAACTGAGATGGAAACCTCCGCAGACTCCTGTTCCCTGGACAGAGGTGAGACCATGCACTTTACCTGGCCCGTCATGCCCCCAGCCGGGCCAGAAAGATACAGGTGATTTCAGTGAAGACTGCCTTTATCTGAATGTCTGGACCACTGCGAAAAACTGTGATGAAAAATTACCTGTAATGGTATGGATTCACGGTGGTGGATTTAATTTCGGTTCCGGTTCTCTTCCTGAATATGACGGTACAAATCTTGCGAGAAAAGGCGTGGTGGTAGTAACCATTAATTACCGCCTCGGCCCATTCGGATTTCTGGTTCATCCCCTTCTGTCCGAGGAATCTGCTCATGGAACTTCGGGAAACTACGGTCTTCTCGATCAGATTGCTGCACTGAAATGGGTCAAGAAAAATATTGCCTTATTCGGAGGAGATCCTGACAATGTAACAGTATTCGGCCAGTCTGCCGGCTCAAGGTCTATTACACTCCTTATGATCAGCCCTCTGTCTGAAGGGCTTTTTCATAGAGCCATAGCAGAAAGCGGAGGGCCTGTAATTGGCTCCGAGTATCTGAGTCCGAACTTTAACGGCAATATGGAAAATGTTGCCAGAATGGGGGAGAAGCTGGCTGTGAAACTTGGCTGTGATAAGGGAGAGAATATACTGGCTGCCATGCGTGCAAAATCTGCAGAGGAAATACTGGAGGCATCTGATTGTAAAACAGACATATTTGATGACGAAAGGCTTTTTTTTGCTCCTGTATTTGACGGATGGGTTTTACCGAAAAACCCCGTTACCGCATATTCAAAAGGACAGCAGCATGATGTGCCGATCATAGTCGGGACCACTCTGAATGAAGGTAATATTTATCTTGGTGATAAAACAGATTTATCTGTTGAAAAATATAAATCTTTTTTGAAATCCAGATTTGGTATCCATTACGGGGAAGCCTTCAATATTTTTCCTGTATCCGGTACAGAAGATGTGGCCTCTGCACTGGATAAGCTTCTGACTGTGGCAGCCAATGCGCAGCCTGCCAGATTTGTGGCTCAATCTATGGAATATAAGAAATCCAGGGCCTATCTTTATCAGTTTACCCGGCTGCCGGGAACATCTATGGCACGAAAACTTGGAGTTCATCATGGCGTAGAACTGGCGTATATTTTCGGAAATATGAATAAATCAGACGGTTATGACGATACAGACATGTGGCTTTCCGGTAAAATGATGGACTACTGGGTGAATTTTGCCAGAACCGGTAATCCCAACAGTGATGGTCTTACTGACTGGCCGGCTTATGAAAGCAACTCAGATATTAATATGGAATTTTCAGATACCATACATACCTGTAAAGAACTTTTCAGAAAGGAATGTGATTTTATCAGCCGTCTGTCTAAAGAGCATTTTTAGTTTTTTCCAAATGAGAAATAAAGTGTCTGAAAATCTGGTCAGAATAAAAATAAATCAAGAATAAACCATTGAGGCTATGTATGAGATATGATAATTTCGCACCCGACCTGGGCAAAGAAAAAACTGTTGCCCAGTGCCGCTTTCAGAAGAGCTTCTTTTTCCGGCCCTGTACAGTGACAGGCACCGATTTTTTGCACCTTATATTTATTTAATGCTTCAATAGTTTTTTCGATTCTCATAGTGTCGGCATCTGCCAGATGAGTTCCGCCTGTTACCGCATAAATTCTGTCAATATCAAGCTTTTTCGATACATGATCCATTATATTAACCAGACCGGCATGGGCGCAGCCCAGAAGCAGAACAATTCCTTCTTTTGTATTGATTGCAAGGGAATAATCATCCAGCAGGGGATCTGTTTCTAATTTTCCGGTGTTTCCCGACAAGGCCAGTAGATTTCTTTCCGGCATTTCAAATGAATTTTTTCTTTTTACTTCACCTGTAATATATAAACCTTCGGCTATCTGTGTGAATTCCGTAATCATCTTGAATTCAGCTCCAAGGGATTCAAGATATTCCCGTCTGAAAGGGATCCCGGCAAATGATTTTTTTTGACCTTTTGAACTATATCTTACGGAAAATATGGATGGGTGAGCATAAACCGGTAAAGGCCTGTTTATATATTTCAATAATTTTTCCATACCACCGCAATGATCGTGGTGGCCATGACTGAGAATTAAAGCTTTTATAGTATATAAATCTTTATTCAGCATGAGCGCATTCTCAATGATACCGATACCTTTTCCTGTATCAAACAAAAAATTTCCGTAATCTGTTTCTATGAAGGCTGAAAAACCATGTTCTGCCATACATGGGCAGAATGTTTTTACACTGTTATTACAAAGAATTGTAATCTTCATAAAGATTTACTCTGACCTTTCCTCTGTATGGTGTTAAAAAAACTTATTGAATAAACTCCATAAAGGGTGTGCAGCACTTACTGGAACCTCCGCCTGATATAAATTCTATGTCACTATCAGCCAATTCTGATGTTTCTTCCTTCAGTTCATTAACGGTAAAGTCAAAACCTGCTCCTTTCACAAAGGCCGTACGGGTCTCTGCATCTTTACACTCCATTACTTTTCTTGCAAACTCTTTATCTGTCTTTATTTTCTCTATATATAATTTTGCGGATTCTATACTCATTAAAATTCCTCCTTATTTTATTAAAAACATATTTCTCTTTTGAGAGTAGACCGTTCTTATTTTATTATTGATCTGAGCATTAATACCGAATAAAACCTCTTTCTCTTCACTCTCCACCCTTCACTCTTCACGATTTTAACTATTAATTATTTATGCTCACTTCAGTAAAAACATATTTCTCTTTTGAGAATAGAAACTCCTTCTACGTTGAAATCCTAATAGCTTTTTCATAAAAAAAGGTTTTTATATCAAATAAGAGAATTTTATCATATTCGACGTTTATAAGTAGAATATCCTGCCTTTATATTTTTCCTAAAATAAATAATTATAAATGACGAAAATATTATACAGAAGGGGAGATTAAAATGAAATGCCATGAAATTGATTATCAGATCTTCGGTTCAGATCTGCAGTTTGTTGAGGTAGAGCTTGATCCGGGCGAAGTTGTTGTTGCAGAAGCAGGAGCAATGCTTTACATGGAAGACGGTATAGGTTTTGAAACTACAATGGGAGATGGTTCAAAGCCAGACCAGGGGTTTTTCGGGAAACTTTTCTCTGCCGGCCAGAGAATGTTAACCGGAGAGTCAGTGTTTATGACTCATTTTAAAAACAATGGCCAGGGGAAAAAGAGAGTTTCCTTCGCCGCTCCCTATCCCGGAAAGATTGTTCCTGTTAATCTTGCGGATATTCCGGGGGGAGAACTTCTCTGCCAGAAGGATGCCTTTCTATGTGCAGCTCTCGGAACTGAAATCACTATAGCATGGACAAAAAAATTCGGTGCAGGTTTCTGGGGAGGACAGGGATTTATCCTTCAGAAATTGCGCGGTGACGGCATGGCATTCCTCCATGCAGGAGGAGCTATTGTAGAAAAAAGACTTAATAATGAAAAAATGTCCATAGATACAGGATGTATTGTAGCTTTTGAACCGGGCCTTCAATATGATATTGAAAGGGCGGGAAACCTGAAATCTATGTTCTTCGGAGGAGAAGGACTTTACCTGGCAACCCTCAGCGGTACAGGAAGAATATGGCTCCAGTCACTTCCGTTATCTTCTCTTGCTCAGAGAATTCTTGCCTTTATGCCCAAAAGCAGTTAGACAAAAATAGACTGTTAGTATACTTTAGAGTATAATACTTTAGAGTATACTAAGAGCCTATCCGAAAAGTCATCAAATGTCTTTCTGGGTGTAAATAAATATTACTTTTCGGATAGGCTCTAAAGGAAAAAGAAATATAAGCCTCCTCTCCATGACTTCATCCGAGACCGGATTTATAATATTATAACGAAAATCCTCTAAATTCTAATAAGTTATGTTCTTCCCTGTCTTGTTTTTTTATGTTATATTTTGTTACGGTTTCAGTTGTTTTTACAAAAATAAAACCAAAATATAACCCAACGTACAAAACAATAAAAGGATTTAAAAAATAATTGTAGAATTAAACTATTATGGATGAAACGGATAAAAAAATACTAAATTCAATACAGAATGATTTTCCAATAAGCAGAACTCCTTATAAAGAACTGGCCAATACTACTGGTATTACTCAAAAAGAATTGATAAAGAGAATAAAAGAGCTTAAAGAAAAAAAAATTATAAGAGAAATAGGGCCGGTTTTTTCAAGTAAAGATCTGGGATATAAAAGTACTCTTGTAACAATGAAAGTGCCGGTGGAAAAATTAACAGAAACAGTTGAAATAATAAATTCCTATTATCAGGTTACTCATAACTATGGAAGATATCATGAATATAATCTCTGGTTTACTCTGATATGTCAATCAAATGAGGAGATAAACAGAATTATAGAAGAAATCAAAAGCAGAACAGGTATAAATGATATATATAATCTGCCTGCAGAAAAAATGTTTAAAATAAAAGTGAGTTTTGATTTTTGACAGGGATTTTCCGAATTTATGGGATTACCAGGATGATAAATAACATTATTTTTTTAAGCAGGAGAAAATAATTATGGAAACACTGACAGAAAAAGACAAAAATATTATACGAGAAATTCAATATGGAATTCCTTTATGTTCGAAACCTTTCCTGGAAATAGCCGATAAAGTAGGAATTACGGAAGACGAATTGATAGACAGACTCAGGGCATTTAAGGAAAAAGGCATAATAAGAAGATTTGGCGCAAGAATAAAACATAATAAAGCAGGATATAAAGAAAATATTATGGTTTTATGGCAGGTACCACAGGAAAAACTCGAAGAAACCGGTTCTTTAATAGCAGATTTCCGTGAGGTTTCACACTGCTATATAAGACCGGAACTACCGGATCTTTCTTATAATTTATACAGTATGATTCACGGCAGGGAAGAAGGAGACGTTCTTCAAATAATTAAAAAAATTTCCAAAGCTACAGGTATAAAAAATTATAAATTACTTGTTACGGAAAAAGAATATAAAAAAACAACTCCCCTTTATTTTTTGTGACTCTTTCATTTTCAAAACCTTGCAAAAATTCATTTCATTTAGTATTATATAACAATTATAAAGGCAAACCCGGATAAAAAGTATTTAATGATTAATATAAGGTACCGGTAATCCTGTTAAGAGGCATGACAGGAGTGGTCACAACTAAATATGAGAATTAGCAAACAGTGAAGCATAAGCTTCCATTATTTTCATATAAATCCTTAAATCCTGAACATCCCGGTCTGTCAATGGAAGGAGTCAATAAAAGTGAAAGGTATTACAAAAAGAAGTGAAGATTATTCCAAATGGTACACAGATATTATAGCACAGGCAGATCTTGCGGAACATTCTGCCGTTAAGGGCTGTATGGTTATAAAACCTTACGGTTATGCCATATGGGAAAATATAAGAAATGTACTTGATAAAATGTTTAAAGAAACGGGTCACGAAAACCTCTATTTCCCGTTATTCATACCTGAAAGTTTTCTAAAAAAAGAAGCGGATCATGTAGAAGGTTTTGCACCTCAACTGGCAGTAGTAACCCATGCAGGAGGTAAAAAACTGGAGGAAAACCTCATCGTAAGACCTACTTCTGAAACAGTAATTTGCAGTACCTATGCAAAATGGGTTAAATCTTACAGAGACCTTCCACTGCTTTATAATCAGTGGGCGAATGTAGTCAGATGGGAAATGAGAACAAGGCTTTTCCTGAGAACTACCGAGTTTTTATGGCAGGAAGGCCATACAGTTCATGCCACTCATGAGGAAGCAGAAGAAGAAACTCTTCGTATGCTGGAAGTCTACAGGGCCTGTGTGGAAGATTATATGGCCATGTCTGTCATTAAAGGATTGAAATCGGAAAGTGAGAAGTTTGCCGGAGCCCTGAGAACCTATTCGATTGAAGCAATGATGCAGGACAAAAAGGCACTTCAGGCAGGAACATCTCATAATCTGGGGCAGAATTTTGCAAAGGTCTTCAATATTCAATACCAGAACAAACAGGGACAGCTTGAATATGCCTGGCAGACAAGCTGGGGTGTAAGTACAAGACTCATAGGCGCCCTTATTATGTCTCACAGTGATGACAACGGACTGGTTCTGCCTCCTAAAATAGCACCTCTTCATGTCGTCATAGTTCCTATCTATAAAACTCTTGAAGAAATGTCACAGGTTATGGAGGTATGTAAAAAGATAAAAGATGAGCTCGGAAATAAATATACAGTCAAAATAGATGACAGAGATACTGAAAAACCGGGTGCCAAATTCTTTGAATGGGAGAAAAAAGGCGTACCTGTCAGGGTAGAATTAGGACCGAAGGATCTCGCAAAAGGTCAGGTAGTGCTTGCAAGAAGAGATATTGGAACAAAATCGACAGTATCTATAAATAATGTACACTCTTCTATAGATGAGTTACTGGTGGATATTCAGAAAACACTTCTGGAAAAACACAGGAAATTCAGAGAAGAAAATACTGTTAATATAGATAATTATACTGATTTTAAAAACCTTTATGAAAAAGATGAGGCTTTTGTAAGAGCCGGATGGTGTAAAGGGTCTGAATGTGAAGAAAAGATTAAAGAAGATACGAAAGCTACAATCAGATCTCTACCAATGGACGGAACAGAAGAACCGGGGAACTGTATTTGCTGCGGAAAGCCTTCCATTATAAAAGTTATTTTTTCAAAAGCATATTAGTGAGTAGTGAGTAGTGAGTGAAATAACTCACTACTCACTTAAAAAGGAAAAAATTTTATGTTAATCAAAAAATTTATACCATATATACTACTATTTATACCATTGATAATATTCGGATGTGATAACAGAACTGAAGAAGAGAAAATGAAAGCTTACTATGATGAGGTAAAACTTTATTCAGGTCAGATAAAATCAATTATAAAAAAGATCGACGAAAAAAAAATATCAAATGAAGAAGCATATAAACAGTTAACGGCAATAATGAAAAAATTTGATAAAATGGATAAACAGATAGAAGCTTTGAATTTCGGTAAAGAAACAGGAAAAGAAAGTGATGAAATATTAGAATTCTTCTATGAATCTCTTTTTGATGATGAAGGTAATTATGCAGGCTTCGATAAGATAAAATTTGAAGTTACTCCTAAAAACAGGAATAATGTTTTAATTTTCACCAGGCAGGTTCTGGCAAGGACAGCCAAAGATCTTTATAATGCCGCTCTGTTTTATGCTCAGAAAAGCAGCACATCAGAGTCCAATGCTGCTTCATCCGGTTATTCAATAGCTACAAACAGTACTTTTCTTACTCTTGCAGGAGAATTCAAACAGGAAGATGCCATTTACAGCATAGAAATGCTGGATTGTCTCTTCGCATCTCTGGACAGGAATGGACAGGATTAGACAGGGATTACAGGATTAGACAGGGATTAAATATCTCTGTTATCTTCCTGTTAATCCCAGAAATCCCAGAAATTCCAGTCCTAGTTTATTTCCGAATCTTCAGCCTTTAAAAGAGAATAATTACATTCAAAATTATTGTCCCAGTATGTTATATTTTTCTCTTCATCAATTAAATAGGCAGCAAATATGAATTCAGTATTTGGCATATCTCCTATGGATATATAATTAGGGTAGACCTTTCCTAGTTTATTTCCGAATCTTCAGCCTTTAAAAGAGAATAATTACATTCAAAAT